>JAIQFU010000380.1 GCA_020073115.1 Terriglobia bacterium
CCAGGTGTTTGGCCAGTAATGGGAGTTGGCCTTGGCCGGGACTCTGGCGCGGCTCCCTGGGGTCCCTCACGCGGCCCCGCGGAGACCCGAAAACATCTCATAGAATCAATGGGTTCACCCGCATCGATCGCGGCAACCACCCCCCGGACCGACGGGTCGTCATCGACGACCAACACAACGGGCGGCAATGCCGCCGTCTCTCTATTCGTACCCAGCCAAAGCGGTATGCGCATGGCGCTCTTTACCGGCTCACCCTTTCCCCAATAACGGAACTAAAAAAAACGGGTAACCGGGGATCCCGGTTACCCGATACACTCAAGCACAACCCCTGGCTACTTGTGGGCAGCGCCGAGCGCGCCAGCCTGGCAGGACCGGCAAATGCCGAACCCGCTGCCGTTGCCAAGAATCGCGGCGCAACGGCCGCCCAGACTTGCGAGTTCACCGGCGCTCAGAGTAGCCGGGCTAAACGGAGTCTCGGTAACCATATAGGCGCCGCCGGCGGCGGCCAGGTGATTCGTAGTGCCCCAGGCGAGCATGCCCGGAACCAAGGTGGCAGTCGTAACCTGAGCCGCACTGTTGGTGCAGCTGGTGCCGCTGCCGGCAGGGGTGCCACCGGACAGGGAAGCCACTAGTTTGATCACTACCGACGTCGGAATGACGCCCGTCAGCGTCTTCGAGGTGAGGTCACGGTTCACGCCGAGATTGACGAGACCGTTCGGGGTCACCAGGCAAGAGCAGCAGGAGATCATCTGTTCGTCGGGCGAGAACGCATACACGTTCACGCAGATATTGCCACGCTGATCTCCGAAGCCGGGACCCAGCAGCGGAGCGCCGTTGGCGCCATCATTCGTGATGTTGATATACGATTCGCCGAAAGTTGTATTCGCCGCGTAGCGAACCTGGAAAGGCGCGTCTACCGTGGCAGGTTGAGCAAGGGCGACCACCGCGAGAGCGAGGATCGCGAAAAATACGTTTCGCAGATGCATGTGCGTTAAGTCCTCCGATTTGAAACATTAGCACCGGATGACGGACTCTTCAATCGCTCAAAAGACATAGACGGCTTTATTAGACGGGGGAGTTAGCGGCCCAGCCCATGCTCCGATAGGCGAGAGCGAGAACGACCGGGCCAAACCCAATCCGCAACGCAAGGGGCCGCGGATGACTGCGGCGCAACCGCAATCTGTATTTGCGGATTCTCCCGGCGTGAATACAAGATGCAGCGGAAATGCGTGCGACGATCAAGCAGGTCAGACAACCGTCTGGTTATGCGGGGTTTGCGGTCTTTGCTCCGCCAGGCGCGGAGGGATGCGCCGGTGAGCCGCCCCGGCGATTTCGTTCTCGAAGCGTGCGCAAACGCAGGAGAGCAGCGGGTTGCCGGTCGGCCGCGGGAGGGGATCCTGTCCGGCCAACGCGGGTCGCCCTCCCGGGTCGGAGCGGGTGAAACCAGTAGTACTTTGACCTCTGGTTGTGCCGTACTATTTGCGCTCGCCATGGCTGGCCTCTACGATCGGCCCATGCAGGGGCGAAGCATCGGATCGACCGCACTTCGGCCCGAGAAATCGTGGGTCACGGAGCTACTCGGTGTCCGGGGTGGCGCCGTCGGGCTTCGGGAGCCCCAGGATGCTGCGAATTCGGGTGCTGATCTGGCGCAGGGCAGTGTCCAGTTCCGCCAAGGTCGTGGCGAGGGTCGAGAGATCGCCGCTCAGAGTGTTTGACGGCTCCTCCAGGCTCCGCACTTTTTCGAGGACGGCCCGGCGCGCAAAGCTGGAGAGGCTGCGCGCCTCCGACAGAGCCCGCGCGCGAACCAGCAATCCGAACTCTTCGCCGGAGACGCGAAACGTTACGACATGGCTCCTGCCACCGGGCTCCGCCGGGACGCTACGCTCACCTGCAGTCGAGTACATGAGACCTTCCATTTCGGCGTGCCCCCGGCAGCCGTGACGAGTTGTCTTGACGCGGCCCTTAAAATCCCGCGCCCCTTGCAATGATTTCGCGCTGTTCCTGCCGACTTTATCAGATTGTCACAAAATCGAGGCGCTGCCTACGGGGTAATATCTCTTGGCGCGGCGCATAAGCTATTTCGTTTCTTCCTTCACGCTAGAAGTTTCATGTACGCTCCCGGCGCCGGCACGCCCCCACGGGCAGACGGAAGACGCCCGATGGACCGAAAAGAGAGCGCAGCCTGCGGCGGCCCTTCGCTCTGGGCGTTCCCCTTACTAACTAAAGCCATCTTGTGACAGATGCCGCCGTGAGCGACCATGGAGCGCAGGCGCCGTGTGTTCTCCTCCAAAGAGTCTGAAGAACCGGCGAAAGGACGTGACATGATCCTGGCGAACCAGCAGCAACCGGACGAGGAGGCAATGCTTGGTCTGTTAGCCGAGGTGGCGGTCCTGCGGTCCACGGTGCAGCAGCTCCAGACGGTCGTGCTGACGCTGCTGAACACGCTGGAAGCGGCCCCATCGGAGCCAGCGCCGCAGCTCACCTGCGAGCGCGGCCAGCGGGCTGAAAGCAGAAAGAGACGCTCCGGCGCGATGAGACGGCCACCGGAATAGCCGCGCCCGCTAGTGATCCGCGGCGCAAATACCACGCAGTACGATCCGTAAAAGGGCAAACCGGGTACAGGCACGAAGTTTCGCAAAGGCGGCGAAATTCGAGCCAGTCCCCGCTTTGCAGGCCTGGTGATCCGCGGCGCAAATACCACGCAGTACGATCCGAAAAGGGCAAACCGGGTACAGGCACGAAGTTTCGCAAAGGCGGCGAAATTCGAGCCAGTCCCCGCTTTGCAGCCTACCGATACGCGAAGATATTTTCGCCGCAGCGCCCCCCAAAACAAAAATAGCGGGCCGCCTGGTCAGCGGCCCGCTTTTCACGGAGGACTTGCGATCTCAAACCGCTTCCATGATCACCCGTGGATCGCGGCCGGCGCAAGTTCGCATTGGATATCAGGTATGGACCTGCCTGACCAGTGGCGTCCGGTCCGCCCGCAACGAAAGTTCCGGCTTCGATTCCTGTCCGGCGCGGCTGCTTCCACAGGCGCAGCAGGTACGCTCTGTCCAGTCGCGCCACCACTTGCATTCAGGACACTGCCATAGTCTCCTGAAACCATTGGTGAAGACCTGGCGGCCTTCGATTACGGAAAAGCTCGTCGGGCGGTCCATTTGCGGCGATTATAAGTGGCGAGGCCGGCGCGAGATACGCCCAAATTGGACAACGGCGTCTGCTTAACGAAAGATAATCTTCGTTCTGGTGAGGAGCGATACGCCTGGGCGAGAGGCGGCTCCCTACTCCCGGTCAGCGAGCTCAAGCCGCTGAATATGCCGTCTCATTTCCCGGCGCTCCCGCCGCCCGGTCCGCGCATGGACCATGACGGCGATTCCACCCAGCAGGATGCCTCCCAAGAGAATGGCGGCGCATGCCAGAACGGCCGCGACAAACAGTTCCATGCTGTACCTCGTTGGCTCCGGCTCTTGCCGGCGTCGGCGTTTCGATCGGGCAGATTTCCATATACACCGTTTCGATATGCGGGCACAAGGCCCAAATGTCCCATTCTCCCCACATCCGTCGGCCGAGGCGCCATGTTACGCACACTCGTTCCGTTCCCCACGCTCCGGGCGGTCCGGATGTTGCTGGCCGCAGCCGGAAGCGGGTTCCGCTCGAATACGGAAGAACGAGCGATTACAATCCTTAAAGGAGGAGAGACGTATGCCCGGAACATATAAAATGATCGAGATTGTCGGCACATCGCCGCAGAGCTTTGCCGAAGCCGTCAAATCGGCCGTGGTGGAGGCGTCCAAAACGGTGCATCACATGGACTGGTTCGAAGTGATCGATGAACGGGGCCGGATCGCCGACGGCAAGGTGCAGGAATTCCAGGTGACGGTGAAGATCGGATTCAAGATCGAGCGATAGCGCTCGAAGACAGGCCTCAGCGTGCCCTTACTCCGGGAAAAAACGCACGCCGCCAGGCGTTTCATACCGGCCGGACCGCTCGTGCTGGGAATGGCCGCGCAGTCCGGACCGGGCGTATTCCGGATTCAGCCCGTGCGGCCCGTCGCGGACCTGCGCGCCGAAGCGCTGGCCGCCAAGCCTCCCCGGGAGCACGGAAAGTTCCGGAAATCCGAGCGCAGCGGCCCGCGGCGGCGGCGCTCCTGCGGGCGCAACTGCCGCCCAGCGCGCCCGGCGCGATTTGCTGGGGAGCCAGATGGAACGGCAGGGGTTCACGGTCTATTCGTCCGAGTGGTGGCATTTCGATTATAAAGACTGGGCGGAGTACGCGATTCAGAACGCGCCGTTCGAACAGATCGGGGCGCGGTGACGATTCTCCGCCGAGCCGCTATTTTGGGCCTGCCTGCCGCTCCACGGGTGGCGCTACCCCACGTTTCTGGTCGGCGCCGCCGCGGTATATTGAGGCGACAGCGTACCGGAGAGTTGATATGCGTCCCAAGGCCGAAGGAATTCTGGAGTCCTCGCTTTACGTGGCCGATGTGGCCCGTTCCGCTCAGTTCTACGAAAAGATTTTCGGGTTTCGGGTTATCAGCGACTTCGGCGAGCGCGGCTGCGCCCTGGGGGCGGGTGTTCACCAGGTCTTGCTGCTGTTCAGAAAGGGGGGTTCGCGCACCATCCAGTCGCCGCACGACGGCGACGGCGAACTTCATCTTGCGTTCGCGATCCGCCCGGAGTCCTTCGAAGGCTGGGAAGACTGGCTGGCGGAGAACGGAATCGCGGTGGAAGAGAAGCGCACGTGGGAGTTGGGCGGCAGAAGTATCTATTTTCGCGATCCGGACCGGCATCTGCTCGAGATTGCGACGCCCGGCGTATGGCCGATTTACTGACGGAGGGCGGGAGCCGTGCGAGGTAAACAGCACGCGCAGGCACGTTCAAACCATCAAGCCTGCCGCGCGCTGCATGGCGGGATCCAGCCCTTCAGCTCAGGGACGCCGAGATCCTGAGGATGATGAGGACGTTCCACCCGACCACGCCGGCAAACCAGAAGTTCACAAAACGGACGAGGCGTTCGCGCCCGAACGCGATGGCCGTGGTGGCGAGGCACAGGGCGAATCCCTTGCAAATCATGAGACCGGTAACCGGGCCGAACCGTAGCAACTGGGCAACAAAAATACTGCTCTCGTTCGCGCCGTAGCGCAAGCCGACGAGGGTGGTCAGGGCGTCCAGAATCTGTAGCAAAACGAACACCGTAAAGATCTGCCGCAGTCGCGGCGAAAACATCTCGCAGAGGTCGGAGGGGGCGGGTGCCCTTCCATCGCCATCGACAATGACATTCAACCGATCACCGAATGCCTGAATCTCGCGGACTCCGGGACGGCCCTTCAGAAATGCAAATGCCTCCCCGCGGCCGCGCTACACGCACGCGGTCGTGAATTTGTGCCGCCAGAACGCCACGGAGATGGCCCCGCCCGCGCCCCGGCCGGTGGCATAGCCGTGGATCATCAGCGTCAGCGCCGCCTTATCCTGACGCACCGGCCAGTACACCGCGAGTTGCACTCTGAAAGCTCCAGGCGGGATGGGCTGGTCCGGTTGGATCAGGGCCCCAGTGCTGGAGAGACTGACTGTGCGCCCTCGTCCCGGCCGGACCAATCCACGGTCGTCGGTGAGGAAGTACTCGACGTCGAGCACAATGGGATAGCGACGATGAACCTGCTGTCGGTCGCCGGATCGCACTTCGCCCTTGTTCATCTCATCTCTCCGATGGGGGCGCCCGTTTACCTGGGTGGAACCGCGGCGCGTTCAGCCAGGCGTCAACGAGTGCCTCGGGAGTTGACAGGGATTCGGGAAACTCGTGGTAAATCGCTGGCCCACGATGCCCGCGTCACGCCGGAAGGCTTCTTTGCCCCCAGCAAGAGTACTCCTCGCGAGGGTGCTCCGCCAGTCTTCAAATGGTTTAGCGCGGACGACTAGCGCGATCATCCGGCACAATGCATCCCAGACCGTGCCGCATGGAGAGGAGCCGGGGCGAAGCGGATGGCACGCAGCCCTGGCGCTGATTACCGGCGCGCGAATCCCGGCTCCCTATGCCGATATCCGTTTTCCAAGCGCCTCGACGATGTAGCGCGAGAGTTCGTCGTCCCACGTGATGGTCACCGGGCGGCCGACAAGAACTCTCACGCCGAAAGGTAACATGGAGCCGCTGGACGAAGGGGTACAGCGCAAGCTATTCCCGACCGGTTCCAGCTTCAGGGGGAGGGTCTTGCCGCCGACATCGACTCGGCAACCTTGGGCGAGGAGCGCGCTTTGCCATACCGGCAGAGGATTTTGTATTTGTGTCGGTGGCGACATTCAAGTCTTCGTAGTCGGCCGCCTCGCGGTCACTCCTCCAATCATGAATCAAATGGGGCGGCCGAATATCCCCGAAGCGTACCGTTAACGTACTGGTTGACGGAGGTTATCAGGAGGCGGCCGGATCCGACAAGTTGTGGCGCCGTTGCGCCAGCGGCCGGCGCGCGGCTGAACTGAACCCCCCGCGCCAAGGCGGGTCAGGAGCCGCCCAGAATCCGGTGCGCCCGTTCGGCGTCCTCGCGGACTTCGTCCCTCGTCACCGGAAACAGGCCCAGGAACACGCCGTCGTGGGGCTTGATGCTCGCGAATGCAGTCTTGAAAGCCTGCTCCACGTTGGTCACGCGCCCGGCTGCCAATATCTTGTATGCGAAGCAGGGCTTCCGGACGGCGCGCAGGACCTTGTACATGCGCGGCGGGTCGCTTTGCAGGTAACAGTCGCCCTGCATCTCCACCAACTCGCGGCTCAAGACCTGGTTCCATTCATCTGTGGTGCGCGTTACGTTATAAACGCAGCCGGCGTAGAAATCGACGTCCCAGTTCTCCTCTTCCACCAGGGCTATCACTTCCGGCTTGTGCGAGCCAACGCCGACCAGCGCGCCGAGGTCCCGCACCTTCTTGCACCATTCCTTGACGGAGCCCATTTCGCCATTCTGAAAGGCGCGGTCTGTGTTCCCCCCATGGTGGTAGATGGCCAGCGGCTTGAGGGCCTGAATCACATCGGTCGGATCACCAATGCCCTGGGCGATCAGGTGCATACGGCCGCCTTCGGCGCGGAAGCGCTCGAAATCCTGCTGGCCGCGGCCGCCAGGGTAGTAATTGAACGCGTTGATCCCGAACCGGTTGCACTGGTGCAGAACGTTGCAGACTCGCTCCGCGGTGTAATACTCCTGCATCAGGGTATCCGTCGTGCGATTGAAATGGCTGAAACCGTAGAACGGGTTGCAGCCGCACACCAGCCGGCTGATCTCGGCGCCGCCG
>JAIQFU010000381.1 GCA_020073115.1 Terriglobia bacterium
GCCTTCTTCAGGGCCACCAGGCGGTCCCGTTCGGCTTGCGTCATCAGTAGTTGTCCTTCTTGCACCTCCCCAGCCTGGGCGGTGTCAATAGGACATTTCTACTTTGCGCAAATAGGACATTATCATTTTGCGGCGACAGTTCCCTCCGCTCCGGTTGCCTTCCCCCGCGCCACCGTTTAACATCTCTGTATCCTGAATACCGGAGTGACCCCATGACGCGAAGAGTTCTGCTTCTTGCTTCCCTGTTTCTGCTGCCGCTTTTTGCGCAGGCCCAGGTGAGGCTCCTGCGGTACCCCTCCTACTCCAAAGGTAGAATCGCCTTCAGTTATCTGGGCGATATCTGGACCGCCAACGAAAACGGCGCCGACGTGCAGCGTATCACCGACCACAAGGCGCGCGACATCAACCCGCGCTACTCGCCCGATGGTTCGATGATCGCCTTTTCCTCGAACCGGGAAGGCAACTACGACGTGTTCGTCGTCCCCGCCACGGGCGGCAAACCGCGCCAGTTGACGTTCCACAGCGCCGCCGACACGGTGGTGGGCTGGACGCCCGACGGGAAGAAGGTTATCTTTTCCTCCGCGCGGGGCAAGGGCGCTTTCCCCACCGTCTCCACCCTATGGGCCATTTCGGTGGACGGCGGGACGGAGCAGCCCATCGACACCGACTGGGGCTCCTACGCCAGCTATTCCGCTGACGGCTCCAGGATGGCGTTCTCCCGGCATCCGGGCGTGTGGTCGCGCAAGCATTACCGCGGCAGCTACGCCGTGGATCTGTGGATCATGGACGTGGCCGCGAAGAGGTTCACCCAGCTTGGCGACGCCGATTACAGGGGCAACTATTTGTGGCCCATGTACGGGCGCGACGGCTACATCTACTTCGTCGCGGACATGACCGCCAACGAAAAGAACATTCAGTACGGCGGGCCGGAGGTGATGAAGAGCGTCAATAACATCTGGAAGATCTCCGAGAAGGGCGGCAAGCCGGTCCAGGTCACGAAGCACACCGACGGCAACCTCTATTTTCCGAGCATGTCCTTCGACGGCAAAGTGATTGTCTACGAGGACAACTTCGGGCTCTGGAAGCTGGACGTGGCCAGCGGCAAGACCGCCGAAGTGAAGGTCGACGTGAAGTCGGACGTCAAGGACAACGAGAAGGAGATCGTCACCTTCGCCAACGAAGCGCAGGGCTTCCACATTTCGCCCTCCAACAAGCGCGCGGCCATCGAGGACCACGGCGAGATCTTCACCATCGCCACCGACCGCGGCGAGCCGCAGCGCGTCACCGAAACGCCCTGGAAAGAGGAGAACCCGCGCTGGTCGCCCGACGGCAAGTGGATCGCGTTCCTCTCCGACCGCACCGGCCGGGAGGAAGTATGGCTTTCCGACGAGCTCGGCAAAAACCCCAAGAAGCTCAGCGACGCGGACTGCGACAAGTCCGCCATCCTGTGGGGCGCCGATTCCAAGTACCTGCTGTGGAACGGCTCCGACCACAAGCTGCGCCGTGTGGAGATCGAAACCGGGAAGACGGACGTGGTGGCATCGGGCGAATACGGCAACGTCAACGGGCCGCAGATCGCGCCGGACGGCAAGTTGCTCCTGTACTCCAAGCAGGATAAGCTCCTGCGCACCCACGTCTACATCAAGCCGCTGGATGGCGGCGAGGAACGCGCCATCGTTTCCGAGCAGTTTCTGCTGTCGAGCGGCGCGAAGTGGACCCCGGACGGCAAGAAGATCCTGTTCATCGCCGGGTTCGGCGCGCCGTCCATGGCCTCCACGAATCGCACCACGATGTCGCTCTGGAGCCTGCCGCTGACCAAGGTCGAGAAAGACCCGGACGAGGGCCGCGACATCAACACCGAGGCGCAGGCCGAGACGGCTACCCCCGAGACGCCGGCCGGCGGGCGCGGCGGACGCGGTCCGGGAGCGGGTGCCAACGCCGCCCCCGCCAAGGTCGAAGTGAAGATCGACTGGGACGGCATGGAGCGCCGTTTCAAGCAGCTCACCACCATGCAGGTTTCGTCGGTGTACCCTTCGCCCGACAGCCACACCTACCTGTTCTCCGCCAGCGGAACGGCCGGCGGGGGCCGTGGGACCGAGGGCGCCGCGGCGGGCGGTCCCGGGTTGTACACCATGGCCGAGGACGGCACGCGCATCACCCGGCTCAATACCACGGTCCAGGCCGATGCCGCCGGCGGCGGGCGCGGCCGCGGCGGGTTCGGCGGGTTCGGCGGCAACGAGCCCCAGTGGGCGCGCGACGGCCGCAGCATCTATTTCGGAGCCGGCGGCGGCATCTACAACCTGCCCGTCACTCCGGCTCCGGCGGATAGCGGTTCCGCTCCCGCGGCGGCGTCCACCGGCGGGCGCGGCGGGCGCGGCGGAACCGGAGCGGCGGCAGCGGCCGCAGCCCCCACCACGGCTTCCGGTCCTTCCCCGCGGCGCATCAATTTCACCGTCCGCATGGAGGTGGACCTCGCCGCCGAACGCACCCAGGTCTTCGAAGAGGCCTGGCGCGTCATGAAGAACCGCTTCTATGACGCCAAAATGCACGGCGTGGACTGGGCCAGGGCCAAGGACACCTACGCCTCCATGCTCCCCTACATCGCCGACCAGGAGGAGTTGCAGAACGTCGTCATGGAGATGATCGGCGAGCTGAACGCGTCCCATACCGGCATTTCCGGCGGGGGCGGCTTCCCCGGCCAGCGCCAGGCGGAGCGCACCCAGACCCGCTACCCCGGCTTCGACCTGGAGCCCGACGCTTCCGGCTTCTTCAAGGTCTCCCACATCTACAAGAAGGGGCCGGCGGACCGCGATTACATCAAGCTCTCCGTGGGCGACTTCGTGCTTTCGGTCAACAGTAAGGACCTCAAGACCACCGCTAATTACTGGGAGGTCTTCAACGTCCTGCCGGGCGGCAAGTTGGAGTTCACGGTGAATTCCAAGCCCACCGCGGAGGGCGCGTGGAAATTCTCGGTCACCCCCATGACCTCAGCCCAGATGGGCGACCTGCAATATGAACTCTGGGTGGACAACCGCGAGGAGATGGTCCGCAAACTGACCAACGGCCAGATCGGCTACCTGCACATCCGGGCCATGGACGCGCCGTCGCTCGAAAAGTTCCAGCGCGACCTGCTCGTCAACCAGGACAAGAAGGGGCTGATCATCGATCAGCGCTTCAACGGCGGCGGCGGCATCGACCAGGAACTGCTCGGGATCCTGGTGCAGCGCCGGCAGTACCAATCCACCGTGAACCGCGATTCCATCGCCGCGCCGCGCCCCGGCCAGACCTTCTTCGGCCCCATGGTGGTGCTTCAGAACGAGCGTTCCGCCAGCGACGCCGAGATGTTCCCCGACGGCTTCAAGTCGCTCGGGTTGGGCAAAACCGTGGGCATGCCGACCTACGGCGCCGTCATCGGCACGGGTTCCTTCACGCTGCTCGACGGCTCCAGCATCCGTACGCCGGGTTCCGGCGTCTACACGGCGTCCGGAAAGAACATGGAGAATTACGGCGTCCCGCCGGATGTGCCGGTGGACAACACCCCGCCGGACTACCTGGGAGGCCACGACCGGCAGATCGAGAAGGCCATCGAGGCGCTGACCGCGCAGATCAAATAGCAGGTACCGCCGGTGGTCGGTTTTTGCCACCGGCGGTACTCATTCGCAGCGGTTGTTGCGAATCGTATTCCAGTCCTTCTGAATGCCCGGCGCAATCCCAATGCACCGGGCTTTCATTTTATAGCCGGTGATTTCGTTGTCCTCGATGGTGTTTCCCCGCGCCGGGTCCGGGCGCTCCGCTCCCCGCCCCAGATAGATTCCGCTGCGCAGCATCTCCGGCTGGTCCGCCAGGTAATAGCAGGCGTCGCAGTGCGCGGCGTTGATGTTCAGCAGGCGGTTGCGGGCGATCAGGTGCCCTTCGCCGATCACGAAAATGCCGCCGTACAACGGGCCGTCGACCAGGTTTTCCACCAGCCGGATATTGCGTGATTGCATATCCGGGTTGCTGTTATTCATGATCACCCCGTAGTTGCCGAAAGGGTACTGCGCCGGCGCGCCGCGGTTCACGCAGGCGTTCTCGCGCACCTCGCCGTCGTGGAAGCCGTCGAGGTCGATGCACTTGCCGTCGATCTCCTCGAAACGGTTGTGGGCGTACGACGAACCGTCCACGTTGCCCGCTGTGTCGATCGCCACGGGGTAGGCCCGGCCTTCGAGGTCCACGTCTTCGGCGGGATAGCCGATGCGCCGGCCGGCGTTCCATTCCACCCGCACGGCGGTGGCGTGCCCCACCTGCAAGGCGTCGCGCCCAATCTCTGCAAACCGGTTCTGCGCGAACACGCCGCGCGCGTTCCTCGGAGACGTGTAGAGCGAATGCGTCCACACTCCGTTGCCGCGGATGCGCCGCAGGTCGCAGCGGGTAACGCGAAAATCCGTGGTCCCTTCCTCCAGCAGGATGCCTCCGGTCGCGTTGTTGCGGCCGGCGGGGTTGCGCGACCCGCTGTCCGTAATCTGCGCGCGATCGATAGAGATGTCGCGATCGCGGCTGGCGAGAATGGCGAAACCCGCCACGTTCCGGAACCGCACGTTTTCGATCGCCAGCCCGGATACGCCTTCCGCCAGCACGCCGTTGCCGCGCGTGAAGCGGGCGAACGCTACGTCCGAAGGCGGCAGGCCGGAACGGGTTTCCAGCGCGCCGCGGTTGCCATCGATGGTGAACCCGGTGAGCCGCACGCCGTCGCCGCGCACCACGATGGCCGCCCGGCCGGTGAACCCGGGCGCCAGGCGCAGGACCGTCCCCGCCGGCGCGCCGCGCACCTCCGCGCCGGCATCGACGGGCATCTCCGACCGCACGTCGACGACGCCCGCCGGCAGTTGGATTACGCGTCGACCGGCTGGAACCCGTAGGATCGCGGCGCCGAGCGCGATCACCGCGGCCGCGGCCGCCAGCGCCCTCACGCCACCTCGATCGGTATGGGCAGAAAGGTCCGCCTGCCGAGGGCGATCCGCACCTCGTGCGGTCCGCGGCCGATGCCCCGCGGCAGCCGGAAGTTGAACTCGTACCGCTCCATCGCGGGGTCGATGCGGGACGATTCCCAATCCGCCGCCTCCACGCCGTCCACCGTGGCCCGGAACTCGCGCGGGTGCGTCGTCTCCACGATCGCTACCTTCACCGAACCGGTCGCGATGCGCGGCCCGGAGAACAGGTCGATGCCGTCGCTCAGGGCCACGATCCGCGGCGCCGGCGGCGGCGCGGGCAGGATCCGGGTCCAGCCGGCGCAAAGAGGCTCACCCCGCCACTTCACTTCCACGGGCACGAGACCCGTCAACGGCAGCGCGGCGTTGATTTGAGACATTCCGTCCGGCGCCGGCGGTTCGACATAGACTGGCCGGCACGGCAGCCCGTCCGCGGTTACGCTCAAGTGGATCAGATCGCAGTTCTCCGGGAGCCGGTCGATCCACAGCGAGAAGACCGCCAGTTCGCCTGAAGCGGGGCTGGCATCTTCGCCCGTGCGCGCGTTGCTGATCTTGCGAAGATGAGGCGGAGCGGCCGCGGCCCGCGCGGAGGGGCGGGGCTTCCGAAAGGTGATCCACATGTACTGGCTTTCCGCCTGTTCCAGCGCCAGCAGTTGAAACTCGTTCTCTTCCGCGAACCGGGCGACCTCGCCCGCCGGAATCCGCACGCCCGTCCAGGTATCGAACCGGCGCGCTTCCCGCGGCAGTCCGTTCATCTGGCATCGCAGCAGCCCCCCGGGTTTCAGTACGCGGCGGGCTTCGCGCAAATACCCGAACACCGTGTCCCGGCTCGGGATGTGCTGGAAAACCGCGTAGGAATAGACGAAATCGAATTTCGCGTCGGGATAGGCCGACAGGTCCGAGCCGGAGTTATGGCGCGGAAAAGCATTAGGCGCGGTCCGCAGGCGCTCGCGCGCGAGGCGGATCATCTCGTCCGAGACATCCACGCCGTGGATCTCCCCCTGATTTCTCCGGCCGAAGGCCACGTAGTAGTTGGCGTCTTCCGCCGCGCGGCGGTTCCAGTCCGCGCGCATCCGCTCCAGCAGTTTGGGGTCTTCCATGCCGCAGTTGATATTCTAACTTCTTATGGCGATCGCATTCCGTAATGGCGGGGGCTTCGAAGCGGCCGCGCCCGACGGCGCTGTGGTCGGCGTCATCGGCGAGGATGGCTCCGGCAAAGGCCGCCTGCTGCGAGAAGCCGCGGCGAGGGGACCGGCGCGCTACATCGGCCCGGGCGACGCGCTGGAAATCCCGGGCGGCGGCGTACTGCTCATCGAACACGCCTTCGCCTTCCACGATGCGCTGGCCCGCGAGCGGGCGGCCGTGGCGCTCCACGCTTTTCGCCGGGCGGGCGGCACGGCGCTGATCGTTTCCCACGAAGAGAACCTGCTGCGCCGGCTGTGCGACGAGATCTGGTGGCTGCGCGATGGCGCCCTGGCCGCCCGCGGCGATCCCGGCGAGATCCTGGCCTGCTACCGGAGACATATTGCGGAGCGCGTCCGCGCGTGGGGCGAAACCGCCGCCCCGGCGCTCTCCCCGGCCGTGCGCCGCGGCGACGGGCGCGCGGAGGTGCTCGCCGTCGAGACCATCGGCGAAAACGGCCGGCCCACCATGGTCTGGCGCAGCGGCGAACTGGCGGTGGTGAAGGTGCGCGTGATCTTCCGCGAGACCGTGGCGGACCCGGTGGTCGGGATCATGATCCGCACGCGCATCGGCCTCAACGTCTACGGCACCAACACGGAACTGGAGCGCCTGCAATTCGGCCCCTGCGCCGCGGGTCTGACGGTGGAGATCGCCTACGCCTTCCGCTGCGAGCTTTGCCCCGGGGACTACACCATTACGGTAGCTTCGCACGACCCCGACGGCGTCTGGCACGACTGGCTGGAAGACGCCGTGGCGATCACGGTGGTGGACCAGAGGTACACCGCCGGCGTAGCGAACCTGCGAGCGACCGTAAGCCGGTTGTAACCCGGGAAGTGGCGTGGGCATTCCTGCCCGCCGTGTCGGCATTCATATCGACATTCGGCCCCCGACGCCGGCGCGAATGCCGGCGCCGCGGGAAAACGGCTGTAGCTACGCCGCCGCCGAATTCGCCGCTTTGAACAGCATGTACTCGCTGAACTCCGCCGTGGCAATTCCGTCCTGCTGCTCCTGCTTCTGCCGCGTCTTCAGCTCGCCTTCCAGTTGCTGCGTCACCTCGGAGTACGTCCACTTAGCCCTGCGCTGGATGCTGAACAGGCCGAAAGCCGTCTTGACCTTGCTCTCCGGCAAGGCTTTCAGCTCATCCGCCAACTGCGGCTTCAGTTCTTCCATCTCGTCTTCCAGTTCGGCCATCTGCCGCTTGAGCTGCGCGTATCGCGCAAACAATTCTTCGTTCATGTCTCTTCTCGTCAGGCCGTGGCGGCGCGGGCCGCCGGCAACTGCTCCAAATCGAAAAACTTCGCGCCATCGAGCGCGGCGTATCGTTCCGGGTGGCAGGTAAGGATCACCACTTGCACTTTCTCGGCCGATTCCTCCAGCAGCCGCAGGATGCGCGCCATCCGCCCCGTATCCGTAGCGGTCAGAACGTCGTCCAGCAGCGCCAACTGGCGCTCCTCCCGGGCCAGGACATCGGCCAGCGCCAGGCGCGTGGCCAGAAAAATCTGCTCGCGCTCGCCGCCGGAAACGTCGGACAGCGCCACGGGCGCTCCCGCCGAACTAATAGCGAGATTCTCCGGGACGAATCCATCGCCCAGCCGGATCCGGCCCAGGCGGCCCCCGGCGATACGGTACAGCATCGCGGTGGCGGCGGTTTCAATCGGTTCCGCCACGGCTTCCACGGCCTTCGTCCGGCAGTCCCGCACGGTTTTCCAAAGCAGTTCGACCGCGTTCATGCGCGACTGTTCGCGCGCGAAATCGCGGGAAAGGGCGGACACCTGTTCCTCGGCCGCGGCCATCGCATCGTAGGGCCCCTCGGCCGCCGCTTCCGCCAAGGCGCCTTCCTCGCGGCTCTCACCCTTCAGGATTTCCTGCTCGCGCGCCGTTGCCGCGGCGCATTGAGCGTCCAGTCCGTCGGCCTCTTCCGCCGGGTCCCCGCCGTACTCGGCCAGCCGCGCCTTGGTCTCTTCCAGGGCGGCGCTCGCCCCGTGCC
>JAIQFU010000009.1 GCA_020073115.1 Terriglobia bacterium
TGGCCGAAAGCCCGCCTGGACGGTGTTCGGACATTTCGATCCGCAAAGTAATATGTCTCGGCGAGCGGTAGGACCGGGCTGGAAGCTGCGGAAACTCCAAAAGTCAACGGGCCACGGATGAACACGGATGAACACGGATGAACACGGCTCGGGCGCGGTCCGCGCCGTGGTTCCCAATGTTGATGATCAAATATCCTGCCGGCCGAGTACACGGCCGGAAATCGCGAGCGGCGCGGCGATCCAGATCAGTAATCCGCCGATCAGCGCCACATTCGCGAGCGCCGCTCCGCCCAGGAACTTGACCAGCGCCGCTCCGGCGTAGCCGAACACGGCCGGGTCGCCCATGGCGATGAGGCTGCCGACTCTCCCCAAATCGACCGGGTTGGCAAACAGCGACAGAAAAATGAACTGGTTGGCGGCGTGTTCCGGCAGAAGGAAAGCCACGCCCATCACCAGGAGATCGAAAAAGAGCACGAAGACGAACCAGACGAATAACGCGAAACCCAATCCCTTGGCCCGGCCGCCCGCTAAAATCGCGGTCATGGCGCCGAGCGAGAGGAACGCGGCCGCGAGCAGAAGGGCGAAGCCCACAAACGCCAGGTACCGGGCCAGCCCGTCGATTCCCACCTGGACGGCGATCAGCAAGCCCGCCGCGCCAAAGCCGAGCAGCGTGGCGGCGGCAAGGGACAGAAAAAGGCCCGCCAGTTTTCCCGCCAGTATTTCTCCGCGCATCACAGGTTGAGAAAACAGGAGTTCGCTAGCGCCCTTCTCGCCCGTAAAACTGAGGGCGCCCATGGCCAACGCAATCATAGGAATAAGGTAAAGCGCCAGGTTCAGGAGACTGGCTGTGGTGCGCGTGAATCCCTGAAAGCCAACAACCGCTTCCGTAACCAGGCCGAAATACGAGATTGCCACCGCCAGCGCAGCGAACACGAAGGCGAACAACAGCGTCCATTTATTTCGGACGTTGATCTTCAGTTCGTAGGCGGCGACGGTCCTGACGGTACGGATTCTCATGCGCATTATGGCAGCCGGGCAACCACGCGGAAGCCGAGGTCGTTGTTTTCGTGATCCGGCTGGAAAGCGTCGCGATACGGCAAGTAAAGCGGCGCCGTGGTGGCGCTGTACCACGACCCGCCCCGCGCGGTGCGCCTGCCTGGAGCGTCGTCGCGATTGCGGACATCGTCCGCGTATGGATCATCTTTGCCGTACGGGCGGAAGATCGATTGCGTCCACTCGGCCACATTTCCGGACATGTGATATAGCCCGTGGCGGTTGGCCAAATAGCCGGCCCGCGAGGCGGCCTCGTCCACCACCGTCACGGGCGCTTCAGGATTCTTCTTCCAGTTATAAAGGGGCGCCTCCCGATCACTGATGGTCATGCTGAGGCCATAATCGAAATTATCCGGACCGCGTGCGGCTTTTTCCCATTCGGCGTCGGTCGGCAGGCCGAAGATCCAGACGCCGCCGCCGAGTTTCACCGTCAGCCAGCGGCAATAGGCGTTGGCCTCATACCAGGTAACATTCACCACGGGGTGGCCGGGCTTCCCGAACCGGCCGTATTCGGCGTCGCCCGGGCGTAGCGCCGCCGTGGTCCCGGTGCGGTGCGACGTCCTCCATCGCCTGCCGTCCTCGGTCCAATTCCCGTCGTCTGCATAGCCTCCGTTGAGAAACTGTTGGAACTCGGCATTAGTGGTTTCAAATGGAGCCATGAAGAAGCCGGTTACCCATACGTAGTGGATCTCGCGCGGGCTGGCGCGATCGCCCAGCAGGAAGTGCCCGCCGGGGATGAAGACGAACTGCGATGCTCCCTCGAGTATGGGCGGCCGCTGCTCCGGCAGGGGGCGGACCGTCACAAGAAGAGACCCGTCACGTTCGGGGCCGGCATTGTATCCCAAGATCGGCACGGAGTAGAAGAGACTTGCTTTGGAGTGGGCGGCGCCGATAAAGTAATTGCCGGGCCCGAGGGAAACGCGGGAGCCGATCGAGCCTCGCATCTCGCTGGCGGCGCTCAGGCTTTCGCCCGCTCTGAAGAGCCGGACCGGAGCCCGGGCGGGGTTGGCAATCAGGACCTCTGTCTCTTCGCGCTCATACCGGCCCCGATCCGTGTCATCGCCGCCCGTAATCCAAAATGCGGCGACAGCGGCACAGCTTGCCAGCAGGGCGCCCAAGGTGACATAAGTCCACTTCCTCATTTCCATAAGTCACCCAGGCTGCGCACGCGGCCGTGAAATCGCGCCGCGTACTGCTCCGCCCGCGCATGGTCCCTGACGGCGAGCAACCCGCTCGCCATGGGGCTGGGGATCTCGGGCGATAGCACGAAGGAGGCCCGGCCGGCTTCCAGCCACTCCGAAGTATCGTAATCGTGCACGAACCGGACAGGCGGTTGGGCGATCCAGCGCCGTTGTTCCGCAAAGTGAACCATGCACCCGATATCGTCGAACTTGAAAACGTTCCGGCCGGCGTCGATGAGCTCCGCGGCGTATCGTTTTTCAGAGATCGCCATTTTGCAGAAGGCGCACATATCGGCCGGCTCAATTTCAACCGGCTGGGGCGGACGGGTCGCGCACGCTGCCAGAAACGCCGCCAGAATCAACGGGAGCACTCTCATTCACGTACCTCAGATAGACGTCTTCCAGACTCGGTTCCCCGGTAAAGAAACGCTCGATACCGGCCCCGGCTTTTTCGAGCGCCTCCAGGACCGGCAACCGCAGGTTAGGCGCGCACGAAACGGTCAGCGACTCATGGAGCAGGCGCGCGTCCGCCGCCCCGGCCCGGAGAGCGACATCCGCGAATTGCGGTTTCGGATTGCGAAGGCGGATATGGAGGCGCGCCGCCGCGCCGAGTCCGTTCTCGATCCGTTCGGTGGACTGTACCGCCGCCATCCTGCCGGCCACCAGGATGGCCACCCTGTCGGCGAGTGATTCCACATCGGCAAGAACATGCGAAGAAAAAATAATAGTTTTGCCGGCGCGATTCAGCGAGCGGAGTACTTCGCGGAAGCGGATCGCGCCTTCGGGATCCAGGCTGACGGCCGGTTCATCGAGCAGCAACAGGGGCGCCTCGGGCAGCAACGCCACCGCAATGCCCAGGCGCTGTACCATCCCGCCGGAGAATTCGCCCATGGTCTTGTCCTGAAAACCGCCGAGGTCGAGCTCCTCCAGGACGGCGGCGATGCGTTCCGGCGGCAAGGCGCGCAATCGGCAGTAGAACGCCAGGATCTCTCGCGCAGTCAGGTTCTCATGAAAAGCGACCCGTTGTGGGAGATAGCTCAGCAGGGCTTTCGCCGCGCGGGGGTTCTCGAACAGATCGATGCCGCTGATGCGCACCCTTCCCGCCGAGGGAAGCGCCAGGCCTGCCAGACACTTGAGGGTCGTTGTCTTTCCGCTGCCGTTCGGGCCGAGAAGCGCGAAGCACTCTCCCGGGCGTACTTCGAAGGAGATGCCGCCAACGGCAGTGAAGCCGCCATAGCGCTTGGTCAGGCCGCTGACTTCGACCATAACGCCTTTCCCCATAGTATGACCGCCGCGGAAGCGGCCAGCATGATGCACGAAATCGCCAATGCCGCTGCGACGCCGCGGGGTTGCGTGGGACGCTCCGGTTCCCGCACGCCGAGCGGCAACGGACGCATCAAGGGCGCCGGATCGAACGTGCGCGGAGGCTCAAGCACGGGGAAGCTCCGCTCCGATGCGGCCAGCGCCTGGGACGCCGGGCTGAACAGATAGATGCGCAGGCGCGGGAAGTTGGCCTCCAGATGCTCGAACAGGTTCTGGATCCTGAACGGCGCATCGCCAATGCCGTCTCCGTTCAGGTCGTACCCGTCGTACCCGCTCCAGTAATTGCCGGCGCCGGCTTCGCTCCAGCGGATGTCCGTCACTTTGCCGATCAACTGGAACGGGCTCAGGTTGCGCACGAAGTTGTTCCGGGTAAACGTGTCGCGCTCCGCGCTGCTGAAGGCCTCGACAGCGATGTCGTTGCCCGCGATGGTATTGCGCCGGAACACCGTGTCGGTGAGGGTCTCCATGAAAATGCCGACTGCGTTATCCGAAATCGTATTGTCCTCGGCAATGCAGTCGTGGCTGTCCTGGAACAGGATGCCGAACGAACTGAAACCGCGGTTGTGGACGAAGGAGTTGCGGCGAAACTGGATGCGCCGGGAATACATGATCGCGGCGCCGGCTACATTGTCGTAGAAATCGTTGTCTTCGAACCGGTTGTCATCCGAGAACATGTAGTGCAGGCCGTAGCGCAGGCGGCTCACGCGATTCCCGGAAATCACGCTCCGGTATGCATTCTGGAGATACATGCCGTCGCGCATCTCGAAGATCACGTTGCGCAGAATCGTGTTTCCGGAGGAGTTCCAGATGTGGATGCCGCTGCCGCGCTCGCCGGCTTCCAGCCACGCCCTGCCGCGCAGAGTGTTGTCGGCGACAGTGTTGCCGTCCGCATGAAAAAAATAGACTCCGAAGAGCACGTCGCGCAGTTCGTTGTTGGCGACGAGGTTGCCGCCGGATTTGAGCAGGATACCCGAATCCTCATCCACCAGCATGGTCCCGCTGTGTTCCACGACGAATCCGCGAATCACCGAGCGATCGGCGAGCACGGTGATTACGCTGCCATTGCCGTCTCCGTGAATGACCGGCCGGCCCGTGCCCTCCAATACGACCTGCCGGTCGAGAGTGAGGTTGCCCTGGTAGGTCCCGGGCTCCACCTGGATGGTGTCGCCGGGCGCCGCCTGGGCGACCGCCTCGCGGATGGATCGGATTGGGCCGAAGGTGGAATTCACCGCCAGCGTCCTCGCGAACAGCCACGGACCGCCGGCCGCGAGCGCCAGCGCGAGCAGCTTCATGACGCCGCGCGATTCGGCCTGCGCGTCAACAGAATCGCCACCACCAGCAGGACGAAGAACCCGATCATGAAATACGATGCCGGTCCGGGCAGGCTGTAGACCGTAAAGTTCGCAAGCTGCTTGGAACCGAATAGAGTGGGCGTAAACGGCGGCACCTTAACCGGCGCAGTGGGGTCCAGGTTGTGGCCGTAGGCATACAGCCGGTTGTGGAAGCTCCACAACGAGAACAGCCCAAAATAAAGGAACAGCACGGCATTATCTATGAGGTTGGACATTTTGCCGAAGACTACCGTGCGCAGCGCAAACACGAGAAAGAACCCGATCACCAGCGGCATCCAGACGAACTCGCCGAAATCGCTCTCGAGCAGGGGCCGCATGCCGATGTAATGATTGAGGGTATTGATTTCGCGCAGGTCGTCGCGCGCGGGTGTCTTCGCTCCAGCCAGTTTGTAGGTAAAAATATCGAGGTGCAGTCCATCGGGAAACTGGTTGGAGTACAAGGTCATCGCCCACAGGGGCAGCAGAAACGTGGGGACCAGCAGCATGGCGGCGATGAACACCGCGATGCGGCTGCGCTTCGAGAGGTTCAGGTCGAAGAATCCGTGCGCTGAGTCGGCGGAAGTCGGCATTCTGTCTCCTTAACGCGCGGCGCCCGCGGGCGAGGGCATCTTCAGCAGAGCCGTCTTGGCGCCCGCGGAGGGCTTCACCAACATGTACCCCTGCATCTCCTGGTGGAGCGCCGAACAGAAATTCGTGCAGTAGTACGCGAACACGCCCGGCTTGTCGGCCGTGAACTCGATGGTTTTCGTTTCGCCGGGATCCACGACAACGTTAAGGTTGTACTCCATCAGGCCGAAGCCGTGGAGTTCGTCGGTGGTCTGTTCAATGTTGGTAAGGTACACCGTCACATGGTCGCCCTGGTTGACTTCGAAAGAGGCCGGGGTGAAGTTGCTGCGGACGGCGGCGATCTTCACGATCACGTTTTTGCCGTTCCGGGTGACGCCCGCGTCCTTCACATCCCAGATCGCGTTGGGATCTTTGTTGTCGTCCTTGGTGTACACCTCGATGGGCTTGATGCGATCCGTGCGGATGATTTGCGCGTAGTGCGGCTCCGGTTCGGTAAACGCATCGTACAGGAGTTTCATCTTGTCCCCGGTGATGTCGATGAGTTGCGAGCTTTCCGGCTGGGACGGTCCCACGCTGATGTGCCGTCCATGGGACAGCTTATTCAGCGCCAGGACGTATTTCCCGACCGGATGCATCGTGTCGCTGCCCGGCACGCAGAGATGTCCGATGTTGTAAGCCACCGGGATCTTATCGACCACCTCCCACGTGCCCATCTTCCACTTTGCGATCGCGCTCTCGACGAACAGGCTCGTGTAGGCATAGCCCTTATCGTCGAATTGCGTGTGGAGCGGACCCAGGCCAACGTTGACCTCGGCATCCTTGATCGCGTCGTAGTTCAGCACCGGGATGCCGTCCTCGTCGCCCGTGAACTTCTTGTTCTGGATGGCGTCCTGAACTTTGCCCATGTTGAACACGGTCGTGATGGATTGCAGCTTGCCGCTGCCTACAATGTATTTGCCGTCCGGGCTCACATCGACTCCGTGCGGGCTCTTGGAGCACGGCATCAGGAAGACTACGCCGGGAGTGTCCTTCGGGTCGATCACCTTTGTCCCGCCGATGGTCTTGAACTTGCCGTTCTTGATGGCCTGTTCGGCGGCCTTCCAGTTGACGGCCGCGATGTAGTCGCGGTCTTTCTGAGTGGAAGTCACTTCGAGCTTGCCGGTGGCGCGCTCGGAGTTGTAGCAACTCCAGAACGCCCACCCATCGCTGGCGCCCTTTCCGCCGCTCCCCAAGTCGAAATTGAAGGGCGGCATCAGCACCTGCCAGGCCATGTTCATGTGTCCGGTCTTGGGATCGACCGCCACGCCCGACACAACCCCCTTGTAAGTGGTGGCGTACTGCTCGAGCGGCGCGTAGGAGCCCTTCGGCAATGGCACGGAGAAGCGCGTGGCCGCCAGGATGTACTCGGTGTTCGGCGTGACGAAAGTAGACCCGTGGTTCCCGGATACGTTCGGAAGCGGGCCGTAGATCTCCTTCGTCTTGAAGTCCCGCAGGTCGATTCTCGCCATACGGTTATTGGCGTTGTCGTTCGCAAAGAGCCAGCGCGCATCGTAATCGCCGTTGGTCTGGCTGAGCGCCGGGTGGTGCACATCGCCCCAGCTATAGCCGCCGAGCATGGCCTTGGTCTCCTTGTCGAACCCGTAGCCGGTACCCGGGTAAGGCGTGTATACGGGGATCGTCGCGATGTGGCGCATGGAGGGGATGCCCGCCACAAAGATGTTGCCCGACTGGCCGCCGGAATAGAACAGGTAGAACTCGTCCGTATCTCCCGGAGCCACGTAGGTAGCAATCGCCGCCTGCGCCGTGTCGCCGCGTTGCACCTTGGGCCTGCGCGCGCAACCCGAGTACGCCGAGCCGGCGATCAATAACGCAATGCCGGCCCCGAGTGCGAACCGTGAGAAGTTTCTTCTGCTGCCCATGAGCGTTTCTCCTTATTTCTTTGCAGCCGCAATGCTCTTCGCCTGCTGCTGCAGGTGGATCTGGTACGCATCCTTGAGCTTCTGGATGGCCTCCGCCCTCTCGGCATCGGTCAGGTGGATCTGCGTCGAAAGCACCACCGCCATCGTGCCCGTCGGCGCCTTCAGAAAATCTTCGAGAGTGCGCCCGAACCGGCTCTGCACATCGCTAAAAGCAATTGACAGGTCGGGACCTATCTTGGCGGCCGATTCCACGCCGTAAGCGGAAACATCGTGGCAGATGAAACAGCCTTTACGCACAAAGAAAGCGCCCGGACCGGTCTGCATCTGCCGCTCTCTTTCGGCCTCCTGGGGCGTAGGCACGTCGGCGACCACGACGCCGGGGATATAGCGCACAGGCAGGTTGACGCGTTTCCAACTCATCACCAACATCGCCAGCGCCTGCGCTTCCCGGCTGCCGAAATTGAAATTCGGCATGACGGTGTTGCTCACCATGGCCTTCGGGTCCTTGAAATGCGCCGCGTGCCATCCGAACATAGACGGCTTGCCTTCCATGCGGGAGTAGTCGAACTGCTCGGGGTTCTGATCGCCCTCGTAGGTAAGGTCCGGACCGATGACCCCGCCCCGGCCGTTGATCTTGTGGCATGCGCGGCAGCCTTTTTGCAGCACGAGCTGCTTGGCGTAATTGATGTAATCGGCGCCGGCAGTCTCGCGGTCGTAGCGGTGGCACAGGTTGCAGTTGAGCTGCTCCAGCGCCGTGCGGTTGGCCACCAGGTACGTATTCCCTAGCTCCCGGCCCAGTACAGGTTCCTCCCAATGCTCTGCCTGCGTGGCATGGGCGGAGTCGGTAGTCGTGCCGTAACCCTGGCCGCCGTGGCACACCGTGCAACCGTAATCGGTGACCGGATGTTTCGCCAGAATCTCGACGGGGTGCGTGCGGTAAGGGTTGGGGGCGCTTTCGAGGCCTTTCCATCCCCAGCCGGCGTGGCAGGTGGTGCAGCGGTCCACGCGGTCCAGCGCCGGAATCCAGATCTGCTGGATGCCGCTCACCGCGGCTTGCGCCCGCGCCGCTCCGAAACGCTGCGTGACCAAATCACGAAAATCGGACTGATAGTATTTCCAATCGGGCTGGAAATACAGCCAGTACACAGCCGCGGTGATGGCCAGGAGCCCTGCGCCAACACTGTATACGAGCAAGGTGTCCCGCTTTTTCCACTCCATGGCGCGCCTCAAAACCTCGTGGGAGACTGCGGCCAGGATTCCCACGGCCAGTAGAACCTCCAGGACGGTCCGCGCAGGAACGTGCCGAGAACCGTGAGGATCAAAACGATGGCGAAGCCGATCAGGAAGACGGTGTTCTGCGCTTTCCGCTCCGAAGCGAACCAGACGCCCACGGCGTTAACGGAACTCCGGTCGAAGAAGGGCCAAAGCGCCAGGACGACGACGAGCACGCCGGGCAGAATAATGCCGCCGATGAGGGCGCCATTAATTGTGAAATCGCCGATCCTGAGAGTCGTGTCGGTCACCAGCTCCTGTAGCCAGAGGAAGTACCAGGGCGCCTTGGCGGGGTTGGGCGTGACCCTCGGATTCGCCGGCTCTTCCAGCGGCGCGGCCACGAACAGCGCCAAAAGGCTGCATACCAGGACCGTCGCCAGACTGACGAGCAGCAGGCGCCGCATCAGGTGCGGTGACGAATCGACGGTCAGGCGGTCGAAATCGGCCAGCGAGGTTTCTACATGCACCGTTCTGCCCTTGGTAATGCCCAGCAGCGAGTACGTCTTGGCCTTGGCTGGCGCAAACGGCTCGCGCCGCTGCGCGAGCGCCAGGCCGTCGACGCAGGCGAGACCGCCATCCTTGCGCACCCGCCACATGTGCCAGGAGAACAGCAGCAGCACGAGCGTCGGCAGGAAGAAGCAGTGCAGCACGTAGAAACGCAGCAGCGTGTTCTGATCGATCTGGTTGCCGCCCAGCAGCACGAAGCGCATCTGGTCGCCCACCAGCGGCGCGGCGCTCGCAATGTTGGTGCCCACCGTAATGGCCCAGTAGGCCAGTTGATCCCACGGCAGCAGATAGCCGGTAAACGACAGGAAAAATGTAATCAGCAACAGCGTCAGGCCAATGATCCAGTTCAGCGGCCGGTTCTGGTTCGCCGCCGTGCCGTTCTTATACGCGCCGCAGAGGAAAGCCCGGATGAGGTGGAGCGCCACAATCGCCACCATCAGTTGCGCGGCGATACGGTGGAGCGCGCGGATAAACCAGCCATAAGAAACGGCGAATTCGATATCTTTCACCGACTGGTAGGCCCGTTCCACGGACGGCACGTAGAGGAACATGAGGATCAGGCCGGTGATCGACAGAACGAAAAACAGCGCCGCGGAGATGGTCCCGAGCCAGAAGGAATAGCCAAAGCTGATGCTTCGGCGCGTGGCCTTGGCCGGGAACCAGTGCAGCAGCAGGTTGCGGACAATCGAATCGCCGGCCTCGCGCGTGGTTTCCGGCCGCCATGTCCAGGTCAACTGCTCCCACAGGCTTTTTTGGGCAGGCATCGTATTCCCCTAAACCGTCAACCGGAAATTCCGGTCCACGGGTTGCGACAGATCCACGACAAGCTGGCCGTCGTCGGCCGTCACATCCAGGCGATAACGCGCCAGCGGCCGCGGCGCGGGACCGGCGTAGTTCGTCCCATCGCCGTAATATTTCGATCCATGGCAGGGGCAGTGAAACTCGCGCTGCTCCTGCATGCGCTGCCCGCGTACTTCCACTGTTTGCGGCTGGTTGAGGGTCACCATCTTGACCGTGCAGCCGAGGTGCGTGCACACGGCGGACATTGCCTGAAACGTGCGCTGATCGCGGAAAATGAACAGGCGGCTTTCTTCGAGGTAGGTGGCGCCTTCGGGGAACCTCTCCGGCGATCCGATTTTAGAACGGCGCGGCGGCTCGTACAGCACGTTGGGCACGAGCGACCGCAGAAATCCGTAGCCCAGACCCACGGTGGATGCCACTATGGCGCCGATCCCGAGTTTATCCAGCAACGTCCGTCGCGTGGGCAGGGGGCGATCGCCCGGCGGCGGCTCGGGTAATCCCGTCGCTTCATGCGAGAGTTTCAGACTCTTCATAGAAAAACAGCTCCATGGTCATGGCGTCGGTGGGGCAGCGGATGGCGCACAGGCCGCAGCGGATGCACTTCTCCTCGTCCTTGAGCATCACGGAGAGGCCGCTTTCCTCGATGCCCTCCAAACCGTAATGGGCCAGCAATTGGGCCTTGACCTCCGGATCGACCTCCATCTCCTCGATGGGCGCCAGTTTCAGGCAATACTCGGGGCAGACATCTACACAGCGATTACAGAGGACGCACTTCTCCACGTCGTAGATGGTTTGAATGTGGCAATGAAGGCAGCGCTCCGCCTGCCGCCACGCCTCGGTTTCGGAGTAGCCGGATTCGACCTCGGAGATTCCGGTGCGCCGGTTGAGCGAAGTCGTGGGCGGAGCCTCGCGCGCAAATTTCAGGTACGGGACGGGCCGCGCGAACTCGCGGGTGGGAAACTTCTGGACCCGCAGTTGCACCACCGGGGAACTCTTCACGCCGCGCAGGTGGCCGTCAATGGAAAGAGCCGCCCGCTTGCCATTGGCGATACCTTCGATCAGGGTGCGGGGGCCGAAAGCGACATCGCCGCCGGCAAAGATTCCCGGAGCGGTGGTGGCGAGGGTTTCGCGGTCCACCCGGATGGTCTTCTGCGGGGTCAGTTCGACACCGTCTTCGGGGGTGAGGAAGGAGAGGTCCGCCTGCTGGCCGATGGCCAGGATCACCGTGTCGGCCTCGTACGTCTCGGTGATCGATTCATCGTAGATAGGGCTGAAGCGGCCGTTCTCATCGTAAGTGCGGGTGACGCCGATCAACTCGACCCAACGCACGCGCCCATCCTCCCCAGTGATCCGCCGCGCTCCCCTTTGGGGATGAAAGATGACGCCTTCCTTGCGCGCTTCTTCAAACTCCTCCGTACCCTGCGCCGAGCGCAAGGCGGGCATCTCCGCGAAGGATTCCAGGCTGACCATGCGCACGTCCGGGACGCCGGCGCGTACGGCGGCGCGGGCTGCATCCAGCGCGGCGGGCGTGGTCCCTCCACCCGTGTCGGAGAGCGCAGGCTCCGCCGGGACGCTCACCCCTTCCAGCGCCAACGCGGTGCGCAGCGCCATCCGAGCCGCATCGAACGCGACCAGGCCCCCGCCCAGCACCAGCACCTTTCGCCCCAGTTCGACGCGATATCCGTGATTGACGTTCAGGAGGAAATCGATCGCCTTGATCACGCCGTCGAGTTCGGCGCCAGGAATGGCGAGGTCGCGGCCTCGCTGCGTTCCGATGGCCAGAAATGCCGCCTCGTATCCCAGGTCGCGCAACTGTTTCAGACCGAAGCCGGCGTCCAGCGGCGTGCGGAAGCGAAACTCCACGCCGAGCCCGCGAATTTTCGAAATCTCCTTGTCGATAATCGAGCGTGGCAGGCGGAATTCCGGGATGCCGTGATACATCATTCCGCCCGCAATCTCGGACGCCTCGAAGACGGTGACGCGATATCCCATGATCGCCAGGTCGTGCGCGCAGGCGAGCCCTGCCGGACCGGCTCCCACTACTGCGACCATCTTTCCGCGCGCCACCGCCTGCCTGTCTTCCGTCATCACAGGCAGATGCCAGGGAAACTTGTTGCCGGGTTCTTCCACCGCCCCTGCGAGCAGTTCGTCCTGCGTATCGGGAGAGAGCGATTCGACGCCATATTTCTCACAAGCGGAACGCTTCAGGGCGCGAATGGAAACCGGGGCGTCAATGGCTCCGCGCCGGCAGCGATCTTCGCAGGGCGCCGCGCACACGCGGCCACACACGGAGGCGAACGGATTCGGGGAGCGCGCGGTCAGATAGGAAGTCCGATATTCCCCAGAGGCGATCAGGCGGACATACCGCCCGGCATCCGTGCGAACCGGACAGGCCATTTGGCACGGAACGAGGTTTTGCCAGAAGCCGATATCAGGGATGATCGTGCGGTAGTTCGGGCCACCGGCCATCCGCACCTCCGAGATCCGGGGATGAGTATATCACCGGCATAAACGGGCCTGAAGACCTGAAGAGGGGCGAACCGGGGTTTCACGTACCTTTGGCCCGTACGCTACGACATAGATAGTTGGAGAATCGATCGGCTGGCGGTCGAGGACTCTTCATGGTTACACCATTCCGCGGAGGCGCGCCACGCCTTCCCGGAAAATCTCCGGTGCGGTTAGCACGCTCAACACCAGGAAAGCTTCGGATTCGAAGTCGTAGAAGAAGCCGGGTTGCGTCAGGACGCCGCGGGAGGCCAGCAGCTCCAGCGCCCACTCCTCCTCGCTGCGGATCCGAGGCATCTGTACGGTAACGTACCAACCTCCCTCCACCGCGAGGACGGTGGCGGCCGACCCGGCCAGGACCGCGCGCGCATGGGCGAGATTGGCGGCCGCGCGCTCGCGAATCCGCCGCTGCGCCTCGGCGCCCGCGGCCAGCAACCTGCCGGCGGCGCACTGCACGGGCGTGCCCACCGACAGGTACGTGTCGGCAATCCATTCCAGGCGCTCCATGGCCTCGGTTCGCAGCGCCGGCGGGCCCGCTGCGACAATCCAGCCGAGCTTCATCTGCGGCAGGCCGGCTACCTTGGAAAGGCCGCTCATCGAGAACGCCAGGCACTCCTCGACGCCCGCCAGGGTGGGAGCGCGCCGCGGGTCGGGGGCCAGCGCGTAGTCCGAAAAGACCTCGTCGGAGATCAGGGCCATCCCCCGGCGCGCGCAGAGGCGCGACAGCATTTCCAGTTCGGGCTGCTTGAGGTAGGAGCCGGTGGGGTTGTTGGGATTCACCAGAATCACGGCGCGCGTGCGCGGGGAAAGCGCGTCCGACAAGGCCTCCAGGTCCATCGACCAGCCGCCGTGATAACGCAGCGGGTACTGCCGCACCTGCAGAGATTCCATGCCGGCCAGGTACTCGAACAGGGGATAAGAGGGCCGGGGAACGAGCACCTCGTCGCCGGGGTCCGCCAGGAGTTTGAAAAGATAGGCGTACGCCTCGCTGGTGCTGGCCGTGAGGAGAATACGGCCGGGATCGACCGGAACCCCGCGCGCGGCGTAGTAAGCTGCGACGGCCTCGCGCGCTTCCGGCGCGCCGG
Organism: Terriglobia bacterium; assembly: GCA_020073115.1. GTDB lineage: Bacteria > Acidobacteriota > Terriglobia > Bryobacterales > Bryobacteraceae > BOG-224. Next base: position 13,566 of record JAIQFU010000009.1, read on the forward strand.
CGGGAGCGGGATCGTAGACCAGAACGCGCGGGTCTGCGAACGCGCGCACGATCTCCGGCGGGTACTCGATGCCGGCGTGCGTGGGGTTCGATTCCGTGAGGTCCAGGATGGGATCGCCGGCCGCACGGCGCTCGTTCAGGAGGCGGGTGAGGCGGTTGGGGCGGAAGTCCCAATGAAAGCGCGAAGAGAACATGTCAGTTCAGGCGGGAAAGTGGGGCGGGGCTTCTGCCCCGCGGCCGGGCTTCTGCCCGGCGGGAGGGTCCGGCCGGGCGGAAGCCCCGCCCCACTTGGTCCTGCCTACCCGGGAACCAATCATTGTTTGCCGAACCAGTACAGCACGATTCCGTAGCCGACGCCGGCGGGGTCGGTCGTCCTGGCCGTTTGGAATGCCATGAAACGCCCGTCGGTGGAGACCACCGGGTTGGACGCCTTGCCGCCTTCGAAATCGTTGAAATGGGTGAGGCGAACGAAGTCCTTCCCGGTTCCGTCCAGTTTCAGCTTCCAGATATCGATGTTGGATGCGCCGCCCCTGCCGCCCAGGGTTCCGACCTGCCGGTCGGCCTCCACGCACGTGTGCTGGCCGTCGGGGAAGATGCCTTCCGGTTCGTTGTAAGTACCCGGCGCCTTGGAGAAATTCGTGACCCGGCCGGTCTTCAGGTCTATGCCCATGACGGAAGCCATTCCCTGCGGTTCGTAGCAGGTGAAGGTCATCTTCGAATCGTCGTCGTAGAAATCCTGGGCTTCCATGGTGCAGCTCCGGTCTTTGCTTTCATAGACCGTTTTCTGGTTCACCAGCCGCGGAGCGGCGCCGGAGAAGTCTACGTCGGCTACGATGAGCCGCGAGGCCTCCGCGGGCAAATCGGCGGCCTGCCCGTGCGTCTGCGAGAAGGCGATCTTGAGGCTCTTCTTGGAAATGGCCGCGCCCTCGCTCATCTTCACCGCCAGCTTCACCGGTTTGGAGCCGCGCTCCTTCCTGAGAAACCACAGTTCGTTGTCGCGGGAGCGGCTGATGTTGATGTTCTCGAAGCGGTCCGGCCCGATCAGAATGTAGTCGCCCGTCACCAGGTGCATGACACGCAGGAAGACCGCCGCGGGAACGTTGCAGGTGAGGCAGCGGATGATGCGGGTCTTGAGGTCGATCACGAACGCGTCGCCAAAGCTCTTGGCCATGAAGGCCACCCGCTGATTATCGGGAGAGATATCGGCCCGCTCGCCGAAATAAGTGAGGATTTCCATGTTCGGCGGGAGTTGATCGAGTTGGCTGCCGGGCTTGCGTTGGGCCAGGAGGGTGAAGGAGAGAAGGAGAACGAGGAGGGCGGATTTCATGTTCAGCTCTGCTTTCAGATGTCAGCCATCAGCCTGCTCGGCGGTAAGGCGCGCGGAAGGCTGATAGCTGACGGCTGATAGCTTATCATTTACGCGTACTTCAACCCCAGGGAGTCCATAATCCCCCGCATGTAGCCGAAGGCCAGGACTTTGCCGCCGATGGTGTAGCCGGATGCCCTGCCGCCCTGCGCCTCGCCCGCGAGCGCCGGGGCGTGATCGGGCCGGATCGGGCCCACGAAGCCGCCCTTGCTGTAAACCTCCAGGATGCGCACCATGTCCGTCGGGCCATTGTCGTGGAAGGTCTCGTGGAAGTGCTTCACGTCGCCCTCCACGTCCCGGTAATGGACGAAGAATATCTTCTTGCGGTCGCACCATTCCTTGGCGAGCGAATAGATATCTTCTTTCATCAGCACGAAATTGGCCTGGCAGAAGGTGACGCCGTTATACGGGCTGGGGTACATGGCCATGATGCGCTCGTAGTTCCTCTTGCTGGTCACGATGCGCGCCACGCCGCGCAGCGGAGAGGTGGGCGGATCATCGGGATGCAGGGCCATCTTCATTTTGAACTTGTCGGCCACCGGCATCACTTCCTTGATGAACTTCTCGACGTTCTTCCACATCTTCTCTTCGCTGATTTCGCCGAAGCGGGTGGGACCCAGCTTGACGGAGGCTTCATAGTCGAACTCGCTCGTGAGCGCGCCGCCGCGCTCCGGCACGGCCTGGTTCGTGCGCGTCCACCCCGGGCCCGCCATGAAGTTGTAGCAGATCATGTTGATGCCGTTTTTGGAGAGCGCCTCGATGGCCCATTTGGTGTTCTCGATCTCGGCATCCGCCTGTTCCGTGCCGGCCTTGAGGTTCTCGAACGGCACCGGGTGGCCTTCGACCCCGGCGATCTGCATGCCTGCCTTGGCCCAGCCTTCCTTGGCCTGCCGGACGCTGTCGATGTACTGCTCCTTGCGGCCCCGGCAGGTGTTGCCCGCGATCACATAGTTGACGCCCACCTGCTTGGAAATCGTGACGTCGTTGCTCTGCGGGCTGCTGAGTAGTTCAGTGAAATAGAAGCAGCCTTTGTTATTACTTTTCTTGGTCGATTTCCCCTGCGCCGGCAGCGCCGTGCCCACGCCGGCGCCGACCAGTGTGGCCACTGATCCCTGGAGCATATTGCGGCGAGAAACGTTCATGAATGCACCTCGATGAGCAGATGCTAACATCTTGCGGAGCGTGCTGTAGCATGGGATTAGATGACCGCTCCCTTACGGTCGCGGCTTGTAACCGTCCGGGAGCGGTTTTCGTTTTAAGGCCATGCCCCGCTACGCAGCTATCGACATCGGCAGTAACTCGATCCGCATGGAAGCGGCTGAAGTCGCGGCGGGACAACCGGCGCGCATTCTGGCTTCGGACCGCGAGGTGACGCGGCTCGGCGAGAGCGTCTTTCGCACGGGCCTGGTGAGCGAGGAGGCCATGAAGGCGACCTGCTCCGTGCTGGCGCGGATGGCGGCCCTATACCGCAAGCAGGAGGTGGTGGGGGTGCGCGCCGTGGCGACCAGCGCCATCCGCGACGCCCGCAACCAGAAGGAGTTTCTGGCGCGGGCCGCGGAGGCCGCCGGCGCTCGCGTGGAGATCATCTCCGGGCGCGAGGAAGCGCGTCTGATCCACCGGGGAGTGGAGAGCGCCTGGCCCCAGCCGGGTAAGCGCATTTTGCTCATCGATATCGGCGGCGGCAGCGCGGAGATCATCGCCGCCGAGGGCGGGCGGCTGCGCGAATCGTACTCGCGGCCGCTGGGCGCGGTGCGGCTGCGGGAGATCTTCCTGAAGAACGATCCCCCTGCGGCCCGCGAGTTGCGCCAGATGCGCGAGTACATCCAGGAGAAGCTCGATCCGGCCGTGCGGCGCCTCGGGCCTGCGGGGTGGGATCGGGCGATCGCCACTTCGGCCACGGCGGCGGCGGTTGCCGCCGCGACGGCGCGAGTGCCGCGGTCGAGGCGCGACGAAATCGACCGCCTCCGGCTGCCCGCCTCGGAAGTCCGCAAGCTGCATCGCAAACTCGCGCAACTCAGTCTCGCGGGCCGCCGCAAGGTCACCGGCATCGGGCCCCGCCGCGCCGAAATCATCGTGCCCGGGCTGGCCGTGCTGCTGGAATTCCTGGAGGAGTTTCAACTCCCGGCCGCGTACTATTCGAGGGCGGGCGTGCGCGATGGAATCATCGCCGACCTGGCCGCGCGCAACGTCGGCGCCGAGCTCTGGCGGCTCGACCGGGAACAGCGCGCGGAAATCGAGCGGCTGGCCCGGCGTTACGGAGTTTCTCTGGAGCACGCCCGGCAGGTGGCGGCGATTTCCGGCGCGCTGTTCACCGGGTTGCAGGCTCTGCACCGGCTCCCGCCGGCATGCGGGAAATTGCTGGAGGCGGCGGCCTACCTGCTGGACGTGGGCCATTTCGTCAATAGCGCCAGCCATCACAAGCACTCGTATTACGTCATCGCGAATTCGGACCTGGCCGGGTTCATGGATCGCGAAAGGCTGCTCATCGCCAGCCTCTGCCGGTATCACCGCAAGGCGCTGCCGACCCCCCTCCATGCCGCCTACCAGTCGCTTTCCGCCGAAGAACGGCGTATGCTGCAATTGATGGTTCCGCTGCTCCGGTTGGCCGATAACCTGGACCGCAGCCACGAACAACGCGTCCGCGCCGTAGAGTGTCGGATCGCCAACGGCGAAGTAACGCTGGCAGTCCGTGCGCGGGGCGACGTCGACCTGGAACAATGGGGGGCGGAGCGCGCCGGCGAAGCGTTCCGCCAAGCGTACAATCGGTCCATCGCCGTGGTTCAACAGCGGGATTGACATGCGGGAGCACGTACGGCAGCAGACCGCGATTCTCCTGCGGAGATTGGCCTTTCAGGTGAATCGCGGGGCCAAGAACGGCGACGCCGATTCCGTTCACGACTTGCGCGTCGCCATCCGGCGGCTGAGCCGCTGCCTCCGCGTGTTCTCCTCGTTCTACCCCGGCCGTTCCTGGAAGAAGATGCGAAAACGGCTGGCGGACCTGATGAAAACGGCGGGTGGGGTACGCGACCGCGATATCGCTCTCAAGCTGCTGGCGGAAGCAGGCGTGAGCCGGCGCAGCGCCATCCCGGCGAAACTGGGCGCCGAGCGCCGGAAGGCGGCGCACGACCTGCTGCTCGAGCTGCGCCGCTGGAGCAAGCGCGGTTTTTCGCGAAAGTGGCGCGCGCGCCTGGAGCTTTGAGATGGCGAAGGCTTATCGGACGCATTGGGACGAGCGCGCCGGCGCGGCGGCCAACGCCCGCCGCGAACTGGCCAGGCTGGCCGGACAGTATTTTGCGAGGATGCGCCGGGAATTGGAGAAACAGCCGGCCCCCAAGGACCTCCACCGCCTGCGCCTCGCCACCAAACGCTTTCGGTACACGCTGGAGTTGTTCCGGCCCTGTTACGGCCCGGCCCTGGACAGGCGCCTCGCGGCCCTCCGCACGGTGCAGCAGGTCCTGGGGGAAGTCAACGACTCCGTCGCCACCGCGCGCCTGCTCCCGAAGCCCGCAAAGGCGCGTGCTTGGCTCGAGCGCCGCACCGCGGAAAAAGCCGGCGAGTTCCGAAAGCATTGGACTGAAACATTCGACGCCCCCGGGCAGGAGGCGCTCTGGATCCGCTATCTGGAGAGGAACGCCCGCTCCCGGTAATGTTACAAGTTTCACTCCGGCCAATCCCTTGCTCATTCACCCGCGGCGGCGCTTCGTATGGATCTGGCGCGGAAGTTCCAACCGCATACTCATCAGGTGACGCAATGGTCCCGTTTCATTCCGGAAGAGGAGTGGCGGGTCTACGAGCAGGTGATCGACGAGGCTGAGGTCCGCGAGATACCGTTCGCCCTGGGAGGCGCTTTCGCCATGGCCGCCTATACCGGCTATTGGCGCAACACCAAGGATTTGGACATCTACGTCCTCCCGCAGAACCGCGAAAAACTGATCGCCGTCGCCACGGACCTGGGCCTGCGCGACTACTACGAAAAGCTGCCATACGACCGCTGGTGGATCTACCGCGCAGCCAGAAACGACAGCCTGGTCGATATTATCTGGGCGATGGCCAATCACCGGCAGCAGATCGACGAACTGTGGCTCTCGGGGCCGGAGGTCGAGATCCGCGGGCGCCGCATGAAAGTCCTGCCCGCCGAGGCGATGCTGTGGGACAAGCTTTACATCATGCAGCGCGACCGGTGCGACTGGCCGGACGTTCTGAACCTGCTCCACTGGGCCGGCCTGGACCTGGACTGGGAGTACCTGCTCTGCCGGATCGGAGACGACTGTCCGTTGCTGGCGGGCGCGCTTTCCGTTTTCCGCTGGATCTCTCCGGGAAAGGCGCGGGCGCTGCCCGGGTGGCTCTGGGGCCGGCTTGGAATCGCGGCTCCGGAAGGTCCGGGACCGGACACTGTGGAGCGCCGCGTGAAACTGCTGGATACGAGGCCCTGGTACGGGCCGGACCGCGCCAAACTCCAGCCCGCGGCTTGAGGGAAGAGCGAAAGAGATGCTGATCGGAACGATGAATCACCCCGCCCGACCGGTAGTGGACGAGATCGAGTGGATGGCCGCCATGGGGTTGGATTTCGTCGACCTCACGCTCGAGCCGCCGGCGGCGGCTTCCTGGCGCGTGGACGCCCATGTCATCCGCGACTCGCTGGAAAAACATGCAATGCCGGTGGTGGGGCACACGGCCTTCTACCTGCCCATGGGCAGCGCCTTCGAGGAAGTCCGGCGGGCCTGCGTGTGCGAACTGCGCCGCTGCCTGGAGATTTTCAGCAGCGTGGGCGCCCGCTGGATGAACCTGCATGCGGACCGCTACGCGCCCATGCACAGCCGCCACTTTTTCATCGAGCAGAACATTCGCACGGTGCAGGATCTGCTGCCGGATGCGCGCCGGCTGGGCGTGGGGCTCATGATCGAGAACCTGCCGGGGGACTACAACTCCGCTCCGCAATTGGGCGAATTGCTCGACCCCTTGCCGGAGTTGGGGCTGCACCTGGACATCGGGCACGCCAATCTGCAGGTCCCCCACAACACGACCGAGGAGATTCTGGCGGCGTACGGAAGCCGGCTGCGGCACGTCCATCTGCACGACAACCGCGGCGGCCGCGACGACCTGCACCTCCCCCTCGGCGCCGGAGACGTGGACGTGCGGAAGGCGATCCGCGCCCTGAAAAAGTGCGGGTACGACGGGACAATCACGCTGGAAGTGTTCACGCCCGACCGGCACTACCTGGCGTACAGCCGGGACGTGCTACGCCAGATCTGGGACGAGATCTAGTGGTCTGCGACGCAAATACCACGCCGTACGATCCGTGAAACGGCAAACCGGGTACAGGCGCGATTTCACAAAGACGGCGAAATTCGAGCCAGTCCCCGCACGCTACCCGGAGCAGTTCTGGTCTTTCGCGGCGCGGGTGGCCAACTCGTCGCAGCGGTTGTTGTCGGCGTGGGAGGCGTGGCCTTTGGTCCAGGTCCACTGGGTCTTGTGGCGCGTCGCCTGCTCATCGAGCGCTTGCCAGAGGTCCTGATTCACTACCGGCTTCTTCGCCTTCGTCATCCACCCGTTGTGCTTCCAGCCGTGGATCCAACTGGTGATGCCGTTTTTCAGGTACTCGGAATCGGTCACCACCTCCACTTCGCAGTCTTCGCGCAGCGCCCGCAGGCCTTCGATCGCGGCCCTCAGTTCCATGCGGTTGTTGGTGGTGTGCGGCTCGCACCCCCAGAGTTCCTTCTTGTGCTCGTTGTAGCGGAGGATGGCGGCCCACCCGCCTGGTCCGGGGTTGCCGAGGCACGCGCCGTCGGTGATGACCTGAACCTTCTTCATTCCGCCAGCGCCGGTTCCTCCTGGAAGAAAGCGTCCACGAGGTCGAGGATGGCGGGCGCCTCCTGCGCCTTGTAGATTGCGGCGCGGAGCTGCGCTCCATGCCGCACGCCGTGCGTGAAATACGTAGCGAACTGCTTCATCTTTCCAACGGTGTCTCTCTCTTTGCGCTCCATCAGCATGGCATAATACCGGCGCATCATCTCATAGCGGTCCTGCTGGGTCGGATGCGCGTAGGCGCCGGTTTCCACGTATTGCCGGATCTGGCGGAAGATCCAGGGATTCGAAGCCGCGGCGCGCCCCACCATGACCGCGTCGCAACCGGTCTCTTCGACCATGCGGACGGCGTCCTCGGGAGTGACGATATCGCCGTTGCCGATCACCGGAATCTTCACCGCGGCTTTGACCTCGGCGATGCGGCTCCAGTCGGCGCGCCCGGCGTAACCCTGTTCGCGTGTCCGCGGGTGAAGCGCAACGGCCTGCAGGCCGCAGTCTTCCGCCAGCCGGGCCATGCGGACAGCCACGATCTCACCCTCGTTCCACCCCGCGCGGTATTTCATGGTGAATGGAATGGAAATGGCGCTCCGCACGGCGCGCAGCAGGCGCTCGACCAGCGGCAGGTCGCGCAGCAGTCCGGACCCGCCGTTACACTTCACAACCTTGTTCACGGGGCAGCCGAAATTGATATCGAGGATATCGAAGCCCAGGTCCTGGCAGACGCGCGCGGCGTCGGCCATGACCTCGGGGTCGGCGCCGAAAAGCTGCGCGGAGATGGGGTGTTCCTCCGGCTCGAAGGCGAGGTACCGAACCAGCGTCTTGGTGGGCTTGCGCGCGCCCGCCGACGCGCTCACGCCATGCGAACTGGTGAACTCGGTCATGATCAGGCCGCAGCCCCCCAGGTTGCGGATGAAGCGGCGGAAGACGGTGTCCGTCACCCCGGCCATCGGCGCCAGCACCGTGGGCGGCGCGATCCGCAGCGATCCGAGGCTAAGATGAAGGGGAATACCTGGCATGACCTTTGATCTCTTTATTTTAACCGGGTTTCGAAACGGGAAGACCGGAGAAAGCGTCCCATTGGTTTGAGGAGAGGAGGATATGAAACCGGCTCATATCTTGGTCCTGGTGCTCGCGGGCGCGCTGGGCGGCGCGGTGGTGATGGCGGTTTTGCAGAGAGCCCACCACCCGGCGCCGGCCCCGCCCGTGCAGACAGCGCAGGCGCAGCCGCAGGCCCCGGCGGCGGCCCCGGCCCCCGCTCCGCAGCAGACAACAGCGGCCGCGGCCGAGAGCGCTCCGCCGCCGGCCCCGGCGGAATCGGAGAAACCGTCGCCCGCGCCCGTGGAGCGGCGGGAAGCGCCGCGCCCACGGCCGGTGCGCCGGGCGCCACCCCCTCCCGCGAACCCACGGCCCATCGTGGCCGCCCGGAACACGTCCCCCGCGCCGCCGGTCTCCAACCCCGAACCAGTCGTGTCCGCGCCTCCGCCGGAGACTCCGAAGGAAGCGCCGGCCCCTCCATCCGTCCCACCCGCGCGCCCCGAGCCGCAGCCCGCGGCTGTAGCTCCGGCCCCGCCGCCGCCCCCGAACAAGGTAACGCTGAACCCCGGGACATTGATTCCGGTGCGCCTTGTGGACGGCGTCTCGTCGGAGCGGAACAACCCCGGCGACGCGTTCACCGCTACGCTCGATAAAGAGTTGGTGGTGGACGGCTTCGTAATCGCCGAGCGGGGCGCGCGGGCCGAGGGCCGGATCGTGAACGCCGACCGTGGCGGCAAGGTGAAGGGCGTGGCGTTCCTCGCCATCGAGCTGACCCGGATTCATACCTCGGACGGCCAGACGGTTGCGATCCAGACCGACAGCTTCGAGGAACGCGCGCAGCAGTCGCGGACGCAGGATGCCGCGAAGGTGGGGATCGGCGCTGCCGTGGGCGCCGCCATCGGTGCGATTGCCGGGGGCGGCAAGGGCGCGGCCGTCGGCTCCGGCGTGGGCGCCGGCGCGGGTGCCGGCGATGTTCTGCTGACCCGCGGCAAGCCCGCCGCGCTACCTTCGGAGACGCGCATCAATTTTCGCCTGCGAGCTCCGGTGACGGTCGTGGAAAGGCGCTAGGCCGGGTGGCGCAGGCCTGCGCGCCGCGCGCCGGCAGAGTGGTTCCCCCCGCACCATAAACGTGGCCGACATCACGGAGAGCGCTACAAACCACGGGTTCACGTCCGGTTTCGCCGCCGTGTCTTGAGGCATGCTGGAGACTGCATGCTGCGCTTCATGGTAATTCGCGCTGAGCGTCCCGGTCCGTACGGCCGCACGGAAGGGATGGGATGATCCGGGTCATCACAATCGCCAGGGAGTACGGGAGCGGCGGGGGTCCGATTGCGCAGATCCTGGCGCGGCGGCTGGGCTGGAAGCTGATCGACGACGCGCTGGTCGCCCGCATCGCCGAATCCGCCCGGACGAGCCCCGCGGCCATCCGGTCCCGCGAGGAGAGGGTGGATCCCTGGTTCCACCACCTGACGAGGGCCCTCTGGCGCGGCGGCTTCGAGGGGGCCCTGAGCCGCCCGATAGCGGAAGCCGTGGACTCCGATACAGTCGCCCGGTTGTGGCATCGCGTCATCGAGGAAGCGGCCGCCGCCGGCGAGTGCGTCACGGTGGGCCGCGGCGGGCAGTGCCTGCTCCAGAAACGCCCGGACGCCTTTCATGCGTACGTGTACGGTCCGATGGCCGAACGGGTGCGGCGCCTGCAGCCGGTCGAGCCGCCCGGGACTGACCTGCGCGCCGCCGCCATCGACCGTGACCGCTGCCGCGCCGCATATATCCGGCACTACTTCGGAGCGGACTGGAGAGACCCCCACCTCTACAATTTGATGCTGTGTTCGAGCATGGGGCTGGAGCGCGCCGCCGATGTGATCCTGACGGCGGCGGGCCTGGTTACCGTGGCGTGAACATTTCTGTTTGCCGTGCCGGCAATCATGCCGGCATCCGGCCCCCGCGGATCCAGCAGCCGGATGTCCACGCGAATGGGGACACGGCAGGCTGAAGCCCACAGGCTGAAGCCCAGGCCGAAGCCCACGCCACGGCTTAGAATTGAAGGTCGGAGGCCATGTGAACAGGCGGGATTTCTTCAGCCGCGCAGGTTTGGGCGCGTACTCGCTCATGGTGTTTGCGGACGGCGAAGCTGCGCACGGGCAGGCCGCGCCGCAATTCGAGCGCACAGCGGGTGATCGGGCGCCGTTCGACGCCGCCGAGCCGCATATGCGGGTGGTTCGCCTGGAAACGGACCTCCTTGTGGCCGGGGGCGGGCTGGCCGGCGTTTGCGCCGCTATCGCCGCCGCCCGCCACGGGGCGCGCGTCGTGCTCGTGCAAGACCGCTCGCGGCTGGGTGGCAACTCCTCGAGCGAAGTCAAGATGCACGTGGTAGGGGCGAACCAGCACCGCGGCCGGCCGGGCTGGCGCGAGGGCGGCATCATCGAGGAATTCCGTCTCGCCGATGCCGTCAACAACCCCCAGCGGTGCTGGGAGCTTTGGGACCTCCTGCTGTACGACAAAGTGGTGAGCGAGCCCAACATCACGCTGCTTTTGGAGACCACGGTCTACGCCGCCACGGTGAAGGACGGGCGCATCGTGGCGGCGGCGGCGCGATGCGACCGGAGCGAGCGCCTATACCGCATCCGCGCGGCGATCTATTGCGACTGCACCGGCGATTCCCGCCTGGGCCTGGAGGCCGGCGCGGAGATGCGGACCGGCCGCGAGCCGCGCAGCGAGTTCGGCGAATCGCTCGCTCCGGAGAAGCCCGACGACCTGACGCTTGGTTCGAGCATCCTGTTCACCTCCCGCCTGCACCGCTCGCCCATGCCGTTCACCGCGCCCGCCTGGGCGCGCAAAATCACCAGGGAACAGTTGCTCCATCGCCCCATCACCAGTTGGGAGTACGGCTACTGGTGGATCGAATGGGGAGGCAATCACGACATCATCGGCGAGAACGAACGCATCCGCTTTGAACTGCTTTCGATCGTGATGGGCGTTTGGGACTACATCAAGAACAGCGGCGCGTTCCCGGACAGCGCCTGCTGGGCCATGGATTGGGTGGGGATGATGCCGGGCAGGCGTGGCAGCCGCCGGCTGTTGGGCGATCACATCCTGACGCAGGACGAGCTGATGCGGGGCGGTTTCGCGGATGCCGTGGCCATCGGCGGCTGGGCCATGGACGGCCATCCCCCCGAGGGCTTCGACCGGCCCGACCTGCCTCCCAATACCACCCTGAGCCCCCCGGAGGTCTACGATATCCCGCTCGGCTCGCTTTACAGCCGCAACATCACGAACCTGATGATGGCGGGGCGCAATATCAGCGCCAGCTACGTGGCGTTCACCTCCGCGCGCGTGATGGCCACCTGCGCGGTGGAAGGGCAGGCGATCGGCACGGCCGCCGCGCAGTGCGTCGAGGGCCGGATGCTTCCCCGGCAGTTGGCGCGCGATGCCCGGCAGGTGGCGAGGCTCCAGCAGGCGCTGTTGCGCGACGACCAGACTATCAAAGGACAGCGGAACGAGGATTCGCTGGACCTGGCGCGCTCCGCCTCGGTGGCCGCGTCGGGAGAAGAGGGCCCCGCCAAGGCCGCGCTGCTTCTCGACGGGTCGGTCCGCGACATTCCAGGCAGGCGCGGCGAGCCGGCGGAGATTCACCACTGGGCGGCTCCGGTGACGGAAGCCAACCCGGCGTGGATCGAGCTGCGCTGGGAGCGCCCGCAGCGTGTGCGCGAGATCGACATCACGTTCGATACGGGCTTCGAGCGCCAATTGACGCTGAGCGCGCAGGAATCGCAGAACATCAACCTGCTGCGCGCGCCGCAGCCGGAAACCGTGAGAGACTACCGGCTGCTCGGCGACGGGCGCGTGCTGGCCGCGGTCAAAGGCAATTTCCAGCGCCTGAACCGGCATCGTTTCGAGCCCGTCGAAACGCGGAGCCTGCGTTTGGAGATCAGCGCCACAAACGGCGACCGGCTGGCGCGGGTCTTCCAGATCCGGTGCTACGCATAGCGCAACCGGCCCGGCCCAGGCGCCGCGGTCCGACTGAGGAACCATCCCGGACTCCGAGCGGCTTCGCGGGCAGCCTGAAGGGCCCGCCACCGCAGTGGCAATCCGGGTGCGAAACTGGCATTCTGGATCCCAGGAGATAGAAGATGCTCTACACCAGGCGTGACGTCGCGAAGATTGCGCTGGCCGGCC
>JAIQFU010000382.1 GCA_020073115.1 Terriglobia bacterium
GACGAACCAGAGATGCGCAAGCCCGGCCTTAAGAACGGGATCGATAGGGTTTCGGCTCTCGAACCAATGAAGGAACGCTCTCATCTCGGCATCGAGACGGGCTGCCTTCGGGGCTTCGTAATGTACGCGCTCGTTGCCTATCGGGCCTGAGACAACCTGCATCGGCCCAGTGCTGTCGTCCCGCCATGCGCCGGTCCGGATTCTTGTCATGCCGCTGCGTCCGGTGGGAAACAGCGAGGCATGCCAGTCGAACAGGCGTGACGCTGTAAGCGGCTTGTCGTAGTTGCGGGTCGCGTCGAGCATCATCTCGACGACGCCCTCGACGTCGCGGTCCGCCGACTGGAGAGCCCCGATATCCATGCCAAGGCGGCGGGCGATTGAGGAGCGGACCTGTTTCACATCCAGCTTCTCGCCTTCGATCTCACTGCTTTTGAGGACATCTGCGGTGAGAGTCGCGAGGACGGCCTCCTGCCGGAGATTGAACCCGAGCGCCTCCATGTGCCCGGTCAGCCTGCCCTGCCGATGCCGGACGGAGGCGAGCGGCTCGGCAATCACCTCCGCGCTCCAGTGAAACTTGGGCCAGTCCTCCAGTTCATGAATATACATTCTCCGCATCTCCTGCGGATATTATGCCCAATTTACTCCGCACCTGTCCAGTTATTCTCCGCAGCGGATGCGGAATATATGGCCGTTTATCTCCGCAATCAATTCTCGTCGAGGCCACGTCCAAATCGGTCCAGCTCCAGGTCCGGACCGGGGCGCGTCGAAATGTCGAAGAGCATTCTATCTGGTCGAAAAACGTGCCTATGACGCCCATCAAGCGTCGAAAATCAGCCTCGCGTGCTGTCGCTTCCAGCGCACTCTACGGCCGCTTTTCCGTCCACCACCGGTCCACCACGACGTCCCAGGACCACCACAAGACCACCACCACAGCGCCTTTTTCGCCCATTTTCGCCGGCTCGGCGGTACGGCCAAGGCCAGAAACAAAAGAGTTAGCACGCCCAAGGCTTCCCACGGCCGCTGGGGTGTCCGTTCGAATCCCCCTGGGGACGCCAACGCCGTTTATTATCAATAACTTACAGGCGTAGTTTTTCCACAGTCCACCACGCGCAATACGCCCTTTGATAAAACCTCAAGAAATTTGTAGTATTGTGTTGTGGCCCAGTCGCACCGCAGAGCGTCGCAGCGGCTATTCGAACTCGCCCAGGAGCAGCAGGGCTTCTTCACTGCCAAGCAGGCCAAAGCCGCGGGATTTGCGGAGAATACTCACCCTTACCATGTACAAGTGGGCAACTGGATTCGCGAGCGCCGGGGCATCTACCGCCTCGCGCAGTTTCCGTCATCGGATCGGCCCGACCTCGTTCTTTGGGCGCTTTGGTCACGAAATCGCCGGGAGGATATTGAGGGGGTCTACAGCCATCAAACGGCGCTCAGCATTCACGGCCTTTCCGATCTGAACCCGGCCAAACTCCATATGACGGTCCCGATGGGTTTCCGGCGAAATATCGAGATCCCCGGGATCCTCGTTCTTCACTATGCGGACCTCGTCGAACGCGACGTTCAAACGGCGCAGGGGTTCAAGCTCACACGCCCGCTACGGACGATCCTCGACCTGATCTCGGCCGGAGAAGTTGAGCGGACGTTCATCCGCCAAGCCCTTAGGCAGGCTCTCGAACGTGGTCTGGTCACGCGTCAGCAGATTCGGAGCGCGCCTATGACTGGGCCAACCCGCAAAATCGTGGCGGATGTGCTGCGGCAAGTCGCATGACGGTCCCACCCAGAACGTATTCCACGGCAGGAGCGTTTCGACGGGCTCTCGAAGAACGGCTGCGGAGAATAGCTCTCGCCGAGCAGATCGATCTCAGCCGTCTCAGGCGGCAGGTCGCGTTTGACCGTCTCCTGGCAAGGTTGTTTCGAGAGACCAGGCCGCCTTGGGCTTTGAAGGGTGGCTACGCCTTGGAGCTTCGTTTCAGGACCGCACGTTCGACCCTGGACATTGACCTCACGGTGCAACAGTTCGTGGCTCCCGCCGGAGGTAGCGATCAGGCGATCCGAGAGATGTTGCAGAACATGGCGGAGGTCGCTCTCGACGACTGGTTCGAGTACGTAATCGGGTCACCCATAATGGATGTGGCTGCGGCGCCGTACGGCGGCGCTCGGTATCCAGTGGAAGCTCGGATGGACAATCGGATATTCGCGCGGTTCCACCTCGATGCGGGGATCGGCGACGCTGTAATCCAACCGCTTGAGACGGTAGTCTGTCGCGACTGGCTCGGGTTCGCCGGCATTCAAACGCCGCGAGTGCAGATGATCTCCCGCGAGCAGCAATTTGCCGAAAAGGTCCACGCCTACACGCTTCCCCGCAAGGCAGCAAACAGCAGGGTGAAAGACTTGGTGGATCTTGCGCTCCTGATTGGATCGGGCGAACTGGATAATAGAAAGGTAGCGGAGGCTTTGCGCTTGACCTTTGAGCGGCGAAGGAGCCACCAAATGCCCGCAACTTTGGCCTCACCGCCGGCGGACTGGCAGATCCCATTCCAAGCCGCGGCGAGAGAATGCGGGCTGCAGCCCGACCTCGGCGCCACACTTGCGACCATACAGTCGTTTCTGGCCACCGTCATGCAGCGCGGCTGGGAAGGGTGACGGCGGCGTGACTGGGAATAATACAGCATCGCTCCCGTTCGAATCCCCCGAGCAAGAGAACGTGCGGCTCCGCGAGGAAAATGCGCGGCTCCGACGATTACTGTCGGTGCACGGGATTGCGATGCCCCAGCCGGCGCCTGAGAACCCTGTCCCACCAGCGACCGCGGATCCAGAGCCGCCGGTGGACAAAGGAGAGCGTGCCCGCAGGAGAATCGCGCTGTTTCGAAGCCTCTTTCGAGGAAGAGAGGATGTCTTCGCGAGGCGCTGGGAGAACCCCAAAGGAGAATCCGGATATTCTCCGGCGGACATTAAGGATTGGAAGGCCATCAACAGAAGCCGCCCGGAGGAGCGGAAAAGAGTCGCGCAACAGACACGCAAATTCCTACCGATGACCGACGCCGTCATCGAGAGCCACCTCTTAGGTAACGAAACCGTGGGTGTTTATCCCCTCTTGGTGGATGAAACCTGCTGGTTTCTCGCGGCGGACTTCGACAAAAAGACTTGGGAGTACGACGCCCTGGCTTTTCTGGAGACCTGCAATGCGCTCGGAGTCTCTGCCTCGCTGGAGCGTTCCCGGTCCGGCAAAGGAGGTCACGTCTGGATCTTCTTTGAGCGCCCGCTCCCGGCAATCACCGCGCGGAAATTGGGCTGCGTAATCCTGACACGCACGATGGAAAGAAGGCACCAGGTTGGCCTTGATTCCTATGACCGCTTCTTCCCCAACCAGGACACGATGCCCAAGGGCGGATTCGGGAATCTGATCGCTCTCCCACTGCAATTCGCACCTCGCAAAGCGGGCAACAGCGTGTTCATCGATTCCAACTTCCACCCTTACGCCGACCAATGGCTGTTTCTTTCGATGATACGGCGCGTGGCGGTCGACGCCGCCGAGGAGATCGTCGCACGAGCACAGCGAAAAGGCGACTTGATTGGCGTCAGGATGAGCAGCGTCGATGAGACCGATGAGGAAGGAACGCTGGACCCGTGGACGCTGCCTCCCTCGCGCAAGCGGCAGGAGCGGCCGATCGAAGGACCGCTGCCCAAGACTGTCCAGGTTGTTCGGGCGAATCTCGTTTATGTGGAAAAGAAGGATCTTCCGCCCGCCATGCTCAACAGGCTGCTTCGTCTGGCAGCATTTCAAAACCCGGAGTTCTACAAGGCTCAGGCGATGCGGCTCTCCACATACAATAAGCCGCGGGTGATTGCGTGCGGGCAGGAGTTTCCTGAGCACATCGGCCTGCCGCGTGGATGCCTGACCGACACCCTGGCGCTCCTCACGGCGCACAGAATTCGTCCCGATCTGCGTGACGAACGGTATACGGGCCAGCCGATTGAAGTTGAATTCATTGGGCAACTCCGAGTGCTGCAGGAAGACGCGGTCGGCCAGATTCTGAAACACGATGACGGCATTCTTTGCGCTCCAACGGCATTCGGAAAAACGGCCGTCGCCGCGTGGCTCATCGCGAAACGCAAAGTGAACACGCTCGTCATCGTTCACCGGCAGCAGTTGCTGGATCAGTGGATGGAGCGCCTCGGCATGTTCCTGAACCTGCCCGCAAAGTCGATCGGGCATGTCGGCGGAGGAAAGTCAGACCGGACTGGGTGCGTGGATGTCGCGGTCATCCAAAGCCTCTACAGGAAGGAAGAAGTGAAGGATCTCGTGGCGGAATATGGCCAGGTAATCGTTGATGAATGCCACCATATATCCGCATTCACGTTCGAGCAGGTGATGAGGCAAGTGAAGGCCAAGTACATTGTGGGCCTCACGGCGACGCCCACACGAAAAGACGGACACCACCCGATCATCTACATGCAGTGCGGCCCGGCGCGGTTCAAGATGAGCGCGCGCACCATGACCGAGTCAACGCCCTTTGAGCACAAGGTGACTCCTCGCTACACCGAATTCCGAATGGCGCCGGAGCGTACCGAGGTCACAATCCAGGATATCTATGCCGCAGTGGTGGATGACGAACGGCGCAACCAGTTGATTGCCGATGACGTCGCTCACGCGATCGCCGCAGGACGCTGCCCCCTCTTGCTTACCGGCCGCACGGAACACCTACAGTACTTCGCGACAAGACTGGCGAATGCGGCCAAGCACATTTTCATCCTCAAAGGAGGCATGGGGAAAAAGCAACGCCGCACGACAGCCGACGCCTTGGCAGCCGTGCCCGAGTCCGAACCGCGAGTGATTCTGGCCACGGGA
Source organism: Terriglobia bacterium (assembly GCA_020073115.1). Taxonomy (GTDB): domain Bacteria; phylum Acidobacteriota; class Terriglobia; order Bryobacterales; family Bryobacteraceae; genus BOG-224. The sequence continues at coordinate 4,850 of JAIQFU010000382.1, forward strand.
AGCTATATCGGCGAAGGATTCGACGACGCGCGCCTCGACACGCTCTTTCTGGCAATGCCGATCTCGTGGAAAGGAACGCTACAGCAATATGTAGGCCGGCTCCATCGACTCCACGACGGCAAACGGCTTGTGCAGGTCTACGACTACGTCGATAACTATGTTCCGATGCTGAGCAGAATGTACGAACGACGCCTGAAAGGCTATGCGGCAATCGGTTATGCAATCGAATGACAGAACGGGGGCGGAACAGAGATCGACCGCCAAAAAGCCGGTCCTCCGAGTGGCGTTTTTCGTCCACCACCGGCCCACCACGACCACCACAAGACCACCACCACAGCGCCCCGTAGCGCCATTTTCAGCGGTCCGGCCGGACGGCGAAGGCCAGAAACGCAAGACTTAGCACGCCCAAGGCTTCCCACGTCCGCTGGTGTCTCCGTTCGAATCCCCCTGGGGACGCCACTCGAGCTTCTTCCCTCTGTTTCGAAATTGCCTCTGTCTCCTTTTGCCCCTTTTGCGCCGTTTGCGCCCTTCGAGTTGCCGATGACCTGGCGCTCGGTCAAGGTGCGATCGGTATCGTCAGGGAACCGACATGCTTCGACGAGCGATCAAACGCTACGATCTTGATTTCGGCCAGACCCGGTTTCGCGTCCATGTTGAACGTTCCTCGAAAACCCTGTTTGAGAAACGCTTCGTAGCGGGGTCCGTCGAAATCCAACTCGACCGCACGCGAGAGGCTGTCCAGCACGCCTTCCGCGGCCGAGCGCTGGAGGAGCATCAGGTCGAGGGATCCCGTCCGGTGGCTGCCCGTCTGGCCAAGCATGAGATCAGCGGCGCCGATCGTTACCGGAATCCGTAAAGCGGAGCCATCCCTCTCGAGCCGCGCGCCGATCGCAATCTGCGTGGAGTCGATCGCGCTTGCCACTGCATCGCTGATCAGCCGCGCGGCCGGCGGACTATAGGGATTGGTCTGGTAACTTTTGCGGAAGCGCAGGTCGACGCCGCTCCGCTTTGGCTGGACTTTCAACGTGCGGTAGGGCTTCTCGCCCGGCCTGGGCGCGTCCGCGTAGAAAGCGAGCGTATAGGTGAGATCGGCGTCGGTCAGCGCTTGGTCCAGCGCGCCGCGAATGTCGTTGGACCACGTGGCGAAAGCGCCACCCGTGCTCTCCGCAGCCGCTCTCATGGCATCCCGGTCCCGGGAATGCGGTCCCCAAGAAGTATTCGTGAGGTCTCCGGCTGAGCTATGTTCCGCCTGGATCTCGTTGAAGCCGGGCAGAGCTCTCGCATCGACAGGATAAACCGCAAAACCCGCTCCAAAAAGCAATCGGGGGCCGCCGGAAGAAATCCAAATCACGCTCTTGCGCCCGGGTACTCGCGCCAAGTGATTTAGGATCTCCCATTCCGCCCGACGCAGTACCTCGTCCTTCTGCTGCTGCAGAGGATAATAGCCGGTATCCGGCCACTTCGCAAACCTATCCATCGCGGCTATCAATTGAGAGGAATCACTGGTGAACTCCTGCAAAACACCGATGCGCTTCCCGAGAATATAGAGGCCTACGTGATCGCCGGGGCGAATCGTTTTCAGGTTCTGGATCACGGCGGGTCTGGCCCGAATCTGATCCTGGAATCCGGTGTTGAGCATATCCCAGACCACCAGGATGGCGTTTCCCTGTTCCGCCACGGTCCCGGTCGGCTGGTTTGTGAACTCGTTGGGGGCAAGGCTCGTTTCCGCCCCGGCCGCCGGCGACTGCCGGCAATTCATCTCGAAAACGGCGATGTCCCGCTTTTTCCCGTTGTCGTACAGGACGAAATCGCTCTTCGTCAGGCCCTTCACGGGGCCGCTCTTGCCATGCGCAATCACGTTGACCTCTACCAGTCGCGTGGTTGTACGGAAAACGGGCGGAGCCTGGGCCCTTAAGACTGCTGCAGTAAAGAGCCCGAGGAGAACGCCAGTGACGTGCCTCACATCGATCCTCGATTCCAGACCACCAAACATGATGTCGCGTACTTCGATTCCGGCGTACGTCAGCCTTCACGGCGGGTTCAATCGCCTCCAATCGGACTGGCGTATCCGAAAAGCCTATGTTCTCACAAAACTCATCCGCGTCCGCGCCATAACGCTCGTGCTATCCGGACTGCCGGCTGCACGCCTCCGGACTACAAAAGCGGACCGTTCCGGGACTCGCAACACAAGTCCGGAACATAAGTCATCCCTGGGCGGTTTGCAGTGCGCTGTTCACGACGCGGCGGGGAAGGCGCAGCCCATCGTGATATCGCGATAAACTAATCTCGAAATCACTCAGGAGGAAACGCCGGTCATGACCTACTACGGAGCAGAAGAGCTCGCGCGATCGTTCCGCACGGTCCGCAATAATACGATCACCATCGCCGAGGAAATCCCGGAAGAGAAGTACGGTTTTCGGCCGGCGGAGGGGTGCCGCTCGATAGCGGAGACGCTCGTGCACATTGCGGCGATGCCGCGCGTGCAGGAGCACATCCACGCGGTCGAGCATCGCGGCACGCTGGTTGGCTTCGATTTCTTTGGGTTCAGGGGCAAGCTGCAGGCGGAAGTGAAGGCGCCGCGCACAAAGCCGCAGATCCTGGAGCTGTTGCGCGTCGAGGGCGAGAGGTATGCCAAGGTTCTGGAAGGCGCCTCAGAGGCCTTTTTGAGTGAGCAGGTCGAGTACCCGGAAGGGATGGAGCCGCGGGTGAAATCGCGATTCGAAATGCTGATCGCGCCCAAGGAACACGAGATGCATCATCGCGGGCAGTTGATGGTGGTGGAGCGGATGCTCGGCATCACGCCGCACCTCACGCGGCGCATGGAGGAGCGGATGGCGGCGATGCAGTCGGCACAGGCGGGTCGATAGAGATCAGGAGACGGGCGGCGGTTGATGGCACTGCCCAGCCCGCTTCAGCCCTCTCCGGGCGGTGACGAAAACCACCCTTCCGGCGCCGATCAGCAGCGCGCAACTGCCGGCAAGCTTGATTTCGAAGAGCCACGCCGAGCGGACGCCGGAGGGAGGGGCGAACGAAAAGATAATGCCGGCGGCCGTCACCAGGAGCCCGGCCTTCGCGCTCCAGCGCAACCCGTGGCGCCACGCCGCGGCGAACAGGTAGAGGAACGGGATGAAGTACGTCACCACGGTCATGTCCACCAGCAACTGGTAGCCGGTGCGCAGGTTTTCGCCGGCTTGCATGGCCACCAGGAAACCGCTGCAGGCGGCGCCCTGCGCCAGGAGGGCCACGTGAGGCGTTCCCCACTGCGGATGCAGGCGTGCGAAGGCCGGGGGGAGATAGCGGTCCAGCCCGATGGCGAACGCCAGCCTGGCGCTGCCGCCGAGCCACGCCCCGAACTGGCCCAGGATTCCCACGCCGATCAACGCGCCCATGGCCGGGAGGATCCAGGGGGCTCCCAGCCGGCCCGCGGCTGCTTCGCCCGCCTGCGCGATGCACGTCACCACGCTGATGCGCGCCGGCGGGAGCAGCGCCAGCATGGCGACCGTGCCAAGCATGTAAAAACCCGCGATGGCGGCGGCGCTGATCCAGGCGGCGCGGCGGACCGTCCGCCGCGGGTCGCGGATCTCGCCGCTTAGGATCGCCCCCAGTTCCAGGCCGCCGAACGCAAACGCAATCTGCGGCCAGTAGTTCAGCGTGCTCCAGGTCCATCCCTGCGCCGCCCCGATGCGCGTCGCGGCGCCGTGCCGCGCCGCCAGCAAAGCTCCCGCGGCCAGCAGCCCCGCCCCCACCGCGCACGTGGCGGCCGCTCCCAGGTTTTGGGTCCACTTGCCTACGCGCAGGCCCACCAGATTCGTCAGGAGCGCCAGCCAGAGCACGGCC
>JAIQFU010000383.1:0-2724 GCA_020073115.1 Terriglobia bacterium
GGTGTCAATAGGACATTTCTACTTTGCGCAAATAGGACATTATCATTTTGCGGCGACACCCGAAAACCCGCCGTTGCGCGCCGGCTCGAAAGCTGCTACCACTCGCATTCACCGGTATGCATCGCAGAGCGTTTTTGCAGGTGAGCGCGTCCGCTGCCGCCGCTGCGCGGGCCGGAGCAGGGGAACAACCCGCCGCCGCCCCGCCGCGCGGCAAAATCAAGCTCGGCCACAAGCACGACCACTCCGACGCCACCCTGAAAGTCATGGCGGCCTTCGGCGTGACCCACATTTGCAGCGCCGTGGTGTCCCGGCGCTACGACGAGAACTGGTCCGCCGCCAGCCTGACCAGGCTCCGGGAGCGCGTGGAGTCCTACGGAATCAGGCTGGAGATGCTGGCGCTCCCGCTGAGTTCCGTCACCGTGGAAAGCGCGGAGAATCCCAATATTCTCTTGGGGAAGGACCCCGAGCGCGACCGCGAGATCGATAATATTTGCCAGATTATCCGCAACTGCGCCCGGGCCGGAATTCCCTCGGCAAAATACGCCTTGACGATCCTGGGCGTGATTCGGACCGAATCCGTCCGCGGGCGCGGGGGCGCCATGTACTCCGCGTTCGACTACCGGAAGTCCACGCCGGACGCGCCGCCCACCGCCGCCGGAGACGTGGGAGCCGAGGAATTCTGGGACCGCGCCGCCTACTTCGTCAAGCGCGTGGTTCCGGTCGCCGAGGAGTACAAGATCCGGCTGGCGCTGCACCCGCAGGATCCCGCCATGCCGCCCGGAAAGCCGTTTCGCGGCGTGGAGCGCGTGCTCGCCACCGTCGATGGGCTCAAGCGATTCATCGAGCTCTCGTCCAGCCCCTACCACGGCCTCCTCTTCTGTCAGGGCACGCTCGCCGAATCGATGCGGAACCCGGCCAGGGAGATTCTGGAGGCGATCCGCTATTTCGGCGCGCGGGGAAAGATTTTCGGCGTGGAGTTCCGCAATATCAGGGGAGGCTTCCTGGATTTCCAGGAGACATTCCCCGACGATGGCGACATCAACATGCTCCAGGCCCTGCGGACTTACCGCGACGCCGGGTTCGACGGGATGATCCTCCCGGACCATGTCCCGCGGATCGAGGGCGACCAGGGAGGCCGGCAGGCTTTTGCTTTTGCCTGGGGCTACCTCAAGTCGCTGATGGACCTCGTCAACAACGAAGCGTGAATGGAGATCATGTGAAAAACCTCAAGCAGCGCGTACGCCACGGCGAAACGGTGTTTGGCTGCTTTCTCAGCCTGGGCTCCGCGCTCACCGCGGAGATCATGGGCTACGCCGGCTACGATTGGGCCCTGATAGACCTGGAACACGGGGCCGGCGGCGAGCGCGAGGCTCTCTCGCAGATGCAGGCGCTGGAGGCCACGGGCGCGGCGGCCGTGGTGCGTGTGGAATCCAACGCGCGGCAGCGCGCGCACCGCGTGCTCGACCTCGGCGCCTGCGGCGTCATGTTCCCGCGCATCGACACGGCGGAGGCGGCGCGGGAAGCCGTGGCCGCCATGCGGTACCCGCCGCAAGGCGTGCGCGGCGTGGCGTTCAGCAATCGCGCGTGCGCGTTCGGGTCGAGTTTCCGGCCTTATATGGAAGCGTCGCTGGATTCGTTGCTGTCGATCGTGCAGATCGAAACGCCCGAAGCAGTGGCCCACGTGGAAGCCATCGCGGCCGTGGACGGCGTGGACGTGCTGTTCATCGGGCCCTCGGATCTCTCGCACAGCCTGGGCATCCTGGGACAGTTCGAAGACCCAAGACCGCCACGGCCGCGGCGCGGTGCGGCAAGGCCGCCGGAATCCTGCTGCCCAAGCCGGATGACCTGGAGTTCTATCGCGCGCGCGGATTCACCTTCCTGGCGTCGGGCTCCGACGGGGTCCTGCTCAACAATGCCGCGCGCGCGCTCGTCGCCCGATTGAAAGGCATGGCATGACGGTCGAAGCCCGCCGCTGGACCGTCATCGGCCTCCTCAGCCTGGGAATGATCGTGGCGTACGTGTCGCGGTCGAACCTGGCGGTGGCCGTCGTACTGCCGGATTTCATCAAGTCGTTCTACCTCTCCGACACCGGCCGCGGAACCTTGAACTCGGCGTTTTTCTGGGCGTATGCCGCGCTGCAGATTCCCGCCGGCTTCGTGGTGGACCGGTACGGCGTGAAGTTTCCCTACGCCATCAGCTTTCTCTTCTGGTGCATCGCCTCCGGGGCGACGGCCTTCGCGGGCTCGCTGCGCTCCCTGTACGCGCTGCGCGTGCTGATCGGGATCGGCGAATCCGTGGTGGCGCCGGCCAGCTACCGCTGGATCCGTTTCAACTTCGAGGAGAAGCAGCGCGGGCTCGCCGTCGGTCTTTACATGACCGGGACCAAGATCGGCCCGGCCATCGGCGCGCCGCTGGCGGCCTGGCTGGTAGCGAAGTACGATTGGCGCACCATGTTTCTGATCCTCGGCTTCGGCGGGCTGCTCTGGCTCGGGCCCTGGCTGGCGCTGGTCAAGAACGACGACCGGCAACTCGCGCAGGCGGCCGAGAAGAAGGCCGGGAAACCTATCCCCTTCGGCAGGATTCTGGCCAGCCCCGTGACCTGGGGCACGGTGATCGCCACCTTCTGCTACATGTACTTCGTCTACTTCTGCATGACGTGGATGCCCGCTTACTTCGTGGAGCGGCGCGGCCTGACGCTCGTCGAAGGTTTTGTCACGGCGGTGG
>JAIQFU010000383.1:2756-20959 GCA_020073115.1 Terriglobia bacterium
TGGCGGCATGGCGGCGGTGGCGGCGCTGGCCGGGTGGGCGGCGGACCGGATGATCGCCCGCGGCGGCAACCCGGTCTCGGTGCGCAAATGGTTCACCATCGCGGGATTCGCCGTCGCTTGTACGGAGTTGATCGGCGCGCAGTCTTCCTCGGTCACCGTGGCGCTGGCCTTTGCCGTGCTTTCGCTGTCGGGCCTGGGACTGGCCACGGCCAATTACTGGGCCCTCACCCAGACGCTGATTCCGGCCGCGGCCATTGGCCGGATTTCCGGAGTTCAGAACTGTTCGGCCAGCATCGCGGGCATCGTCGCCCCCATCCTCACCGGCTGGCTCAAGCAGAGGACCGGCAGTTACGAAGCCCCGATGCAGGCCATCTGGTTCTTCCTGGTAGTGGGCGTGCTCTCCTACCTGTTTATGGTCCGCGAGAAATACGCCCCTGCGCATCAGTAGCGGTTTCGTGACCTCGCCGCGCCGCCCTGTGGTGGCCCGGCATGCCCGGCCCGCAGCCCTGACCCCCATTTCACTGGTTGACCGCCGCCACACCCTGCACTACCGTAATCCTATGCTTTGCGACCGTCGCCGTTTCCTTCACACCGCCGCCTGGGCCGCCTCCGCGCCCCTGTTCGCCCAGGGAACCGCGAAGCCGAGAATCGCCGAGTCCGACCTCTCCAACATGAAACTCTGCCACCGTGTCGAAGCCCGGAGCATGACGGACGACGATCTGCGCTTTTTCCAGCAGATCGGGCTGGAATGGCTGCGGCTGGAGTTCCCCCAAAGCGGCGCCGATTTTGAGGCGCTCCAGGCCGCGCGGGACCGCCTGGCCGCGTTCCAGCTGCGCATCTACTCGGCCGTCCACCCCGCCTACCGCTCGCTGAAGGTCCAGTTGGGACAGCCCGGGCGGGACCAGGATATCGAAACCTACTGCCGCTTCCTGCGCGATCTCGGCAAACTCCGGATCCCCGTGGCTTCGTACGACTTTCATCCCGCCAACACCTACACCACCCGCATGGTCCAGTATCGCGGCTACTCCACGCGCGAGTTCGACGTGGACGATTTCCGCTCCCGTGTGGAGAAGCGCCAGTTCGACCGCGAGTATTCCGCCGATGACATCTGGGCCAATTACACGTATTTCATGAAAGCCACGCTGCCCGTGGCGGAAGAGGCGGGCGTGAAGATGGCGCTGCACCCCGACGACCCGCCGCTCGCGAAAATGAACGGCGTGGCCAAGCTCTTCACCCACTACGACGGCTACCGGCGCGCGGAGCAGATCGCCGGCAAAAGCCCCAATTGGGGACTCACCTTTTGCGTGGGGACGTGGCTGGAAGGCGGTGCCCGCATGGGCAAAGACGTGTTCCAGATGATCCGCGATTTCGGCGGGCGCGGCAAAATCTTCGAGGTGCACTTCCGCAACGTCACCGCGCCGCTGCCGCGATTCAACGAGACCTTCCCCGATGATGGCTACGCGGACCTTTACCAGGTGATCAAAGCGCTGCGCCAGGCGAAGTGCAACGGAGGCATCGAGCCCGACCACGTCCCGCGCCTGGTTGGCGACTCCGGCGTCCTGCGCGCCGGAACGGCGTACTGCATCGCCTGCATGCGCGCCATGCTGCGGCGGGCGAATGAGGAAGTGGGTTAACCGGAGGACGCGATGATTTCCCGGCATCTCTCCCGGCGGGCGTTCCTGGGCGCCGCCGCCCTGTTTCCGCAACTCGCCGCCGCCCAGGCAAAGCAGCTCAAAATCCGCGACCTGCGGACCCTGACCATTCAGGGCGCTTCCCGCACTTATGTTCTGGTCAAGGTGGAGGCCGGCGACGGCATTTACGGCGTGGCCGAAGCATACGGGACGCCGGCCATCGGCGTGAAAGAGCAGATCCTCGCCCTGAAACCGGGACTCGTGGGCAAAGACCCGCTCGAAATCGACGCCATTTACACGCTGCTGGACGAGCGCGCGCGCGACCTCAGCGGCACCCGGACGGACGGTTCGGCCCACAACCTGATGCGCGCCGCGAGCGCGATCGAAATGGCGCTGTGGGACCTGGCAGGGAAGGCGCTCGGCGCGCCCACCGCCACCCTGTTGGGCGGCAGGTTCCGCCGGAAGGTCCGGGTCTACGACCATTGGGCCCAGCGCGTGAAATCCGCCCCCGCCGGCTTCACCGCGCATAAGTTCGGCTTCCCCCGCACCAATCCGAACACGGACGGCGGCCGTGACGCGGCCAATCGCGTACTCACGACAAAGGAACTCATCCAGATCCGCCAGGGCTTCGAGAATTGCCGGGAAGCCATCGGCTGGGACCACGACATCATCGTCCACTGCCACTGGGAGTACGACCTCCGTACCGCCATCCAGATTGCCGAGGCCGTGGAGCCCATCAAGCCGCTATGGCTTGAGGATCCCCTGACCGTGGATTACTCGGACGCGTGGGTGCGGCTCTGCCAGAGCGCGCGCGTTCCGATCTGCACCGGCGAAAACCTCGCGCGGCGGCAGGGCTTCAAGGATTTCATCACCCGTCAGGGCTGCGACATTCTGAGCCCCGATCTCCGCAACAGCGGCGGCTTCCTGGAAACCAAGCGCATCGCCGATATGGCCGAGGTTTACGGCCTGCCCATGACGAACCACAACACCGGCAGCCAGCTTCACACCTGGGCCACGTGCCAGTGGGCCGCCGCCATCCGCGACTACATGGCCTGCGAGACCGTCACCGGTGTGGGCGGATGGATGGATGAACTGCTGTTATTGGACCACCCCTACATTCAGGGCGGGTTCGTGCGCGTCACGGACAAGCCGGGACTGGGCGTGGAGCTGAACCCGGACGTGGTGAAAGCCCGCCTGGCCCCCGGCGAAACGTTTTGGGGATAGTCCCAAATCGCTTCCCAAACCGGGCTTCGCCGCTGCGGCGTCAGTTCGAGAGCCCCTGTTGCGCCCTGCAGGACCGAAGCCGCCGCTACCAGGGCCGCCAGAGGGACCAGCAGATCCATCTGCTTTTTGCCGATCACATCGTCCACCAGGTATTTGGTGGATCCGGGAAGAACCAGTCCGGTGGCGCGATGCAAGGCCAACAGCGCCATACCCAGGAGCAACCGGCCGCGATACGGCCGCGGCAGATCGCGGATGTCCGGCCATAGCGCCCGCAGCCGTTCGGGATTCCGGAATACGCTGGCGCTATCCATGGCCCACCGGGGACCGGCCGTCCAGCAGCCGCAGGACCGTCTCGGCGTTGCGCATAGTGGCGCCCTCATGCCGTCGCAGGCGCTGCCGCGCCGCCTCTAACCCGGGCGAAAGGTCCTCCTCCAGGGCAACCTGTGCGGCCCGCGCGAGTTCGCCCTCGCCCCAAACCACAGAGAGTGCGCCGGCTTCGCGCAGCAGTTTCACCCACGGAATCCAGTCCTCATGGTACGGCCCGGTGATGGCCGGCACGCCATGCAGCACCGGTTCGAGCACGTTGTGGCCGCCGAGACCCGTTACCAGGGTTCCACCCACGAACGCCGCAGCCGCGAACCCATACCAAAACTCCATGCGGCCCCAGCCACCCTCCACCACCACATCTTCGGAGAAAACCTCCGGGAATCCTTCCTCGATAACCCGAACCTTCCAACCCTCGCGCAACGCCATCCGCGCCACCGCGCCTGCCCGGCGCGGATGCCGTGGCGCGACAATCGCCTTGAGCGCCGGATAGGTATTCCGCAGCCGGTGGAAGGCGTCGAGCACCACCCTTTCTTCGCCCGGGTGGGTGCTCACCGCCAGCAGCGCCGATTTCGATCGCGGCCCCGTGCCGGCCCCGCGCTCCAGGGCATGCTCGATCTTCATCTCCCCGGTGACCAGCAGGTGCTTTTCGGGAACTTGAAGCCGGCGAAGAATGGCCACGTCGTCGTCGCTGCGCGCCAGGTAATAGGGAATCGACAGATAGTCGTGGAGACTGCGGTTAAAGCGCGCAAAAGCCTTCGTTTCCGACGGCCGCATGCGGGCGTTGATGACCGCCACCGGCGCCCCGCGTTCCCGCGCCATCCCCAGCAGCCCCGGCCACAGTTCCATCTCGACCTGGATGACGGCATGCGGCCGGAACTGATCGAACATCCGGCACAGGCAGGGATAGGCGTCGAAAGGGAAGTACCGGACGAAACTCCAGGGTCCCCCCGTGGCCGAGGCCAGCCCCGCTTGTGTGTCGACCGTCAGCAGGAAGGCGCTGTCGGGCTGCCGCTCCAGAAACCGGCGGGCGAAGGCATCGGCCAGCCGCACTTCGCCCGCCGAGGCCGCGTGCACCCACAGCCGGGCGCTCGCGTCGGGTGGCCGCATCGGCTCCGGCCGGTAGCGCCTCCAAAGACCGCGCCGCAGATCCGGATCAAACAGGCTGTAAATGCTGAGAGGGAGCATTGCCAGCGTGGATACCACCGAATACCACCTGTTCATCGCGGTCTCCTCCACCATGCCCCCGGCTTCCGCACCCGTCAATCGATTCACGATATCTAGGTATTAATACAAACAAATCGCGTGGGGGATGTTTTTCCCGATTCTCGGGGAGCGCGTGTTTTTTGACAATAGGAGCGAAGCGGATCTGAGCCTATGCGATTTCCCGCAGCCCCTTCGGACCAGTTGATGTATCTGAATCTCGCTACCGATGATGGCCAGGCGCGCATCGTCCTGACTTTCGAAGGCCGCTTGGATCCCGGCCGCATGGCTCGTGCCGCGGAGTTGAAACCCGTGTTTCGCCGGATCGACGGCGGCGGGGCGGACGAATTTGTCCGGTTCATGGCCGAAGCAGCCACCCCCGGCCGGCCGCCGCAGGTGCAGGTGCGCCTCTATCGCACAGACCGTGACGTGCTCTGTATCAAGATCAGCCACTTGGTTGCGGACGGAGCGGGAGCCCTCGACTACATCGGCCGCCTGGCAAGAATCTACCGCGCGCTCGGTATCGACGCCGCCTATCGTCCTCAGCCTGACCTGCGCCTGAGCCGCCATCCAGCCCAGGTCTTGCGCCACGTGAGCCGGTCGGAGTTGGCGCGCGCGCTCCACCGGCGGCCCGTGCCGCAAGGGTTGGCCCGGTGGGGATTGCCTCCCGCTCCCGCCCACCCCTCGCCCCCGGTCTTCCTCGTACGCCGGATCGGGGTGGAACGGCTCGCCGGTCTCTTACGCTATGCGCGATCGCAAGGGACCTCGCTGACCGAATTACTCCTGGCTGCCTATTTCCGGTCGCTGTTCGAGGTGCTGGATCCCCCGGCCGGTGTTCCGCTGCCTGTGGCGGTACCCATCAACCTGCGCCGCTATCTGCCCTCCGGCGCCGCCGGTCGCATTTCGAATTTGACAGGAGCGCTGCTGCCGGCGGTGAGCCGGGAGCCGGGAGCGGCTTTTGGCGCGACGCTGGCCCAGGTCCATGCTGCCATGCAGGCAGCCCATGCATCCCACCCTGAACTGGCTCAGGTCGTGTATGGTTCGCTGGCCCTGCTGCCGGGAGTGGCTGTAATGCGCCGCCTGGCGCGTCGCTACCAGGTGGCATGCCCGGCCTTCGCGAACTTAGGGGTGATCGATCCGGCGGCTGTCCATTTCGGCGGCGCCGCCGTCTGCGATGTCTCCATGTTCGGGCCGGTGCAGTATCCGCCTGCGTTCGGCCTCTCCGTAAACACCTTTCACGGCGCCGCTACGGTTACTACCGGCACATGCGGAGAAGCTCCCGTGCAGCGCCTGCTCGACCGGTTCCTGAAGGAACTGCCGGCCTGAAGGAGAAACGCAGTGCAAGAGCATTTCAGCATTCTGATCGTTGCCGGTGAGGTTTCCGGAGACCGCCAAGGCGCTTTTTTGGCTCGCGCCATTTTGGGCTTGGACCCCGGTGTGAAACTGTACGGAGCGGGTGGCGACGAAATGAGCCAGGCGGGCGTGGATCTTCGCCTGAGAACCTCGAATCTCGGTTCTGTGGGGGTGCAGGAGAGTCTGCCGTACTTGTGGTCGCTGCGGCGCGCGTTCCGCAGGATGAAAGATCTGGTGAAGTCCGAAAGGCCGGATGTGGCCGTCCTGATCGATAACGAGACCTTCAGCATGGCCCTGGCCCGCACGCTGAAACAGCAGAACATTCCTGTCATCTTCTATTTCCCCCCGCAGGTTTCCTTATGGGGCAGGTGGCGGACCCGCCAGGTGGTGCGGGTTGCCGGCCTGATTGTGGCCCCCTTCCAGGCCGAAGTGGAGGCGTACAGGAAAGCGGGCGCCCGCGTCGTCTGCGGGGGGCATCCACTTCTGGACATCGTGAAGCCCGCCCTTGACCCCACCCTGGCCTTCACCCGGGTGGGCCTCGACCCGTTGCGTCCGACCGCGGCTCTCCTGCCGGGGAGTCGTGTGGAGGAACGTGACCGTAATACCCGGAGACGCCTACACCATCCTGAGCCGCTGCGCGGTGGCCCTGGTGAAGGCTGGAACAGCGACTCTGGAAACGGCCCTGTTATCGATCCCCATGGTGGCCGCCTACCGCCTCAGTACCCTGAGTTACTGGGTGGCGCTCATGGTGGCGCACACGCGTTTTATCGCCATGCCCAACATCCTGCTGGGACAGTCGGTGGTGCCGGAGTTCCGCCAGCGGGAAGCCACTGGGGAGCGCCTGGCCGCCGCCGCCCTGCGGATTTTGGAGGACGCAACTTACGCCGCGGACCTTCGCGTCCAACTCGGGCGCGTGCGCGCCATCCTGGGGCCTCCCGGAGCGGTGGATCGCGCGGCGGCCCTGGTCCTCGCGGAAGCCTCCCGCACACGGCCGCAGCGCGGAATAGCCCGCGTCGCGGCGGGCTCTGTCGCAGCGCCATAGGGACGACGAGCATTACGCCTCGCACCTGCGTGTCGCCGCTACCCCTGCCCTCAGCCGGTTGGCCGGGTAACGGTGACGCGCCAAACACGTTTGATCCCATTGAGGTCACACCGGTTCAGCTCATTTCTGGAAGTCGAACGATCCAAGGCTGGGCCGCGGGAACACCCACCGATTCCGAGGACACGCTGCGCTTCGCCGATTCGACCGGCGTGCGTCCGAGGATTGAAACATATCCACTCGAAAGAGCGGCCGGGGCTTTCCCACGGATGCTGAGCGGCAGAGCACGGTTCCGGGTCGTTCTGACAATGTGAACTTGCCTGAACTCTGTGGCGCTCTCCTGAGTCGCCCCCGAGGCGGCTCAGAACCGCAGCCACAACAGGGGCGAGAGACCCAATAGCGCCAAACCCGTCAGAAGAAACAGGCTCCGGCGGCCCGTGGCGCGATCGCCCAACGCCAGGGCGTAGATCCCTTTGACCACGTTGTTGCTGGATGCGGCGACGAGAATCGCGGCGGCCCCCACCGGGACCGGAGTGATCGAGCCTGCTGACTGCGTCATTCCCATGATGAAGGGATCGACATCGGTTACTCCCATGACCGCCGCCAGGCCGTACACGCCGGCCTTTCCCAGGTAGACAATGGCCAGGCGGGTGGCTATCAGCATCACCAGAAACAGCAGCGCAAACAAAAGAGCGGCGCGAAGTTCGAGCGGGTTGTGGGGCTCGTACTCGCGCTTGACCTCGCCCCTCTTGTGGTCGGGCAGGCGAAACAGGAGCCAACTGGCGATGGCTGCCAGCGCGGCCAGCGCGGCGAACGGCGCCCCCAGCGCCAGGAAAAGGGTCCGGTTGAACAGAAAGAGCAGCGCCGCCAGTCTCAGGTACATCACCCCGGAGGCCATCAGAATCCCCGCGGAAAAGACGCCGGCGTGGTATTCGCGAGCCGCCCGCCTGGATAGCACGATGGTGGTCACCGTGGAGGAGTAAGCGCCTCCCAGGATTGCGGCGAGCAGGACCCCGCCTTGGCCTTTTGTCAGCTTCTGAATGACGTAACTGCCGTACGAGACCGCGCTTACCGCTACCACCACCAGCCAGGTCCGAAAGGGATTGATCTGGAAAGGGCCGAACTCCTTGTTGGGCAATACCGGCAGGATCACGGCGGTGAGAAGCAGGAACTTCGTGAAGGTGAGGATCTCTTCCCCGGTGGTCCTTTTCGCCAGGCTCTCCAGCGCGGCTTTCAGTTCCAGCAGAAACATGCTGGCCACGCTCAACGTGGTCGCAATCCAGAACTGTTCCTTGTAGACCAGCGCTCCGACGAGATACGTCGCGAGCCCCGACATCTCGGTGGTCACTCCGGCGGTTCCGGAGTCTTGCAGCTTGTGCCGGTAGGAGAGCATCAGAAATCCCCCCACCACGCCGAAACCCAGGGTGATTGGCAGCAATTCGCCGGAGGCCAGAAGCGCCATAGCGTATCCGAGCAGTCCGACCAGGGGAAAGGTGCGCACGCCGCCAAACGTATAATGTTCGGCGGCGCCCTTGCGCTCCTCCCGCTCCAGTCCCGTCAGGAAGGAGAGGAAGAGCACCACCAGGATCTTCACGCCTTCCGGCGGCAGCCAGCGATACAGTTCGGTCAACACGCGTTTCGGATTTCAGTGTAGCTTAATCCACTTCTTCGGTCCGCCGGCCTGGCCGGGGCTCCGTGCGGTGCGCGTCAGAGCCGCGATCGAAGCACCCGGATCATCCGTCATGCGCTCCAGCGAATCCCCTCCACCGTGTCTCCATCATTGCGCGGACCAACCAGCAGCGCGCTCAGGTCGCCCGTTCCGCCGGCCGGCTTCAGCTCGAATACCAGCAGGTTTTCGCCCGGCCGCAGTTCGACCGCTTTCTGAAACTGGCCCACGCGGTACCGGGTGAGCCCTTCCTCCTCCATTACCTTTTCGCCGTTCAGAAATGCGGTGATGCGGCCGCGCGCGCCCACCCATAGGAATGCCTTGCGCGCGCCCTCGGATACCACCCGGGCCGCGGCCCGGTACACCGCGTCGTCGGATGCGGGCGGCCGCCAGCGCGTGCAGTGCAGCGTGTCCGAAACAGTCGTATGGCGCTCCCAGCCTTTCATCTCGGCCTGGGGGTCCTGGGTCACGAGCCACGTGCGGTTGCAGCGGCCGTACCAGTTATTGGGCTTCCCCCAGGCGCGGCGGAAACGGTCCGGTTCGTCGCCGGTCACCTCCACCCGGCGAAGGTCCATGGTCCCCATCTGCCGCTGCGATGCCATGTGGAGGTATTCGATATCGTGCGGCTGGAAACCCATGATGCTCGCGGCCAGGGTGTCGATGGCCACGGGGTCCTCGCCGGCCATGACCAGGTTGCTGCGCATCTCCTGGTCCGGACGGTCGATCCGGTGCTCGTTGTATTGCAGCCCGCGGATCGCATCCACCACGGAGTAATCGGGCGGATGAAAGGCCGCCAGGTCGACGATGAACGAATCGATGCGTCCTTCCAGCGAGTGTTTTGAGTGCAGTTCGTTATTGGAGAAACTGCCCGGCGTGGTGTAGACGATGCGCGGCGCCGTCCCCACGTAGTTCTTCAGGCACCCCGTGACGCCGCACATCGTGTGGCACTTCATCACCGGCACGCTGATCAGGAAATCGCAGTCCAGGACCGTCCGGGCCATCACATAGACCGGTTTCTCGCCGAAGGCACCGGCGCCGTTCGGACTGCGCGGGACTTCCATCCACTGGAACTGACCGGACTCATCGCGCGCCGGGTCGTACGCCAGGTCGATGTAATCGAAGCGCTTGCCCGGAAAACGCTCGCGCGCCTCCTGGAGAACGTCGCCCAGCGAGCCGTTCAGGCCGGCGAATTCGCCGCCCCAATCGGCGGTGAGCGCGTCCACCTGCACGCCGTTCTGCGTCATCCGGTTATCCGGCGCGGGATCGCCGATCCGGCGATAGCTGCCGCCTTCGGCCACGGTAATGCGGGCGGCGCGCGATTTCGCGGCTACGTATTCCAACACCGCCTTGGTCACCCGCAGATCCGTAACATCGCCCGTGCGATACGTCCGGCGCGGCGGCAGGCCGATGATGTTCGGCTTGATGACCACCCACGAGCCGGGCCTGATCTTGGCCTCCAGGCTTCCCGCGCGCGGCCGGCCATACTCGATGGCCCTCCACACCATTTCGCGGACGCGCGGGTAGTCCAGGGCATCCTCGGCCGGCGACGGCCTCGCCAGCTTCGAATGCGAGGAGGCGACGAATCCGACGCGCGCTTTTTCCGCATCCGCGCCGCGCAACCGGAGGCCGCCAATACCGGCCAATGAGGCGCGGAACAGGTCCCTGCGACTCGGTTTCGGCATGATTTCTGCCTTTCACTTGAGTTCGTTCGGCTTGAATGCCCCGCCATTCAGCAGAATCCCGAGCAGTTCCTTCGACCTCGCGTCCCAGTTCTGTTCCTTCTGCGGGGTCAGGTTGTTGTGCTCCGATTCGATCATGGGCAACGGCTCTTTGGCGACGGGGATCTGATTCAACGCCGTCCAGACGCCGGCGGGGGGCGAAGTGGTGTCGATGAAGCCCATCGCGGCGAGCACCGTCGCCTTGATCCGCGAGGCGAAATTGACCGGATCGAAATAGAGCGCGGTTTTCATGACGTCGGGATCGTTCGACGGCCAGTTCGGATACCCGGCTTTGCGGCCGTGGAGATCGCCGTTGGTATCCGCGCCGGACGGCACGCAAACCAGTACGGCCGTGATTTTTTCGGGGCGCAATCCGGCAAGCACGAGGCTCTGTTGGCCGCCCATGCTCGTTCCCATCAGCACGATGGTTTTGCCGTCCCAGTCGGGGCGCGTCACGAGATAATCCAAAGCCCGCGAGTCCCGCAGGTACATGTTTAGGAAATAGGACTTCTCGCGGTCGGTGTTGCCCACTGCTGGATAGTTCCGTGGGACGCTTCCGGATGGGTCGGACGGCGGCTTGTCGTGCGCATCGACATCGATGACGAGCCAGCCTTCGGCGGCGCGCAACGCCACGGAACGCGCGTTCAACGCGTACACGCCCGCATACTGCAGCAGGACGAGCGCCGGGAACTTGCCCTCCTTCGCCGGCTTGGCGATGTAGCCCTGCGCTTTGGACCCAAGCGCGTCGAGCGCGAACGTCTTCATCTCGATCCCCGGGGTATCCGTTTCGACCGGCGTCAGGACGGGGTTGATGGGAATTTTCGTCTGCGCGGCGAGTTTTTCGGACCAGAATGAGTCGAAGTCGGCCGGGCGCGGCGCCGCCAGCCCGATCTTCGCAGGCGCGACTGCCGCGCCGGCGCCGTAGAGTCCGTTGTTGCGGCCTGTGTTGCCTCCGACAAAACCCGCGGAGTTGCCGCGGCGGCCCGGACCCGGGGCCCCTGCCGTTGCGGCTTCCGGCGCGGGGTTATCCCCGGCGAGCTTCGCCACCGGTTCCACCGCGACATAAATCATCTCCGGCTCGTCGCCGGCCGCCATCCCGTCATCGAAGAATTGCTCAAGCAAAAAGGCGAGCGCTTCATTCCCAACGATCTTTGCTTCGAGCCTGGCCGCCAGCAGCTTCTCCTCATTACCGGTCCCAACATGGGCGGCAAATCCACTGCCTGGTACGCTTTAACACCCCGCCCGCGTTGCGCCGCTTACAGGCGCCCGGCCGAAGCTGTAGAATTGGCGCAAAGCGGGGTGCTTCGGCGTGCACATGACCGAGACGTGCGACAACAACCTTTTTTACCGTTGGGAGGTCCCGGGCAAAACCGTCTCCGTTCGGCTTTCCCTCAATGCCGTGGATCGCCTTCGTTCAGCGGTGGCGCAAGGCTTTAGCTCCATTCCGCGCCGCGGTCTGGAAACCGGCGGGCTGCTGTTAGGCCGGACGCGCCGCCAGCGAGGCGGCATCCTGGTGCAGATTGAAGATTTCGAGCCTGTCGACTCGGAGCACGTCGTCGGGCCTTCGTACCTGCTCTCTCCGGCGGACCGGAAAATTCTCGAGGAGAGAATCGCCTGGCGCAAGGCCGGTGCGGGCCGGCTCCCGGTCGTCGGTTTCTACCGAAGCCACACGCGCAAGGACTTCGGGCTGGCGGTGGAAGACGTGGATCTCTTTTCGGCCTACTTCGGCCGGCCGTCCGATGTCTTCCTGCTCGTGAAATCAAATGACAGCGGCCCGGCCACCGCCGGCTTCGTAATTTGGGAAGCCGGTAAAATCCGCTCGCCGAAGCCGTACCTGGAATTTCCGTTCGAAAGGGCCGCTCTGCTGTCGGGCGATTACAGCATCGGCGAGCCGCCCTCGTCGAGCTCACCGGCCCCGTTGCCCGCTCGGTCGCGCCGCATGGCTCCCGCTCGAAGCTGGCGCGTGTTCAGCCCGTCCGTGCTGTTGCGCCATGTCCCGCGGATCCGGTTTGCCTCGATCTGGGCCGGAATCGCCGTCCTCCTGGCAGCCGGCCTCATCGCAGCCATCCGCCAGGGCCGCACGAAGCCGCCGGCATCCAGGGACCGCCTCTCGCTTTCCGCGACGCGTGAAGGCGGGGCCCTTCGCTTGGGCTGGGATCGCCAGTCCGGCGCCATCAAAACCGCGCGGCGGGCTGTCCTGTGGATCGAGGACGGGGCCGCCCGCCGGAAACTGGATCTCGATCCCGCGCGCTTGTCCAGCGGCAGCATCGCCTACTGGCCCAAAAGCGGCGACGTCACTTTTCGCCTGGAGGTGGAGTCGCCATCGTCCTTCGCGAGCGAATCGCTGCGGGCTGTGGGAGCCGCCCAACCAGCGCCCGTTGCGGTTCAGGAAGCGGAGCCGGCAGCCGCGACAGCCGTGGACCCGCCGGCGACCGCGCCGCAGCCGCTCGCCGCCTCGACCGCGCCGGAACTGCTCGCCGCCTCGACCGCGCCGGAACCGCTCGCCGCCTCGATCGCGCCGCAGCCGTTCGTCGCCTCGACCGCGCCTGCCGCTTCGCCGGCGCGAACCCACCGCCGTGGCTGGGCGGAAAGGCAGCTCATCGCCACGCGGCCGATCCGGCAGTTTACATCCCCGCCGCTCTCTCTGGCCGCGCCGCCGGCCCCATTCGAGTGGACCCTTGCCCCGCCGGATCTGGCGCCGGCGCCTATGGACCCGGACCCGTCTGAGATCGTCTCGGCGGTAGATCGCATTGCCAAAACCCGCCCGCCTGCGATTGCGAATCCCTTTCTCAGCATTGCCGTGGAGCCGGTGTCTCACTCGCGCGGCGGTCTCCTGTCCGGGGCGGGGGCGCTTCTTGGATGGCGGAAAGGCCCCGATTTCACTCCGCCGAGCCCCAGCCGGACTTTGCAGCCGGATATTCCGGCGGCATTGCGCGCCCGCACTACCCGCCTCGTTCCCGTCGACGTGAAACTATACGTGAACCCCTCCGGCAAGGTGGACTATGCCGAGCTGCTTTCGAGCGGCACGGGACGGAATCGGGAGCTGGCAAGCCTGGCGGTGTTCTCGGCGCGCCGCTGGGAATTCGTCCCCCCGCGCTGACGCCGGGCGGCGTCCGCCGCCGGCCGCCCTCACCACACGCGCACCCGGTCCTTCGAGGCGAGGTACAGCTTCTGCCCGGGTTGCACCGGGAACGCGGCGTACCAGGCGTCCAGGTTGCGGACGGTATCGGCGCGGTATTGGTCCGGCGCGTGGCCGTCCGTCGCGATCTCCCTCCGCAAGGCCGCGTCCCGTATCTTGTCCCGCCAGCTCTGGCCGAAGCTGATGAAGAACCGTTGATCGCCGTTGAAACGGTCCTTTTCGACGTCCGGTGTTCCGCCCAGCGAGAGCCGGTAGGCGTCGTAAGCGGTCAGGAGGCCGGCCACATCGGCGATGTTTTCGCTCAGCGTCTGCTGACCGTTCACTGCCAGGTCGGGAAAAGGCCGGTAGGCGTCGAACTGCGCGGCCAGCGCCGCGCCGGCGGCCTTGAAGTGCTCGCAATCCTCCTTCGTCCACCAGTTGGCGAGCCGGCCCTCCGCGTCGAACTGGCTGCCCTGGTCGTCGAAGCTGTGGCTGATCTCGTGGCCGATCACCGCCCCCATCGAGCCGTAGTTGTGCGCCGCGTCAGCCTTCCCGTCGAAATACGGCGGTTGCAGGATGGCGGCGGGAAAGTTCAGGGCGTTTTGCAGCGGGAGATTCACGGCGTTCACCGTCTGCGGGGTCATCCACCACTCGCTGCGGTCGATCGCCTTGTGCAGCTTGCCGATTTGGCGGCGGTATTCGAAAAGCTCGGCGCGCTGCTCGTTCCCCAGGGCGTCGCCCTTGACGATCTCGAGCCCCGCGTAATCCTCCCACCGGTCCGGATACCCCACCCCGATTTTCAGCGTGCTCAATTTCTGTTTCGCTTTGACCTTCGTCTCCGGCGACATCCAGGTCAGCGCGTCGATCCTCTTGCCGAACGCCTTCACCAGGTCGCCGGCCATCGCCTGCGCCTTGGCTTTCGTCTCCGGCGGAAAATAGCGTTCCACGTACAGCCGCCCGACGGCCTCTCCCAGCGCCCTATTCGTGAAATCCACGCCGCGCTGCCACCGCGGGCGCAGCTCGGGAATCCCGTTGAGGGCCTTGCCATAGAAGCTGAACCGCTCGTCGACGAACGCCTTGGGCAGGAAGCTGCCGGCCCGGTCGATGGCGTGAAACACCAGCCAGTCCTTCCACGAGTTCAACGGCTCCTTCGCCGCCAGCGCGGCGAGGCCGGGAATCGCCTTGGGGTGCCAGACGATGAACACGGGCGCGTCGCTCAGTCCCGCCGCTTCGAGCAGCGCCGCCCAGTCCAGCCCGGGCGCTTTGGCCGCCAGTTCTTCCCGCTTCCACGAGACCGCGCGCTGCACGTCCTCCGACTCCACGCGCGTGGCGTGCGCCGCCGCCATTTTGCTTTCCAGCGCAAATACGCGGGCCGCGCGCGCGTCCGGTTCCGGGTAGCCCGCCAGATTGAACGTGGCGGCGATATGCGCCTGGTACTGCTGGCGCAACTCCGCCATGTGCGGGGCGGGCGAGAGATAGTACTCGCGGTCCGGCATCCCCAGCCCGCCCTGTAGCAGATAAGGATAGCTGTGCGACGGGTCTTCCAGGCCCTGCGAGACCCACACCCCCAAGAGCCTGTCGGTCTCGAAGTTGGTGTTGTTCAGCGGATCGACGTCCGCCCGGAGTTGCGCGCCCAGCGCCCGCGAGAGGCCGCGGCGGTCCGCAATCGCCCCCATCGCGTCGAGTTCCGCCTTCAGGGGAGCGATCCCCTTCGACTCGATGCCCGCTTCGTCCATGAAGCTCGCGTAGAAATCGCCGATTTTGCGGGACTCCCCGCCGGCCGCGGCTCCCGGCTGGGCCGATTCCTGAATGAGCGCCTGGGTGCGCTTCCGCGTCTCGTCGGCCAGTATCGAGCCCGCGCCGTAGCTGGCCTTGTCGGCGGGAATGGGCGTCGCCTTGAGCCACCCGCCATTGGTATAGGCGTTGAAGTCCTCCCCCGGCGCTACCGAGGGGTCCATGCCCGCCAGGTCGATGCCGGACCCGGGCGCTTTCCGGCAGGCCGGCGCAGCCGCCACGGCGGCGGCGACCAGGATGGCGGCCAGGCCGCGGTGCGAAGCGGATTCTCTTCTTCTCGTCACGCCAAGAGGTTAGCGCAAAAACCCTCGATCGTGTGCATCGGGTAATGGTCCTCCTCCGGTACCGTCGGGACTTCCGCCCGGGCCGGGTTGGCCCTAAAAATGAAAAGAGATGAAACTCGACCCTTGTCCCCTCGACCCGAAGCACGCGGCCCGGGCCTACCTCTCCGGCGCGCTAACCCGGGAAGAGGCGGCCGAATTCGAGCAGCACTTCATCGGGTGCCCCCGATGCGGCGATCAGTTCCAGTTCACCACCCAATTCGTGACCGCCGTTCAGCGCGTGGCCCAGCGCATGGGGACCGTTGTGGCTGAGACCCGCCCGCGTGTGGTCAACCCCAAGCTGGAATTCTGTGCGGCCCGGTCCTCCGAATGAGACGCGCTCTCAGCGGACGCGAATCTTAGAGCGCACGAGCTCGAACGACGGGTCGGGCCACAATTCGATACTGCTTCAATACCGGAGGGCGGCAAAGTCCCAGGAGTACGATGCGAGGGCCAGTACCGGCATCGGGTCGCCCCCGCAACCTGCTGCTGGAGGCGCCGGTCCGGCGGAGCATTTCAGGGCCGCACGAAGAACGGAATGTTTGCCGTTGCCGCATTCCCCCGGCCGTCCAGCGCGAAGACGAACACGCGGTACGCGCCTTCCCGCTCCGGCGCGGCGAATGTAATCTCGCGCTCGCCGGATTTCCGAATGAGCTCGGGCATGGGCCTGGAGCGCTGTTCCCCCATCCCGGCGTAACCTCCGCGGCCCACTTCGGGCATGATCTCCCAGCGCAGCGTCAGCGGGTCGCCTTCGGGGTCCGCTATTTTGAGAGCCGCGTTGTGCTCGCTGCCGGTCTTAACATAGACGTTGGCGGCCGCGGGTTGGCCGTCGATCGAGAGCGCATCGATGCGCGGCGCGCGGTTGGCGGGCCACTGGCCGGTCCACAGGTACTGCATCACGTTTACCGCTTCGGTCCGCTCGCCCGATTCGAGGAACATGCCGTACCAGGTGTGCGTCCGCTCCTGCCGCCACTGCCAGAGGAACACGTACGAGCCGAGGCATCGCTCCGCGTCCTTCTGCATCGTGTTCTGGTAGCGTTCGAGATAGCGCTGGGCTTTTTCCGTGCTGGTTTCCTCGATGGAGGCCTTCCACTCCGTGCGCGGGACCTGCCAGTCGCCGGATGGTCCCCACTCGGTGACGATGTACGGCTTGTCCCACTGGTTGGCCCGGATCTTCGCGGGCACTTCTTCCAGGCCCTTGTAATAGTTGATGCCGAGCAGATCGAGCTCCGGAGCGCGCCGCTGGATCTCCGTGATGTCGCCGGCGTTGATGGAGCCGTCGCCGATCACCGTCAGCGCCGGGTGGTTGGGGTCCACCTCGTGGATCATGCGCGCTACGTCGTTGACGGCGTTCCACACGTACTTGTTGGTGTAGCCGACGGAGAGTTCGTTCCCGATGGCCCACATGAGGACCGCCGGGTGGTCCTTGAACTCCAGGACTCGCTTCTTCATGTCCTCGAACTGGCGGCGGACGGCCGCCTCGTCGCTGTAATCGAACTTGTGCACCGACTCCATGCGCATCGGCAGGTTGACGAGGACGCTGAGACCCAGTCGCTGGGCTTCGTCGAGGGTGCGCAGTCCGCTCGCGCGGACGGAGTTGGCCCCGCGCGCGGCCAGGTCCTTCATGGGGAAGCGGCCGTTGGGGTCGCCGGGGAAGACCGCGCCTTTGATGAAGTACGGGCGCCCGCCGCGGCAGAGAACGAACCGGCCATTTTCCTTGCGGATCTCGACTTTGACCGGTCCGGCGGCGGTCTGGGCGCCGCACGGCGTCAGCGCAAACAGGAGCAGGGCAGGGAAGGCGCGCCCCGCCGTGCGCCTGGAGGTAATCGCTCTCATATCATTGGGTTCTCACAACCGAAGGCCGAGCGCAAGCGAGCGAGCTGCCACGCTCGTGTGGCGCTGCGGGCGGACCGTTCCGCGGAACTCGGGCTTTCAACGGCGCGCGATGGGCGCAGGCCGCAACCACCCGAGCCCATGCCCCCGCCGGTCTCCGCATTCGCCCCGAGTGCGGGGTACAACTCGGCTCTCCCCGGACAGGGGGCGCATAACGGAATTTGTGATCCCTTCAGGAGCCCGGTTCCCCGATAGAGCCATCCGGCTTCCTGGGCGGGCTCTTCAGCGGGCCAACTCTCTGGATAGCGGGCCGCCCAACATCTGGAGTTAGCTGGCCCCCCTGCGAGAGTGGCCGGATCTGCCGCGCGCCGAAAAACGCAGACATCGGTCGCCCCCTCTGGGCCAGGGTGTCCTTTCATGCATCCCGGCCCGGTCGAGTACACATCCAAATCACTTTGGGTCGTGCAAAGCCAACCGCCGCCGGCCTTAGTTCATAGTCAGCGTGGCGCTGCCGATTACCGCACCGCCGTTATCATCGATAGCGCTGATAACCCAGGGGCTCACGCCACCCGTGGTCCGGCACCATGCGAGGTAGAATTGGCGCGTGCTGTACGGCGCCATATGTTGGCCAAAACCATCAGGGATAAAGTCACTCCGGCCGCTGTAGGTCAACCCCGTGGGAGTGAGGCCCACCCCGCTCGTCTCGGTCAATACGAGGGTGAACAGGTAACCGCGGCCGCCCGTCGTGGTGCACTGGCTGATATTCGTCAGATAAACCGGGTTTGGCGAGAAGGAAACGCTCAGCCCCGACTCGACTGCGAACGCCGTGGAGCGCGCCGACGGCCCCGCCGAGGTCTGCACGTAAATTGTCCACCAGCCGGCAGCCAGGATCACGTTCTTTACGCTCACGCTGGTTGGGCCGTTCAACGTCACTTGGGATGCCGGCGTCTGTTGGCAATTAGCAGCGCCAAGGCAGAAGT
>JAIQFU010000010.1 GCA_020073115.1 Terriglobia bacterium
GCGGCGGAGTTCGCACCCGCCTACACGTCGGTAAGCGGCTCGCAGCCAAAGGGGGCCGGCATTCGAGTCACCCGGGTGCAAAGCGCCGGCCTGCGGCTCGGCCCGTTCTGCGATAAGAGACCGCGAGCCTCTGCCTCATCGACGGCGGCTGGACGGCGTCCCGTTCGAAAGGCGGCGGCCTCCTGCCCCCGCGCAAACCGCAAGCGCGCCGTCCTTCCACGGCCCTAATGGAAAATTCACGGGCGGAGTTCCGTGCCCGAAACCACCAGGAAAATCGAAGCGGCCTGGGTAACTCCAGCCAGATTGGCGGTGATCACGGCTGTTTGACTGGCCGCCAGATCCCCCGCCGTGACCGTGAAGTTGGAGCTCGTGAGTCCGCCTGGGACGCTCACCCGCAGCGGGACCTCCAGAAGAGTGGTGTTGCTCGACACGAAGATACGCACCCCTTCGCCTGCCGGTTGGGAGAGGGTAATGGTGCAGATAGCGCTCATGCCGGGCCCCAGAACCGCCGGCGCGCAGGCCATCTGTTGTAACAGGGGCGAACCGGCCAGCGCGGTTAGGAATACCGGCATCGAATTGCCGTTCAGGGACGCGGTCAGCGCCGTCGTTTGATTCTGCGCCACGGTCCCGGCCGTAACCGGGAAACTTGCGGTAAGGCTGCCGGCAGGAACAGTCACGGAATCGGCGGCGGTCAGAACGGAGGCGGCATGCGACAGCGCCACGCGAATTCCCCCTTGGCCCGCGGCTTTCGAAAGCGTGACCGTGCACGTAGAGGTCTTCCCGGACGCGATGCTCGTTGGCGCGCACCAGAACGCCCCGAGGGAGGGCGGCGTACCCAGGACGATCGACGCTGCCACGGAGCTTCCGTTCAGTGTGGCTGTGATCGTGGCCGTCAGGTCGGCGGCTACTGCCCCTGCCGTCGCCCCGAAGGTTCTGGTTGTGCCGCCCGCCTCCACGGTTATGGAAGGGGGTATGCTCAGCGCGCTCGCGCTGCTCGAGAGCGCCACGGCCGCCCCGCCCGCGCCGGCCGCTTTGGAGAGCGTCACTGCGCACATGGCGTTCGCTCCCGCCGCCAGGGTGGCCGGATTGCACGTCAGCCCGGCGACCTTCGGCGGGACGACGAGCGAAATCGGGAGGGTCAGCGACCGCCCGTTCAGGGTGGCCGTGATGGCGGCCTGCCGGTCGCTGGCGATCGTCCCTGCCGCGGCCATAAACGTCGCCGCCGTGCTCCCCGCCTGCACCGCAACGGCGGGCGGCGCCGTCAAAGCGGCCTCATCGCTCGCCAGAGTTATGGTGGCGCCGCCCTCGCCCGAGACGCTTGCCGTGCACTTCGCACTTTCACCCGGCCCGAGGCTCGTTGGGCTGCATGCCAGCGCCGCGAGAGCCGCGGGAGCCGATAGCGCCGGGGTGACCACGCCGCCCACGCCGCTAACCGCCAGCGAGTCTCCGTACCAACCGGCGCCGAGGACGCCTGTCACGCCGATAGCCGTACTGCTTACTCCCGGCGCCATCGCCACTTTGACTACGGCGGCCACCCCGTCCCGGATGATTCCGACGTTCAAGCCGGCCAGCAGACAGAGATAGGAACCCCGCCGTCCGGTGCAATAGATGGACTTGCCTGCCGTAGCGGCGCTGTCTCCCGTGACGGCGCTCATCGATACGACATCCGCCCGCGAGTAAGTTAATTCCCATTGAATCGCCGCGGGTGCGGCTCCTCCCGGCGAGGTCAGGTTCAGAGTCAACGTGGCGGAGCCGTCGGCGGAGACGGTCCCGGGAGTCAACGATAGGTAGCCCTGTCCGCGAGCCCCACCGGACGATGCGATCAGAATCCCCAACATACAGAGAATTCGAATCATGGTGACCTATTCTGGCATGGCACGCTCGAAGGAGCTATAAGGACAAAACATTGCGCGCGTTCGCTACTCCCTCGGCAGTACGCCGGAGTTGAAGGCGTTCCTTGTCTCAGACCAAGTGGATCGGCGCAGGGCGGTGGACTGTGTGGCCGGAGGGCAATGCCATGTCCTCCACCTTGGCCAGGAGCCGCTTACGCTTCTTCCAATCGCTTCATATAGCAGGGTTTGCCCGAGAAGGCGGGGCAGAGCCATGTACTCCACCTGGCCCATGGCGGTCGAACGTGGGTGCCCGGGGCGCGAGCGGGCGGGCGTTAGGGAGGGCGCTACAGGGCGCTGTGGGGCCCTTGTTTTCCGGCTGGGTTTCGATTCGGCGGTTTGGGGGCGTTGCGTTAAAAGGCTCATCAGAACGGCGGTTGAGTGGGGCACGTGAGACCCCGCGTAAGCACTTACGACGCTGGCGAGTGGGTTACTAAAGATGCGTGTACGTGTGCGCGCCGCCCTGTGTGCATATAATGTTAGGAATCTTATGAGAAGCGCTTTACGTATCGGAATCAGCCTCACATTTGCGGCCGTGCTCGCCGGAGCCCAGCAGCGCAGGGCGACGGTGATCGTGTCCACTAACGAGGTCACGGGCCCTCTGGATATGGGACGTATGGCTCTGGGACAGGGTGGACTCTCGGAGCAGCCGATGTGGGAGAATCGCGCCGCCGAAATCCGCGCTTTGCGTCCCCGGTTGATACGCCTGTTCATTCAGGAGTACTTCGACCTTTTGCCGGCGCGTGGAAAATATAACTTCGCGCAGCTCGATCGCTCGGTGGACCTGATTCTCAAGACCGGCGCGAAACCGCTCATGAACATCGATTTCAAGCCGCGTTTGCTCTACCCGAAGATCGATCAGGATGTCGTCGAGCCGAACGACTGGAAGGAGTGGGAGCAGTTGATCTCGGCTCTGGTGAAGCACTACAAAGACCGGGGCGACGGCATTCGGTACTGGGAAATCTCGAATGAACCGGACATCGGCGAAGACGGTGGCTGCCCCTTGCGGTTCCGCCCTGACAACTACACCGTATATTACCAGCGGACGGCCGCCGCCGTGCGCGAGGCCGACCCCGAGGCGCGTGTTGGAGGCCCCGCTCTCGCTAATTGGAGATCGCCGATCCTGCCGGCTCTCCTGGATTTCTGCGCCCGCGGCCAGGCGCCGCTCGATTTCGTTTCATGGCACGCCTACACCAGCAACCCCACCGATTTTCGCCGGTCCATCGACAGCGTTAAGAAGCTGATCGCGGCGCGCCCCTCGCTTCATCCCGAGACGATGCTGAACGAGTGGAATATCGCGCTGATGAAGCCCGATCCGAACAACCTGGTAATGCAGCCTGCGTTCATCCTCGAAACCGTCCGCAACATGCTCGACGGCGGGCTCGATTACTCGTGTTACTACCACATTCGCGATTACCACGTAGAGCCGGGGACTTTTGCGAGATTCATGTCGCCGCACGGCGTGGCCTTTATGGCGGGCTGGTGGAACCGAAGGCCGCAATACGACGGGCTGTTCGATTTTCAGAACGAGGTCCGGCCGGCGTATTTCGCCTTCAAGCTGCTCTCACGCGTGACCGGCCGGCGCGTGAAGGTGGAAGCGGACAGCGTCAGCGCATTGGCCGCCATCGACCCTCAATACGAGTTGGAGAACGTCTTGATCTGGAATTTCTCCGACGCTCCCGTGAGAACCTCGCTGCAGTTCCTTGGCCTCACCGGCCCCACTAAAATGGAACGAGTGAAGCTGGATGCCCGCGATCCGTCGCCCGACGAGGCAGCTCGCCTGAAATTCCAGATCGCGTCCACGCTGTCCCCGGAAGATCATCAGCGCGAAATCGTCCTCGATCCTTACGGAATCGAGTTGTGGTTTTTCCAAAAGCGATAGCGGGGAGCCGGGCGTGACCGCAGGAGCAGGCCGGTGGTCTCCTCAAAAGTGAAGCCATGCGGTGGCTGCATGTTCTAAGACAGCAGTGCGGCGCCGTGACCGTTCCAGACGACCGTCTTCCCGCCGTTCCGGATTGACATGCCGCCCATGAGGGTGGGAATGGTGGAAAAGGCGCCGATTTCGATGTCGGCCACCGGCCGCTGGCGGCTCTTCACACACTCCATGAAGTTCTTGACGTGTTTGGCCTCGTCGGCATCGAACGTCGGCTTGCTCTGCGGAGGTTCATCGTGAAGCGCGACCCGTTTCTCTTCAAACGGCTTCGCGCTGCCGGTGCGCGTCCAGTCCTGGCCCGCCGGAACCGGCCGCACGATGTAGCCGTACCGGTTGACGAACAGCACGCCCTGGTCACCCCACAAGTAGGTACCTAGAAGATCCGATCGCGAACTGTAGTCGGCGACGAAGTTCGGATATTGCCAGGCGACCTCGGTCGTATCCGGAAATCGTTCGTCCTGTGGCCGGTTGAACGATCCAGACGCCGCGGCCGCCGTGCGCGCGGGCTCGGTGACTCCCATGTACCAATGCGCGATGTCGAGGAGATGCACGCCCCAGTCGGAGAGCGGACCGCCACCGTACTCCCAATAATTCCGCCAATTCTGCTGGCGTTGAAGGCTGTACGGCCGGCGCGGCGCCGGCCCCTGGAACGCCTCCCAATCGAGGCCCGGAGGGGGAGCTGAAGCCTCGGCCGTTGGTCGGCGGCCGCCACCCCCCGCAGCGCTCCCGCCGCCGGGCCGCGCACCGCCGCCCGGATTGATCAGGACAACGTGGCGGACCTTGCCGATTATGCCGCTCTGCAGGACTTTGTAGGCCTCCAGGAACGGCGTGCTGCTGCGCTGTTGCAGGCCGACTTGCACCACGCGATTGTTCTTCCGGGCGGCTGCTACCGCCTTCACACAGGGGTCGATTTCATTGGAGAGCGGCTTCTCGACGTAAATGTCCTTGCCCGCTTCGCAGGCCGCGATGATCATCGGACAGTGCCAGTGGTCAGGCGTCCCGATCACCACCGCGTCAATGTCTTTGCGGTCGAGTATCCGCCGGTAGTCGCCATAGGTGTCGACCTTACCGCCCGCGATGGAAACCGCCAGGTCCAGGTTAGGTTTGTACACGTCGCACATCGCGGCAACGCGCACGTTGTCGAACAGTTTAAAGCTCGGAATCAGGTGCCTTTGAGCGCGGCCTCCCGTACCGATAAACCCGACCACTAACTGGTCGGAGGCAGCCGGAGCCGAAGAGCCGGCGGCCGCGGCCACTCCCAGAGCTCCGGTGAGGAACGATCGTCGTTGTAGCATGCTAAGAATCCTTTCTGAAGATAGAACGGCCCGTTATCCCACGAGCCGGCGCGTCCGATGTTTGCGTCACGATGTCAGTTCCCATCCCTTCCGGTACCCGGCGTGTATGGACCGGTCGATCCCGATGGAGCCAGGCGTCGTATCCAAATGTTCCGGAACTTCATAATGGTATCGGGGGCCGGCCCTTGGACCCCCTGAGATATTGCGATCGTCCGGCCGACGACTCGGCTATGGTCCTGGAGGACTATAGGCCCTTCCTCGACGCAACGGCGTCCCCGCACCGGGGCATGGTCCTGGACCAGCACGCCATTCTGGAAAACCGTGAGGCTTCCAGGCGTCTGAGTGGAGCCGTCGGAAGCGCAGCGCGGAGCGTGAAACACGATGTCGTAGCTCTGCCACTCAGCGGGCGGGCGGCAAGCGTTCACCAGCGGTCCCCACGATTCAAATCCGCCGCAGGACTCGCTGCTCGCACCCGTATCGTTTTTGTACGAGTCCACAATCTGGACCTCGTATCGGTTCAGCAGGATGATGCCGCTATTCCCGCGCGCCCAGCCTTTCGCGTCAGGCATGTAAGGAATCATGAACTCCACATGGACCTGGGCGTCCCGGATT
Organism: Terriglobia bacterium; assembly: GCA_020073115.1. Taxonomy (GTDB): domain Bacteria; phylum Acidobacteriota; class Terriglobia; order Bryobacterales; family Bryobacteraceae; genus BOG-224. The sequence continues at coordinate 5,730 of JAIQFU010000010.1, forward strand.
TTCTCGGTGCTCGCCGTATCAAGGTCGCCGGTACGGCAAGTCATCACGCCGTCGGCCACCGTGCAATGGGACGGGGCGCCGTCCACACGCGTCCACCCGGTATTGTCCTTCGCGTGAATCAAAACGACGGCGTCCGAGGGAGGCTTGCCCGGGCCGCCTGGATCCACTACCGAAAGTTGCGCCCCAGTCACCCGCTGATAAGGGTATGCCAGTCCCACGGCAAGGAGGCATATCGCCAACGTACGTTCTCTTCTCATCATTACTCCATCGGTATTCAGTTCGCCCTACGAGCGTCGGAAGACCAGGACGGCTACATCGCCCGGCATGATCCAGTGATCCGGACCCGACCAGCTTGGGTCCTGCCACTCCGCCGTCTCGAGCTGGTAACCAGACGCCAGCACGCCGGCTCGCTGCGCGACATCAGTCGGATTCCACAGCGTCACCGCCATGCGATTCCCGGCCACGAGAGCGTGTGAAGAAACCCGGCTGTTGTCGCACAGGAAGCCCTCGGTATCCACGAAGCGTCCTTCCAGAAGAATGTCCGCATGCTTGTTGTAGAGTGCGATAAGCCGGGTCATGTAAGGATCTTGCGCACGCCCGGCGCCCTCGAAGCGTAGCCCCAGAGAAAACGCATGGCCGAATTGTTTCTTGCGATCGGACTGCTCCGGGCCCTGGACGCGATTCGTGACGATGGCCTCGGGAAAGGTGTAGCGAAACATCTCCCCGAAAGACTCGGGATCGACGTAGAAACCGATGCCCTCGGAATGAATGAGATCGACCCACCCGGCGTAGCAGTCGGCTACCAACTCGATCGCCAAAATAGCGTCCGGGTCATGCGCCTTGACCACCTCGCGCAGTTGCTGGAAATTCTTCACCTTCCACGGGCCAACCGCCAGAGACGGTTTGCTGTGCTGGTGCTCCTTGGAAAAACAGATGTACGGAGGACCGCCTCCCAGCTGGTCATAGAAGACCCCTTGCGCGCCGAAGCCAAGAACCATCCTGGCCTGCGAGACGAGTTGATCGCCCCACCCTGGAGCGGCCGGACAGGCCACGCCAAACCACTTGTTGCGCATGACGCCCATGAAGGCGCCGCTTCCGTTTCCGCCATACGTTTCGCGATATTCGTAGCCCCAGATATCCTTGGCCGCGAACCGCTGGCCCTTGGTCCGATACCACTCGGAGGCCGGATCAATCAACTGTCCCTGAGTGTAAAGGAAACTCTTACCCCCGGCCTGTTTTATCTGTGCAAGCGCCTTTTTGAGGGCGGCCTCTCCTCCCATCGCCTCATCAAGGGAATATTCGGGGTAATAGTCGTCGAAACCTTCCTTATTCCAGCCATCGATCTTGATGAGGTTTACGCCGACCGCCTGGGCTCTTTTCAGCACGTCCGGCAGGTCGGCATAGGTGGAGCGAATCCGCCCGCTTTGGCCCTTCAACGTTGAGCCACTCCATCCGGGGGTACGCCGGACCCACTGCGGCGGATCGGGCTTACGCATCCATGTGTCAGCCCATGTCCGGTAGGTCCGCGCGGCTTCGTGCCAGTCCCCCCGGTAGAGCTGGACCACAACCGGCTCGGAATTCCAGGTCTCCCCCGCGCTGACGAACGGAAACTTCACGATGGACGCCGACATTGCCTTCTCGGCGTCAGCCCCGGCCCGCGCTGGGCCGGCCCCCCCCGACGACCTGCGCTCACCGGAGCCGCTGGCCACGTTCAGGACGGTACTCATCAGGGTCTTGTCGTGGCTGCCGAAATACAGCCCTTCCTGGCCGTTGTTGAACGTGAACCATTGCATGCACGCCGGGTAGGGATAGGCAAGCCGGTAATCGGGCGCTCCGGTGTCGCTGTACGACCAGGTTGGATTCGACCCGAAGCCGGTGGGCTGGGCCGGGCCAGTCGCCGTGGTTACCTTGGTGTAGGGGGCCTCGATCCGGCGGCCGCCCCGGGTCGGCCAATAAAGAGCATCGGCTTCCGGACCCATTCCCATATTGCCAATCCCGTAGATCCAGGGCAGCCAGAGCTCGGAAATCTCGAGCCCTTTGTCTTTCTCGCGATTGTCAATCCTCGCTGTCCAAATCAGCCGGTCCCCTTCCAACGCGACCCGCACAAGTAAGCCGATCTGCAATTCCCGCGTTTTGCCGGTCTGCGGCATTGCGCCTGTCAGGCTTTCATAGGAAAGCTCCAGACTGTTGCCCTGCCGCCTGACCCGGCCTTTCTGGCCATCCGTCGGTATCTCCAGCTCCAGAGCGCCATCGAGCGGCGTGTTCCAGCGGTAGTACATCCGCCAGGGCGCGTGCCGCGAAGCAGTCGCCAGATAAGCGTTTCCCGTCTGCCGGTTGGTCAACTCCATCAGCCGCCCTTCGCTATCCAGCGCCACCCGAACGCTTTCGTTGGATAGTTCGTAGCGCTCGCCGGCGGCGTTCTCCTGCGGCGCCGCAACGGAGGCGGCTGAAGCCGAGGACGCTCCGGTAGCCAGTCCAAGAGTCGCCTTACTCAAGAATGATCGTCGGTTTTCCATTTGACTTCAAACCTCCGTTCGGGATTCAGCATGGTTACGCGCGGCGAAAGACCAGCAGCGCTACGTCGCCCGGCATGATCCAGTGATCCGCACCCGACCAGCTTGAATCCTGCCACCTCGCCGCCTCCAGCTCGTGGCCGGCCGCTGCGACTCTGGCTCGCTGCGCAACCTTCGTTGGATTCCACAGCGTAACCGCCATGCGGTTCCCCGCCACGAAAGCATGGGAGGATACCTGGTTGTTGTCGCACACGAAGCCCTCAGTATCCACAAAGCGCCCTTCTAAAAGGAGGTCCGCGTAGGTCTTGTAGAGCTCAGAGAGCCGGCCCACGTAACGCGCCATGGCTGGATCCTGGGCGTCTCGACCGCCAGTCTCCAAGCGGTATCCCAGAGAGAACGCAAGGCCGAATTGGCCCCTGCGATCAGCCCTCTGCGGGCCGTCAGCGCGGTTCGTAACGATGAAATCGGGGAATGTGTACCGGAACATTTCCCCGAAAGATTCCGGATCGAGGTAGAAACCGATGCCCTCGGACCAGATAATGTCGGCGAATCCGGAGTAGCAATCGGTGACCAGCTCGAACGACAAAACCGAGTCCTTATCCCGCGCTTTGATCACCTCGCGCAGCCGCTGCAAGTTTTTCACCTTCCACGGACCGACCGCCAGAGACGGCTTGCTGTGTTGGTGCTCTTTGGAGAAACAGGGGTACGGAGGGGCTCCTCCCAGTTGGTCGTAGAAGACGCCCTGGGCGCCGAAGTCGAGAACCGTTTTGGCCGTCGATACAAGCACGTCGATCCAACCGGGGGCCGCCGGACAGGCCACGCCGAACCACTTATTGCGCATCACTCCCATGAACGCGCCGCTTCCGCTTCCGCCATAGGTCTCGCGATATTCGTAACCCCAGATGTCCTTGGCGGTGACGTGCCGGCCCTTGGTCCGATACCACTGCGCGGCCGGATCGATGAGCTGCCCCTGTATATAGAGGAAACTTTGGCCGCCGGCCTGCCTCACATCCGCAAGCGCTTTCTTGAGGCCGGCGTCCCCGCCCATGACTTCATCCGTATCGTACTCGGGATAGTAGTCATCGAAACCCTGTTTCATCCAGCCAAAGACGCGTAACAGATTGATGCCTATCGTCTGGGAGGCTTTCAGCATGCCCGGTATTTCGGCATAGGTGGAGCGAATCCGTCCGCTCTGGCCCTTCAAGGTGGTGGTACTCCACCCTGGCGTGCGCCGGACCCACTGCGGAGCATTGGTCTTTTGCATCCATGTTTCCGCCCACGCCCGGTAAGTCCGCGCCGCCTCGTGCCAGTCCCCGCGGTAGATCCGGGTCACAACCGGTTCCGAATTCCAGGTCTCGCCCCCCGCGACGAATGGAAACTTCACGATAGAGGCCGACATTACCTTCTCGTCGTCAGCCAGGGCACGACCCACTTCCCACACCGAGGAGCGGCGGTTCATGGCTCCGTCGGCGACGGTCAGGACGGTCGTCATGAGGGTCTTATCATGGCTGCCAAAATAGAGACCTTCCTGGCCGTTGTTGAACGTGAACCATTGCATGCACGCCGGATAAGGGTAGGCGAGGCGGAAATCGGGCGCTCCGGTGTCGCTGTAAGACCATGCCGGATTCGCCCCGAAGCCCGTTGGCTCCGGTACTGTGCCGGCGGCCGCCATCAACTTCGTATAGGGGGCCTGTACCCGGCGCCCGCCCCGGGTCGGCCAGTAGAGCGCGTCGGCTTCCGGACCCATTCCCATATTGCCAAGCCCGTAGATCCAGGGCAGCCAGAGCTCGGAAATTTCGAGCCCTTTGTCTTTCTCGCGATTGTCGATCCTGGCCGTCCAAATCAGCCGATCCCCTTCCAGGGTGATCCGCACGAGTAAGCCGATCTGCAATTCCCGGGTCTTGCCGGTCTGCGGCATCGCTCCCGTCAGGCTTTCATATGAGAGCTCCAGAGTGTTGCCATCGCGTCTGACACGGCCTTTCTGGCCATCGGTAGGTATCTCCAGTTCCAGAGCGCCATCCAGCGGGGTGTTCCAGCGGTAGTACATCCGCCACGGGGCGTGTCGCCCACCCTTCGCCAGATAAGCGTTCCCTGTCTGCTGGTTGATCAACTCCACCAGCCGCCCTTCGCTATCCAGCGCCACCCGAACGCTGTCGTTGGACAGTTCGAAGCGGGCGCCTGCCGCCGCCTCCGGCGCGCTAGATCCGGCTCCCGCCGCTAGTCCCAGACTCGCCTTCGTCAAGAATGATCTTCGGTTCTCCATCTGAGTTCGAACCTCTGTGAACGGGAAGCCATCTCGTTGAACTACAGTTCCCAGCCCTTGCGATACTCGTGGTGGATGAACCGGTCAGCCTCGGATACGCCTTTTACGCGCATATTCTTTGCGTCCCATTCGATCGGCTTGCCCACGCGCACTGCCAGGGTCCCCAACGCACCGATCTCGAAAATCCGGCTCGAGTAGCTGTCAAATGCGCAACTGGCCGGGTCGCCGCCCTTGATGGCGTCGAGCCACTCGTTGAGGTGTTCCTGGTCCTTTACGCGTGGCAAGGTTTTCGGTGGCGGCTGGAAGTCCTTCATCCTCGATCGGGGCAAAAGCCATCCCTGATCGGACTCGAGATAAGATTTGCGGCCCACGGCCAGGAGCTTACCCTTGCTTCCAACCATCAGGTAGCCGCCGCCGTTGGGGAGTTCCTCGCCAGGGTCGAGTTCCTCGGGCCGCGGCGGCTTCCTGCCGCCGTCGTACCACTTGAGCGTCACGGGCGGGAGCTTCCCTCGCGCCGGAAACTGGTACCTGAGGGTGGCCGACTGCCACGCAACTTCCGAAACGTCGCCGCCGTCCCACTGCGGTTCAATCGAAGTGGGCGCACCCAGGTCCAGGCTCCAGATCGCGCAATCGAACAAGTGCCCGCACCAGTCCCCCAGAATTCCCGTGCCGAAATCCCACCATCCCCGCCAGTTCAACGGATGCAGTCCAGCGTGGTAGTCGCGGTAGCGCGCCGGGCCGAGCCAGAGGTCCCAATTCAAATAGGCCGGCACGGGCAACGGTGCCTTGATGTCGGGGTAGCCTCTGGGCCGGTCGCTGGCCTCCCCTTCCCAGATGTGGACCTCCCGGACCTCGCCGATAGCGCCGGCTTTCACCCACTCCACCATGCTGCGCAACTCGTCAAAGGCGTGGCCTTCCATATCGCACTGCGTGGCCACTTTCTTGTACTTTCTGGCGGCGGCCGCCAAAACCCGGAGCTCTGAGATTGTGCGCGCCAGCGGCTTCTCGCAGACAACGTGCTTGCCCATCTCCATCGCCCGCATAGAGATCACCGCGTGAGTGTGATCGGGCGTGGATACGAACACGGCCTCGATGTCTTTTTGTTTCTCGAGCATCTCGCGGAAGTCCGTCCAGGTTCGGAGGCCGGTGGGAAACTCTTTGAACGCTTTTCGGGGATTCCGTTGGAGCGGGTCCCGGCTGTCCACGTCGCACAAGGCGACGATGTTGATCGGCAGCTTGATCATGCGGCCGATATTCCCTATCCCCATGGTTCCGACGCCCACCGCCGCGACGTTAATTCTTTCATTGGCCGCGTATGTCCTGGCGGAAAGGGCGGGGATGATTGTAAACGCCGATTTCAGGCAATCGCGCCGTGACGGCAGACCCATTGGCTTCCTCTCCCTAAATGCCCCGGCAGTTTTCAATACTTATGCCTCTTCAAACTCGAAAAGGTGATCGGGCGCACCTGAGGTGCGACCGATCACCGATGCCGGGACGCGCATTCCCGGTGCTCAGAAGTTCACGTGCCCGCTCCAGTACACCCTACGGGGCGCGCTTTGTTCGGCGTTGATGATGCCAAAACTGCCGCTCGTGGGGCTGGTGGTGGGGCTGCCCAGCCACACCCGATTGAGTGCGTTCATAAACTCGATCTTGAACTCGAGGTTTGCTCTTTCGGTGAACCTGAACCTCTTGATCGCGGAGAAATCCGCGACGTTAAGAGAGTCGGCTCTGAGCCAAGAGAAACGGGAAGGCATTGTGACCAGGTTGCTGGACAGCTGCTGGTTGGAAGCGGTCACGAAACAACCAGTATTGAACCAATGGCTCCAACTGCGCTTATCCGCCGGCAGGGTAATGTCTCTCCAGGTGCAGGAGCTATTGAGGAGGGCGTTGCTGAAGCCAATGGGCGGCCCCGACTGGAAGCGGTACATCGCCTCAAGCTGCCATCCTCCCGCGAGAATGTCCACGGCTCGTGAGGTGTTGCCGAGGAGCGCGCGCCCGCGTCCGATGGGCAGCTCATAAATGGAGCTGAGGGCGAGGTAGTGGGGGCGGTCCACCGAGCTGATCATTTCAGTGGGAAGCGAATCGCCGCCGTTCAGGAAACTGGAGGCTTCCATTGCCTTCGACCAGGTATAGGAACCCTGGACCGTGAATCCCTTCGACATTCGTTTTTCGGCCGTCAATGACAGGCCGTGGTACCAGCCATACCCCTGTTGAGTATCAAAACTGACGCCGGTGAATTGCGGATAGGGGATCAGTAGTTGCGACCGGGCGACGGTGGAGTTCGTCCCCAGGCTCGCTCCCGGTATCAGCCCCTTGAACGGATTGGCGATGTTGCGGCTCAGATAATCGATCGTGGCCTGGTCGCGGACCGGAGATCTACTCAGATAAATGTTGGCCAACGCATCGAGGTTCCTGCTGGTGCTCAGACGCGTCTGGCGGCTTCCGTTGTAGCCGGCGGTCACCACCATGCGCCACGGCAACTCGCGTTGCACGTTGAACTCCCATCTTTGGGCGTACAAGCCTTTGGGGTTCATGACATACACGGTAATGCTGTTTCCAGCATTGGTCATGGGTCCCAAGCCCGCGCCGACCGGCTCCAGCACCCCGGTGGGGAACGGGTTGGACAGAGGACTCGGGTAGGTCAAGCCGTTGTCCAGCGAGGCGTTCGCCGTCGTCGTCCGGCTGAAGCCATCTTGCCGCACCGACTGGTAGGCAAGCCCGAGGGGGCCGTAGAAGATCCCGTAGCCGGTGTGAATTACCGTCTTGTCGTTCAAGCTGTAGGCAATCCCGATACGGGGCATCCAGTCGTTAACGCCGCTCCCCAACGAATGCCCGAGACCGCCTGCACCCGCAAATACGAGGCCTCCGTGCACGGGAAGTTGGCTCACTTCTGGCGTCGGGTTCAACAGATACGCCGCCTGAGCTTGCGCCGCAATCGGAAGCGAAGCATTCGGGTCCCAGCCGGCGGTGGCGCGGTCGAAGCGTTCCGCCGTAGGGCCCCAGTGCTCATACCGCAGGCCCAGATTCACCGTCAGCTTCTGGTTTACGCGCCAGTCATCCTGTAAGAAAAAGGCATGGGACACGGACTGGGACGCGGAACTCGGCACCCGATTCATCGAGGAACTCGTGGGCAACCCGTACTCCATCTGGGCCAAACCGGGTCCAATCGACGCTTGCGGCGAATTATCAAGCGGACCAGCCAAATAGGTTCCATTGAAATTGTAGGAGCCGGTCGCCGCAATGCCAGGCGCGTAGTTGTTCACACGACGCACGATCGCGTCCCATCCGAAATTCATGGTGTGCGCTCCCCGGGTCTTGGTGAAATGGACCGAAGGTGTGTAGCTCATGCGTACATTGAACGAGAGAGCCGCTCCGGGCGGCGCGCCTTGAATTCCCGAAGGGTTGAAGCCGGGCATGCGCTTTATCTGCGGATCGACCAAAGAGTCCATGTACGCCGGGAATCCGTTTGCCGCATACGTCCAGTTGAGAACGGCCGGCCCCAACGCGTCGATATGGAGGTCATTGTCATCGAACCCCAAGCGCGAGTCCACGATCAAGCTAGGGCTGACCATGAACACATAGTCGACGAGGCCGCCGCGTGGTTTAGCGTTCCACGAATCCCCGCTGACGTCATTCTGAAAAATGTTGTAGTCCTGGTTGATGCGGTCGGAGCGATACATGGTGCCGTATACCCGGTGACGGGCGCCAAAGTTGTGGTCCAGGCGAAGGGTCATGCCCCAATACTGGTTGCTCTGGCCGCTGTTGTTGCAGTAGAAATTCAACGAGCCGTCCGGCTGGCCCGCCTGGTTGGGCGAAGGCCAATATTTCAGCAGGCCCATACCGATCGCATCTTGCCGGTTCTTCGGAACGAAGTTCCCGGCAAGGGGCGTGGAACTTACCCGGCCGTTGGCAGCGGGTTGCCTGGAGAATGGATCGTAGAGTTGGTACGTGGAACCTAAGGGCAGCAGGGCCGAGAAATCACCGCTGCGCTCCGGCACGGTGGGAACGGTGAGGGATTGGGTCAGTACCTGCGTTCGGTGGATTCCTTCGTAACTGATGAAGAAGAATGTCTGGTTTCTGCCGTCGTGTATCTTCGGGATGTACACCGGCCCGCCGATGGCAAAACCCCTGCGGAAATAGGGCCCGGAGGGAGACTTGGGCAGTCCCCTGACCACATTAAAATACTGATTGGCGATCAGGCTTCCGTTCCCCCCGCCGTACCAGTACACGCTTCCGTGGGGAGCGTTGGTCCCGGATTTGAGGCTGACGTTCATGTTGCCGCCCTGGGTAAACCCCTGAGTGGCGGTGTAGTTCGACGTCATCACTTGCAGCTCGCCGACGGCCTCCTGCGGGGGGGTGAAGGAGGGCGATCCGTTAAACTGCCCGCCGGCCGCGCCGTCGATGCTCAGCAAGTTGGCGGTCGCGCTGGCGCCGGTCACCGAATACCAGGTGACCGTGCCGTCATATGGATTTTCGTCGAGGGTGTTCGTTGCCGTTGAGATCACGCCCGCGCTCAGGGCAATCAAGTGCCACGGGACCCCCTGCCGAACGGGAAGCTCCTCAAGGCGCCGGGAATCGATCGTCTGGCCCACCGAGGCGCTTGCCGCGTCCAGCAGCGGCGTCTCTGCTTGAACGTTAACCGTTTCCGTCGAAGACCCGAGATCCAGTTTAGCGTCGACCTGCAAAGCCTGGTTGGCGCGGACTTCTATCGGACTCCGTTCAAAAGCCTTGAATCCCGGTTGTTCCACGTGCAGGCTATACATTCCAGGTTGAAGGTAGGGGATCGTGTAATTCCCCTCGGCATTTGTGTCCGTCATCAGGCGGACGTTGGTAGCTGTGTTGGTCAAAGTCAAATGCGCGCCCGGAACGGCCGCGCCGCTCGGGTCCAGCACACGACCAGACAAAGAGCCCCGATACTCCTGGCCGAACAGCCCTTCCGTGGCCAGGAAAAGGGCGAAGATCAGATACACCCATATCCGCAGTCTCATTTGAATGCTCCAGTTGGCAGCCGGAAACTCGGCCGCCATCTCGGTAAACTCGGTTGTTGCCTTGGGCAAATCACGAAGTCGCAAACCGCGACACCTTCGCGACGAACTGGCCCACTCATCCGTCCCCCGCGCGTTCACGCCGACGATCCCTTGCTGTCGGTGGTTAGCAACGCGGACGCTCGCCCCTGCCGTGGAGACGCAAGAAACGGCGCCTTGCATTCCACTCCTAGCCCTCTATACAGACCGATGCCGACCCCGGTTACTGATATAACAACTGAGAGAATACGGCAAACCTTTTTGAATGTCAATCGGAAAAACACAAGCGCTGGATCCTACGCCAGATCCGGTTTTTTACCCAGGCAGCTGGGTGTAGGCCGGGCTTGCCGCAATCGCCGTGCGATCCCGCGTCCCCGAGCGGAAGCGGCGCGCTTGCCCGGACAGGAAGGGGTCAGGCAAGGAGATGCGGCTGCCCAATTAACATTTCAGATTCGAACTTCGTTAAACGCCGACCCGCTTGCCGTAGTGGAATGTGCGCCAAGCCGGCCAGGGGGCTGCAGGCCAGGGGGCCGCTCTCCGCAGTCGCGGAAGCGCGCCGGAGTCAGCCCAGTTTCCTCACCACGCTTGCCCACGGCTCGCGCATCGGTACGGACATCATCTTCTTGGCCGCCTCATCGTTGACGATCGTCTCCTTCTTCGGATCCCAACGGATCTTGCGACCCATGCGGATACAGATATCCGAGAGCTGAGAGATCAGGTCCGATCGAAAGGCGCTTTCGATGGGGTCCACCGTTTTCACCTCGGCTTTAGTGCTCTTTTGTATTTTGAGGTCCTCGATCCACCCTAATGCATGGGCCGCCACCGGTCCATCCCACACGTTCAGTCCTGGCGGTATGCGCTCCTCGTGCTGCGGATGTTTTGGCAGATGAATCTCGTTCGGACCGATTTCAGAGGTGAGCAGGGAACCTGGCTGAGTGAACACCCTTTCGTAGGCGCTGGCGACCCATCCTTCCGTTCCGACCCAGAGCGCAACATTGTTGATCGGCCGGTCCGGTCCAAGCGTCAACTGCGGAACGTCTGACAGGGTCTGATATGTCTTGTTGTCCACATAGCGTAAAACAAGCCCGTTCTCATAAGTGCAGCGCAGATTCCACTCCGTGGCGCAGTTGAACAGGCCGCCTTGGGCGATTTTACCGACACCCTCGTAGGTGACCGGGACGGTCAGATCGGAGTGGTCGGCCCACAACTGCACCTGATCCAGGGGATGGCCGCCCCAATTGGCGATCATCCCCAGGCTGTAATCGCGGATCTCGAAAATATTGCCCTTCCTGACGCGGTCGGCGCAGAAAGGCGCGTGCGGGGCGGGTCCCAGCCAGAGGTCATAATTCCAGCCTTCGGGCACGGGAAGCTCCGGAGTCGCCGAGCCGCCGGACCGCGAGAAGGGGCAGGTGACAACGACCTCCTTCACTTTGCCGATGCGCCCGTTGAGCACCAGTTCCACGGCATGACGGGCAGGCAGGTAAGAGCGGCGCTCGGCTCCGTACAGAAAGGATTTCCGGTACTTTCGTACGGCTCTCAGGGCGGCCAAGTCCATCTCAATGCTAACGCCCAGCGGCTTTTCGGTGTGGCAGTGCTTGCCTGCCTTTTGAGCCAGGATGGTCATGGGCACGTGCCAGTGGTCGGGAGTAGCAATGTAAACGGCGTCGATGTCCTTCTGCGCGAGCAAGTCGCGGAAGTCCTCATACGGCCGGATCCCGCCGTAGGTTCCACTCGGTTTCCGTTCCGCGTAGAGCTTCGACAGCTTTTCCTTGAAGTCCTCCCGGCGGCTTCTCTGCACGTCGCAGACGGCAACGATCTGGCACTCGTCGATCGGAACGTAGAACGGAGATTCAAACGGCCCGCGCGTGCCACAGCCGATGACCCCGAACGTGATGCGGTCACTCGGCGGCGTCGCGCCGCCGCGCCCCAGCGCACTGGCAGGCACGATGAGCGGCGCGGCTATAGATCCGGTGACTGCGCCCAGAAAGCCACGTCGAGTCCGGAGATCGGCAACCGGCTTAGGGTTGTCCATTCTTTCTCTCCTCTTGCAGTTCACTGGCTCCGGCGCTCTATCTATGCCCGGGGCAGTCAGCGATGGGCAAGAGCCCGGTTCCCTCAGGCGACCCGCGTAGTTCTCGAATCTCCTTCTGCGATATCAGTAGTCCGAATCTTAGTTCTGTTTGAGTCCTCTGTCAAGAGCCATTTTGGGTTCTGTCAGGGTGTTTGCGGCCAGGGCGATCTCCAATGGGCAGAACCAGTTGCGAGCCTATTTGACCTTCACAAGGCGTCGGCCCCGGCGGTTATGTGCGCGCCAGGAGGGCATTGCGCAGGGCCGGCAGAGTGGCCCGGTGGTCGCCGCAAAAATAGAAGCTCGCGCCGCCATCGGCGACGGTTCGGACCAGGATGGTCTTATAGGGCCGGAAGTAATACCCGGGATCGGATTTCGGCAGCTCCGCATGGATTTCGCCGCTGATGGGCAGCAGATCGAAAACCGCAGTGGCGAAGTTTCGAATGGTCCTGCCCCGCTGGCGCGCCACGTTCCGCGCCATTGACAACGCCTTCAGATATACCTCCGGCCCCATGACTGCCGAGCCGAAGCTCATCATAACGCCGCCCTCCAGCCGCTCGACAGAGCGGGCGAAGATCAGGAAATCGTTGTAGCTGGCGGCGCCCAACGCGGCTCCGTCGCAGTTCGGATGCTCATGGATTATGTCGTAGCCGATTCCCACGTGTACGGTCACCGGCACGCCCACCCGGTACGCCGCGCCGAATACCGAGAGAGGCTTGAAGGGAAAATCACTCGCCTCGATATGCCGCCCCACGTTTTCTCCCAGTCCGAGCGACTCCGCCGCCGCCTCGCGGATCCATTCGTTCAGCTCACCCGTCTCGCGCCACAAGCCGAACTCCCCCGAGCGGATGTACCGGGCCACGCTCTCCGTTGTGGCCCCGATGCGCGCGAGTTCGTAATCGTGAATGGCTCCCGCGCCGTTTACGGCGATGTGGTCGATCCACCCGCGCTCGAGGAGGTCGATGATATGCCGGCCCACCCCCGCGCGCAGCACGTGGGCGCCCATCATCAGAATCCGTGCGGCGCCCGCCTGACGGGCCCCCGATAGCCGTGCGGCAAGCGCCGGAAGGTCCCGGTGGTCGAAGGGCGGCGCCACGTCGTCCAGCGCGAGCCAATGCCCGGCGCGCAAATCGTGCGCCCGTTCGGCCAGCGGTTTCAACTCGAGCTGCGCACGGTCAAAGAATTCGTATCGAGACATTCCTTCGCACCATCCAGGGGCGCCCGGCCCGCTTTACTCCAGTATCCTGTTCAGCAATGCTTCCCACTCCAGATAATTGGGAATCACGTAGTCCGCGCCTACGCCGATCAGCCGGCGCCGCTTCCACTGGTCGGCAACGCGGCACTCAGGTTCATCCGTGGCGACCCCAACCGCCACACCGCCTACTCGCTTCACCTCTTCGATCTCCACATATCCGTCGCCGAACCCGATCAACTCGCCTCCGCACACGTCGGACGACGCGAGCATCCGCTGGATTACGATACGTTTCGAGAAGCTTTGATAATCGTCCAGCGCGCCGTACACTCCACCGTCGAAGTAGCGGGTGACATCCAGCAGATCCGCCTCTTCCTTCATGAAGGGCTCATCCGTTCCGCTTGCCAGGTAAAGGCGCAAACCGCGCTCTCGGAGCGCTTCGAGCAACGCGCGAGATCCCGGCACCAGAAACTGCGAAGGTGGGTAATGGCCGCGGCGCAGACCTTCGACGCGATCGCGGATCACGTCCGACAGCCGCTCCAGATACCGGCGCTTGTACGCCAGCGGATCGAGGGCTGCCGCTCCGCGCAGCTTGACCTGCGCGGCCAACTCAATCATCTGGTAAATCGTCTCTTGTCCAGTGAGCCGCCATACGAACCCCTCGACGACCTGCCGCAGTTCCTCTTCCGTCTCGCCCGACTGAGCCTCCGTGAGGGCCTCCACCATCATCGGAACCATCACCTGCATCCAGCCGGTCCGAATCAGGGAGAGACTGCCGTCGAAATCGAATAGCGCTACTTTTGCGCGTTGCGCCGTGGCGCGCCGAATGATCTCAATCATTCCCTCGCTTCCCCGCTTCCTGGAGTGGACTCTCGCGATTCAAACTGTTTGCCTATCGTGTTTTCGCGCTTCGGATAGAGTTGCCTTGGTGGCGCCCGTGGATATCCCGCCATCTACGAGCAGCGTCTGTCCAGTGATGTATTGAGACGCGTCCGAAGCCAGAAACACGATAGCGCCATCAAGATCATTGGGCTTTCCGGGGCGCTTCAGTGGAATCCGATCGCACAAGTACTCAACCCACGCCTCGTTAGCATAAAGGGCTTCGTTCTGTTTCGTCTTGAACCATCCCGGCGCAAGGCAGTTCACCGTAATGCCAAACGGGCCCCAATCGTCGGCCAGGCTCATGGTCAACTGCTTCACGCCGCCGCGACTCGCGCAGTAGGGCCCCAGGCCGGCATAACCGAAAACACTCGTCGCCGAGCCAATGTTAATAATTCGCCCGCATTTGTTCGGGATCATCTTCTTTGCAATAGCCTGGGCCACAAAGAAGGTCCCGCGCAGGTTCGTGTCGAGTACCGTGTTCCAGTCTTCCCAACTTACATCGAGCGCCTGCTTGCGGATGTTGCAGCCCGCGTTGTTAACCAGGATATCGATCCTGCCGTATGCGGCCTGGGCTGCATCGGCCATTTTCTGGATGCTGCTGAGATCCCGCACGTCCAGTTCGACCGGCGCCGCGCGGCGCCCCCTGCGTTCAACTTCGCGCCGGAACGGATCGAGCGACTCGAGCTTCCGCGCCGTGATCACTAAATCCGCGCTCAGTCATGTCCTTGCGCCTACGGCTGTAAGATCACTTTCATAAGATTGGGCTCGCGACTAAAGAGGCGGCCGAACCACACACGGCCTTCCTCCAGGGGCGCAATTGCGCTAATCAGACGATCGACCCGAATGGCTTTGCGCGCGAGGAGATCGATACAGGCGGGGTATTCGCCCGCGGAAGCGCAAGAACCCATGACGCGTATTTGCCGGGTCACGATCCACTGCAGCGGGAATTCTACTTTCGGGGAGATGTTCCCCACAAGGGTCAGAGCGCCGCCTTTGCGAAGACTCTCCGCCGCGGCCCGCAAGGTCTCCGAAGTGCCGACAACCTCCACCCCGATATCGGCGCCACGGCCCGAATACGCACGCACCTCGGCCGGAACGTCGCATCCGCCGGCATTCAAACAGAGGTCGGCTCCATACTCCCGAGCCAACTTCAGCCGGTTTTCGTCGAGGTCTACCGCAACAATTCGACTGCATCCTGCGAGGCGGAGCGCTTGAATCACTAAAAGGCCGATCATTCCAGCGCCGACCACCACGGCGGTGTCGCCCAGTTTTACAGGCGTCAATCCGACAGCATGGACCGCCACCGATACGGCCTCGATCATGGCCCCCTGCTCAAACGTGAGGCCCTCGGGAAGCGAATAGACGATGTGTTCCGGGACGGTTAAGAACTCCGCAAATGCGCCGTCTCGGCAATACTCGCCTACCGATGCGCCGAGCACTCGGCGGTCGTCACAGAGGTTGACCTCCCCCCGGCGGCAGAAATGACATCGTCCGCATGAAACGGTGGAATCGAACGTGACGCGGTCTCCGGCCTGAAACCGCGTTACCCGCTTTCCGGTTCGGAACACGATGCCGGAGGCCTCGTGACCCATAATCACAGGCGGAATTCGCCGTCCCGTGCTCCCATCGTATCCGTGAACATCGCTCCCACAGATGCCGCAAGCTTTCACGCGCACCAGCACATCGTCCGGCCCGACCGCCGGCTCCGGCATCTCGACTAACTCGAGTGTCTTGTATTCCTTGAGTAACAGTGCTCGCATGGCAACCAACTTTCGGCTCTGCGCAGGAATCTGACAGGCTCCCAGACTGACGGGCTTTCGGCCCGCAGCGTCTTTCGGCTACACTCGGCAGTTTGAGAGACAGCGATTGGACCAGGATCCTGGGCTGGCCGGGCTACAGGGTTTATTGGAACGAGATCGACGAACAGGCCAAGACTCTGAAACTGTGGGTGCGTCGGAAGGCAGGGAACCGGAGGCTGGTGTGCTCCGGTTGCGGACGCCGGGTGAGCGAACTCCACGAGGTTTATGAACGGGAGGTGCGCGATCTGCCGTGCTTTGAATACCGCACGACGGTGGCGCCCTTCAGCAAGCGATTCGAAGAGATTGTGGGCCAGGCTTGCGAGAGTGCGGCGGCGCGGCAAGTCGCGCGACGATTCGGCGCTCGACAACGCGGCGCCGAGGGGATACTGACCACGCAGGATTTTGTCCCGGATCGACTGGTAGGCTCGTTCCGACAAGCTCTCGTCAGCGCGGAATCGGTTGGACGTACTCACATGTCGCAACATGATTCTCAGTCAGCTCCGAACAGACCCGCCGCCGAACCGCCCACAGGAGAACGCGGCAACCGTATCAACACGGCCCCAAACTGACATATCAAACGTCGAGTATACCTGACGAAGACATAAGCCGGTGCGAATCATTGGGCAACCCGGGGCGCTTCACGGGAATTCAAGTGCAGGACTTCGGGCAAGAACCAAACAATCGAAGCCGCAATCAAGGGCAGAATTCCGAATCCGAAGAATACCGGCACGTACGAGTAGTGGTCCACAACCCAACCCGTCGCCAAACTGAAAATCATTCCACCGAAGCCTGCTCCCATGCTCGCAATACCCCAGACGGAACCCACCGTGTTCTTTGGAAATCTGTCCGCCGGCATCGCCAGCATGTTTGCGAGCGCTCCTGTGTACCCCAGCGTTGCTGTCGAGATCAGAGCAATTGACAGAAAGACGTTGGACACGAGCACTGCGGGGATCGCCGAGGTCATCAGCAATGCGAAACACAACACTGCGACCTTGCGCGCTCGGGCCACGGGAACGCCACGGTGCAACAGGGCGGCCCCGAATGCGCCGCCAATCAGGTTGCCCGCGTCGGCGGTTATGAACGGGATCCACGCAAACTTGCCGATGGATGCCAAGTCAAACCCACGTGCGCTCTTCAGGTATTGCGGAAACCAGAAGATGTAGAAGTACCAGACCGGGTCACTGAAGACCTTGGACAGGGTAAACATGCAGATCCACCGGTTCCGCAGAAGCGTGGAAGCCGGGAGGGGTGGTTCCGTGACCTCCGTGCGGACGTTCTGCGGGGTAGAGTAGAGCAATAGCCACGCGATCAGCCAGAGAATGCCGGCGCCGCCGACCATCAGGAAGGCGCTTCGCCAGCCCGACTGAAGAACGATCCAGGCCACCAGGGGCGGCGCAACAACGGCCCCAATAGAAGAGCCGCTATTAAAGATACCCGACGCCAGGGCCCGCTCCTTGACAGGAAACCACTCGGCCACAACCTTTACCGCGGCCGGCCAGTTGCCCGCCTCGCCCATACCTAACAGGAAACGAAACGCGCCCAGGCTGAACGACCCTCGGGCGAGCGAATGCAGCATCGCGGCGGCGCTCCACCACCCAATGCAGATGGCGTAGCCCAGTTTCGTGCCCAAGCGGTCAATCATCGGGCCCGAAACGCCGTTCATGATGGTGTAAGCCAGCATGAATGCGAAGACGACACGCGAGTAGCCCACATTGGTCATGTGAAACTGCTCGGTAATGACAGGCGCCACTACGGAAAGAGTCTGGCGGTCCAGGTAGTTGATGACGGTGGCGAAGAAAACGAGGCCGATCATCAGCCATCGGCGGCGGGAAATTGCGCCCGTGATGAGGTCCTTATCTGCTAATCTCGCGCCGGAATTTATGGACACGGTTCTGGTTCCGAAAAGAAATCGGCTGGTAAACGTTTTCCGGACTTATGCCAGGTCCTGGCGGATCTCGAACCCCCATGCGAACCGGCACGGACGCCTGGATTCGTCCTGCATTCCGGGCGGCAACTGCACTTCCAGACCGTCCGCAGATACGCTCCACTTCAACGGTTCGGCCGTCCCTAGCATCCGAATTGTGGAGCCATTGGCCGGCTTCACTGTACGGATGAGCATCTTGTCGCCGGGCCATTTCAGGGAGAAAGCGTATACCGTCCGGTTGTCCTTGGTTCTGGTGAACCGCAGGTCCGCTCCCTCGGCCCAAAACTCGCCCTCGCGGCCGCGTGAAGAGTAGATTCCGGTCCCGTTCACCTTCAGCCATTCACCAACCTCCTTCAATTGGCTTATAGCCGTGGGGTGGAACCGGCCTTGGCCATCCGGACCGATCCCCACCATGAAGTTGCCGCCTTTGGCTACGGAATCGACCAGGTTTCGCACGATCCACGGGGCGCCTTTGTAGTTTTGAGAAATCGGCTCGTAGGAGAAGGAAGTTCCCAAAGGGTAGATCACGAACCAGGGCGTATCCGTGTTTTCTTTTCTGCCCGGTACGAAGCCTTCGGGGGTGTAGTAGTCACCGTAGTTGCCAATGCCCCGGGCGCGGAGCATCACATCCGGCTGTAATTCCCTCAGGCGCAGAACCGTTTCCCGGATCCTGGGCCATATCTTCGGCCCAAACCACATGTCAAGGCAGACCATGTCGATCGGTCCATATTGGGTCAGCAATTCACTGAGTTGAGCGCGATGCCGCGCCACCATGCGATCGACCTCTTCCGGCGTTGGATCGGGAACGGTCACCATCAAATCTCCCAGCCGTTGTTTCGCTGTCGCGAAATCCCTGGTCAGGATGTTGGAAGAAGGCGTCTGCAGGGGATGGTAGATATAGGGCCGGAAATCTGCGTCGTACCAGTCCGGGTGGGAGAAATACAGATCGATCTTAATATTCCGCTTCCTGGCTGCATCACACAGTTCTTTCACGACATCCCGGCGGAAGGGCGTCTCCGCGATGCTATAGGCAAGATCGCAGGGCTCCATGCGCGGACCACCCGGAGCCGTCCAATCCGTCCGTTGCCGAACACGCGTGCGCGTGTGGTACATGGAGAAGCCGTCGTGGTGTTTAGAAGTGAAAGCAAACATCTTCATGCCGCCCGCGGCAAAGAGATCCGTCCACTCATCGGCATTGAATCCCTGGGGATTCCAGGTCTTATACAACTGCTGATACCGCTGCCGCTCTGGAAAGGACATATTCAGAAACGGCCAGGATTCCTTCGGGTCACCTTTAATCGAGTAGAGTCCCCAATGCAACCGCACGCCATACTTGATATCGCGAAACGCCTCGTAGGCCTTTTCGGAAGCCCAACGGTATTGGGGAACCGGTACATCCTCGACGTAGGATTCCACTTGCCGGTAATGGGTGTCGGATTTAGGGAGAAAATGGTTTATGCGCTGAGCGGCAGCGCGCTGTAAGGCCGCGGGGGATGCCAGACCGGTGATTAAGAAGTCTCGGCGGTTCATACATGCCTCCTTATTGCCGCGCCCCCGATGCGGCCGATTCAGGGCCGGGTTAGCCGGCGAGGGCTCGAAGCGTTGCATCCCTGATATATCAGTAAGCGATTGTAGCTCGTCTCCGGCATGCGCGTCAAACCATTCGCATGGCCATACCGCCATCCACGGGAACTTCGGCGCCGGTAATGAAGTCGTTCTCCGCTAATGCCGCAAGCGCCGCCGCCACGTCTTCCGGCCGCCCTTCCCGATGCAGCGGAATCCGGTTCTCGATATTATTTGCGACCTGTTCGGCCGTAAGATACTCCTGAAACCTGGTCCGAATGATGCCGGGAGAAACGCAATTCACGCGGATGTTCGAATCAGCCAGTTCGCGCGCCAACACCCGCGTGAATTGGGGGATGGCCCCCTTGGCCACGCCGTAGGCGATAGCGCCCTGACAACCCCGGTTTCCCGCGGCCGAGGAAATCAGCAGGATGGCGCCCCCGCCGCGCTCCACCATATGCGGAACAGCGGCCCGGGCGAGATGAAATACTGCATGGACATGAATCTCGAAAGCCTTGTACCAAAGACAGGGGTCGATTTCGAGCAGGCCGCCTGGCGCCGGGCCACCCGCGCAATGGACAAGAACGTCCAACTGCCCAAGGGCGTCAACGGTACGCTCGACGCAAGCGGCCGCCTGAACTGGTTCCGCAACGTCAGCCGAAATCGTCAGAGCCCTACGATTCAGGGCCTCCACGTCTCGTTTCACGCCCTGGGCGAGAAGGTCGTCGGCCGGCAAACCGCAAATCGCGATATCAGCCCCGAGAAAAGCGAACTCGCGCGCAGTGGCCGCGCCGATGCCGCTGCTCCCACCTGTAATCAGGCAAACCTTTCCGTCGAGTTTCATAGGGTCCTGGCTATTTTCTCCCTTTCATCGTCCGTTTGATGAGCCCGGCGTTAAGTAAACTGCCACCCACGCGCCTGATCCACGATGCTGCGACTGCGGTTCAGGTAGGGCCTGCGCTCCTCCAAGCCATACTGCCGGGCCAAAGCTCGCGCGCTGACGCCGGGACGCTTGGCCTTCAGCACAAACAGTTTTTCCATGGGCAGCGATTTCTCCCGCGCCACGTCCTCACCGCGTTCTTTAAGCAATTTCGCCAGGCGGTCGGGGGCGTTGAGGTCCTCGTGGAAGATGCAGCGGTCCAGGTCAAAGGTGAATTGTGTGACGTTGAAGTCTCCCCTGTTGGCCTTCTCGTAAAGGAGCCGGTCGCCGTCGATATCGAATACCAGGCAATCAGCTTCCCACGTCGCGCTCATAATGTAATAGCTGAAATCGATTGCCCGGGCCTGCAGCGTCCGTCCCGCCGAATAGGCGCTCGGCCAAATCACCAATTCCGCTCCGAAGTCCGACAGCCGCTGCCAGAGAGGGGCCCAGTTCACGTCGTAGCAGATCGCGAGGCCCAGGCGGCCGAAATCGGTTGGAATCACCGTAACCGCCTTGCCGGGCTGCACTGGAGGACGCCTTTCGAACTCGTCGACCCAGAAAGGATAGAGCTTGTCGTAGGCGCCGGCGATTTTCCCCCGGCGGTCCAGGAGCACGGCAGAGTTCAGCCGCAGGTTGCCATCCTTCCGATCGATCGGCGCCACGATATAGGTGCGGTGTTTCTCCGCCAGGCGAGCCAGGGCCGACACGGTAGGGCCATCCAGCGTTTCCTGCGTTTTTTCGTCCTGCCCCCGGAAGGTCTCCGGCAGAACGATCACGTCAGTGCCGCGCGCTCCCTCTTTATCGACTATTCCGGCGATTTGCTCGAGCGAAGGCCCCGGCTTGAAGCCGATGCTCACGGCCCGGACGGGACGTCCGATCTTACCCGCCGCACCCGCGACTGGCGTTGTCTGCTGCTCCTCTGTGACTCCGCCCGCTGCAGTTTCGGCAGCGGTCAAATAACCCGTTGCGGTAGCCGAAATGAATTGTCTTCTGTCCATGTCTCCTCCTGCCAGACACGAAGGCGGGACGAATCCCGTTGCCGGCTGCAGCCGCCGCACAAATTGCCTGTGGCCCATTCCGGTGTGCCAGCTTATGGTCCGTCGATGTTCGGCCCGTGGTCATAGAAGTTCGTCTGATATTGCAGTCAATCCTAATCCGATTCGCCAAGAGTGTCAATAGGCGTTTTGGCCTGGCAGTCGAGATCACCAACGGCCCCGCCACTCGCGGGGAGGAATCTCTCTTGACAGGGATCGCCAGGGGGCCTTATGATGATTCACGAAATGATATGTCAGAGCCGAGGTCGCCAGTGCGATTTCGGCTTTTTTGTTGGCGGGCTTTCCGCGCCTTTGAGGAAATACAACGATGATGACAAGATGTGTAATTGCAGTGTGGCTGCTTGCGATAGGAGCGGCATACGCCCAGAAGTCGGAGGGGCCGCAGCCGCCGGTTGTGGATCCAGGCGGTCCAGGCAAGCCGCCGTCGGATGCCATCGTTTTGTTCAACGGACGGGACAATTCCGGTTGGACCAGAATGGACGGGTCGCCGTCGCGCTGCACAGTCGCTGACGGCGTGATGACCTGCAAAACCGGCGCCCTCGATACGCAGAGTACGGAGAAATTCCGCGATGCGCAGATCCACGTAGAGTTCAATCTCCCTTCCGAGCCGGAAATGAGGGGGCAGGGGCGTGCGAACAGCGGAATTGTGCTCCAGAACCGGTACGAGATACAGATTCTGGACTCTTATCACAATGAAACTTACGCTAACGGGTCCTGCGGCGCGCTCTATGGACAATCAGCGCCGCTGGTTAACGCGAACCGGCCCCCCGGCGAGTGGCAGAGCTATGATATTACGTTCCACGCCCCAAGCTGCGCCGCCGATGGCTCCGTAGCGACCCCTGGCAGCCTCACGCTGCTGTTCAACGGCGTGCTGATCCAGGACCACGTGCCCGTGCGGGGGCGGAAGTGCGTGGCCGACGCGGGCCCATTAGTCCTGCAGGACCACAGCCAGTCTGTGGGCCGGAAGATCGGGACGGCTACAGGGGTAACCGAGGGCGCCCCGGATACGACGATGAAATTCCGCAACATCTGGATGCGGAGGCTGAGCCAATAGCGTACCAATGTATTTTCAGAAGGAGTCTTCAACATGGAAAACCGACGATCGTTCTTGACCAGGGCGATGGCGGGAGTTGCCGCGGCGGAGGTCTCCAAGGCTCCGGCCGCCTCCGACCAGTTCGTGGTGGGGTTTATTGGGACCGGCATTCGAGCCAATTCAGCCCTGATTCCACAATTCAAGTTCAACCCGTCCTTTCGCATCGCCGCGCTGTGCGATGTGTACAAGACTAACTTGGACGAGGCCGCCGGTCGCGTGGGCGGCGCCGTGGATACGTATGGGGATTACCGGCGAGTGCTCGACCGCAAGGATATCGACGTCGTGGTGATCGCGGCGCCCGACCACTGGCACTGTCCAATGGTCATGGCGGCCTGCGAGGCGGGCAAAGACATTTATCTGGAGAAGCCGGTCTCGAACGACATCGACATGTGCCTCAAGGCGGTGGCAGCCGCCCGGAGGTACAAACGTGTGGTACAGGTCGGCTTGATGCAGCGTAGCAGCTTGCCGTTCACGGAGGCCTACAAGGTCGTCCAGAGCGGTATCCTCGGCAAGGTTCGCCATGTCGTGGTGATAAATCCGGGCGGCGCCGTGCGGCCGGCCCGCCCGGGGGCGCCGGCAGCCGCCGGGCGCCAGGCAAGGACCGAGCCTTCCGACCCTCCGCCGGGACTCGATTGGGAGATGTTTCAGGGCCCGGCTCCGCGCCGGCCGTACAGCTACTCGCGCCAGCACGATTGGCGCATGTATTGGGACTATGGCTGCGGCCCACTCTCGGACTGGGGCGTGCATCTCCTCGACATTGCGCATTGGTACATGGGAGTCACCGAGCCCGCGCGCACAGCTGACGCGGTGTCTGGATGGTTCAACCGGCCCCAGGACGAACGGTTTCCGGACACGACCGAGGTCTCCTGGCTATATAAGGATTTCGTCGCCAACTACAGCTCGCGATCGGATCTTCTAGGTACTTACTTATGGGGTGACCAGGGCGTGCTGTTCGTCAACCGGTACGGCTACACCGTTCGGCCCGTTCCGACGGGCCAGGACTGGACGCGCACCAGCAGTGCGAAACCGCCGTTTGAAGAGAAAAAGGTGGCCTTGCACGACGAGCCAGGGAACTACCAGGCATCCTTCGAGTCCGACTGCGGCCGGCACATTATGAATTTCCTGGAGTGCATAAAGAGCCGGGAGCGGCCGGTGTGCGATATCGAGATCGGCGCCGTCTCCACCATGCCTACCCTGATGGGAGGCCTTTCCATCCGGAACGGCGGGAAGACTGTCGCCTGGAATGGTCACGGCGCCGAGCTACGGGCATAGCGCCTTGCTTCGCCAGATGGTCCGTATTCGGGTGAGGAAGGAACAGTATGGATGGAAACGATGAACTGTCCCGCCGAGGCTTCCTTCAGGGCGGTGCGACGGCGGCGGCCGTTGGCTTGCCACGCGCGGCGGCGGCGGCGACGCCGGACGGCGAAACACGAGTTTCGATTGACGACCAGGGCGTCATTCACGTACAGACCAAGACGCTGCAGGCGAGAATCGAAAAGGGCTATCTCACTTCGCTGAGGAGCAAGAGTTCGGGCCAGGAGTGCATCCGGGAATTCGACCGCGGGAAATCCGATGCTCTCCAACTCGTCTATCCAGGCGGCGAATCGGTAGACGTCGGCGAGCAAGGCTTCGGGAAAATCACGGTTCGAAGCGTGTCGGACAGCCGCGCCGATTTCATTTTCCACAACTGGCATGGCGACGGCGTTATGAGCGTTTCCGCAGATCCGGAAAACGGCGACCTGCTCATCGAGCCGTCTGCTTTTTCCTCACGGCCGGGCGTACGGGGCTGCCGATGGCTGATGAAAGGACTTCAGCCTGGCCTCAAACTCGTCGCGCCTCTCTATCAGGGTGTTGCTCTCGAACTGGAAGATCCGCTGATTGCCAAAAGCAACTGGGAGTGGCCTATGGATTGGGCTGCCGGCCTGGCTATCCTCCAGGGGCGCTCCAGCGGGTGCTGGGTCCACGCCAGGGACACTCGATACCGTTACAAGCGCCTGCAGATCGGACTTAGCGACGACGCGCGCGGCTTGGGCTTTGACACCGAAGCTTACGGCCCCATTGACAACAACCTGGCTTCCGGCGGACTCGTTTGGCGCCTCAATGTCTTCGACGGCGATTGGAGAGTTCCGGCCGCCCAATACCGCTCCTGGCTTTGGCAGGCTTTCGGACTCAGCGCCGCGGAGCGCCAACGGGAAGAATGGGTCCATCAGCTCGAGATGGCCATATCGTGGTGCCCCGGTAGTATCGACATTCTCGAAGCGATTGCCGGACGGGCAGACCCCCGCAAGGTCGTCCTCCATTTCTCCAACTGGCGGACCGACGCCTATGACGAAAACTATCCCACGTACATCGCCAGCGATCCAGCGCGGAAGTTCATTGCCCGGGCGCATGAATTGGGATTCCACGTGATGCCGCACTTCAATTCGATGGAGACAGACCCGAACAATCCCGTTTACACGGCCCTCCGCGACTTCGGATACCGCGACGTCGAAACCAAGAGGCTGCAGGGATGGAGCTGGGTCAACCGCCGCGCGATCGGGGTTCCCGAATCCAACGCCAGCCGCCTGGAATTTCGCGACAAAAAGGTAATGGTCAAGATCCATCCGGGGCTGGCGATGTGGCGGTCCACGTTGTGCGACCGAATTGCAGAGGCGAAGCGCCAACTGGCATTGCGGGAGGTCTTCGTGGATGTGGCGTTCATCACCCGCAACCTCCACAATGCCTTGGTGGAAAACATGACCTCGACGGAGGGTATGAACTGCCTGCTCCACGAGGTGGGCGAGATCGGAGATGGCCTGGCGGTCGGGGCCGAAGGCCTAAATGAAATCAACTTCCAGGCGCTATCCGTCGCGCAGGTTCACCTTTTCAAGAGCGGTCAGGAAAACATCGAAGGCCTGGAACGGACCGGCGGGTGCCCCCTGAACAATTTTCTTTTCGGGAAGCTGACTCGTTCCTTTGGGTACTCCGGGCTCAGCGGAAAAACGCCTCAAGAGGAGTTGCGCGCCCGGATCCACGACGAGCACGAGACGCTCGCGACCATTACCGTCCGTTCAGCGAGCGAGATTACCAGCCCGACACCGACCGTGAAGCGGGCCCTCGATCGTGCGAAGTAGGCCAAGCCGTTGGCCCGAAAGGCCCACAAGGATATTGTCGATTGTGAATTCCAACTACGCTGGAGGCGATCCATGAAGGCTGTAGTGCTGAGGAGTCCGCAAGTCCTGGAGTACATGGAGGTCCCTGCGCCGAAGCTGAGCCGGGCGGAAGAGATACTGATCAGCGTGAGGGCTTGCGGGATCTGCGGTAGTGATCTCCGCTATTGGCAAGGCGAGAACCCGTGGGCGCTGCACACGCTCGGTCATCACGTGGATAATCCGCCAAACATCATCATGGGTCATGAATACGCGGGAATAGTCGAGCAGGTGAACTCCCCAGCTTACGAACATCTGCTTGGCGCGCGGGTCGGCGTCCAGCCGTACCGTGTTTGCGGCCAATGCGAGTATTGCCGTTCCGGCCGTCATAACCTTTGTAAGGCGACGATTCACATGGGCCACGCACAGGGCTGGGGCAAGATGGAGTTCTATCCGGGCGCTTATGCCGAATACTGCCTGGCCTGGGGGGATTTGGTGTACCCGATTCCCGAGGGCATTTCGTTCCAGGAAGCCGCCATGGCAGACATTTTCGGAGTCGCCGTCCACGCGACCGGGAGGACGGAGATTCCGAAGGGCGCCGCCGTGTTGTGCATTGGAGGCGGCCCGATAGGGCTGAGCATTGCGCAAGTAGCGCGGGTGCGGGGCGCCGGAAAGGTGTTCGTTTCGGAAACGTCCTCTATGGCGCGACGTGTACTGGAGCAGTTTGATCTTATCCTGGTCGAACCACGATCGATCCACGAAGCACTGGCGACCCACCTCGGGCGTCCGGAAGTCGCCGTTATCTACGATACGGTCGGAAGCGCTGAGACCTTTGGCGAAGCTCTTCCCCTGCTCGCAGCCTCGGGGACATACGTGAACCTCGCGGTACACGCTGCTTCCCTGCCATTCAATCCTATCCTGGTGGGATCCGAAAGAACGATCACAACCTCCTCGAACGGATACTATGAGGACGTGAGTGAAGCGTACGACCTGATCTTTTCACGACAGGTCAAGGGCGGACCGATGATTACGCACTGTTTGCCGCTTGCCGAGTACAAGCGGGCATTCGATCTGCTGCTGAGCGATCCCAGGCAGGCCTACAAGGTCGTTTTCACAGCCGCTTCGTGAGTTCCGGCGGGGCGTGGCGTACTCGTCTCAGCGCGCGATCGGACCATCCGTGCCGGGGATCACACGCGTCAGATCGTCGCTTAAGATCGATGGACACCAGCGGGCCTCGATGTGCTCGACGACCAGTTCAGTACCGCGCGCTTCGCTGACGAATGGGCGCCTGCGCGGATCATACCCCGCGTCGGTCAGATCCCGCACCAGTACCATGTTGAAGCCGAGCCGGGTCATCATGCGGATTGCGAACGAGCGGTCGAGGATACAGGCATTGGTGTGAACGCCCATGATGGCGAGATTGGTGATGCCTTCCTGCTTACAGTAGTTGTAGACTTCCTGGCCGTCGTCGCTGATGCCGTCAAAACCCACGATATCAATGGCCGGGTGCTCGCGCTCCCACGGATAATTACCCCTTGTAGTTTTCGGCCCGGGACCCACGTATTCCTTGTCGATCGGATCGCTACAGCCGCCGCTTATGGGAAAGATGCGCCTCTCTTCCGGGGTCTGCACGGTCGCCTTGATCGGGATGGGTGAGGAAGCCATCGGCGCACGCTGCATTCTGAGCCGCTCGGGTCTCCCCTCGTAATATTTGATCGTGTCACTGGGACAGTGAAAGATCATGACGCCCCGGTTGCGGGCGGCGTTGACGACCTGGTTCATCCGCGGCGCCATAACGGCCACACGCTGTGCCTGACCAGGGCAGGTGTGAGTGTCCCACATATCGCAAATGATGATAGCCGTCTGCGCCACTTCCCAGCGCAGTTCCTCTTCAGAGGGCCGCACGTTGCCGCTGCCGGGCGGCTGCTCCACGCGGCGGCGCGCCCGAAGGCTGAGCGTCCCGGGGACTTTGGGGCGATTGAGCTGCCATTCGCTCTCCGGCTGCGCCATCTGCGCGGCGGCCATCCCCAGCGCGCCCGGCAGAACTGCTAGAAAAGATCGTCGATACATAATCCTCCTCTTTGGTCCTGGTTGGGCCGGGGTGATTTTCCCGGTCGTCTTCGCAGATGAAACCGAACCTCCGCCTGCCGAACGGCAGGAACTCCCGCGCGTCCGGCCGTATCGCTCCCTCGCGTTTTAACCCCGGCGGGGCTGATGCTCGAGGATCCACCGCGCTGCAAGCACATCGAAAATGTAGGAACCGGCGCCATGTATTACGTATTCCGTCTGGTTAAAGTAGTAAGGGAAGTTCTTCAAGTCCATGAACTCCGGCCGCATGAATGACGCGCCTGAGATCACCCCTCCCGGAATATACGCGTAGTCGTCCCGGTTCAAGCCATAGGCGATCAGCGCTGAGTTCGCTCCCACGCCGGATACATAACTTGTGTTCGTTGCCGGGTGACACCCGAGCACGAAATTCACAACGTTCAGCAGCGTGTCCGGACCGAAGATCTCGGGCAGATGCTTGTGATAGAAGTAGTCGCGCATGGCATCGCTCTGCAGATCCCATCCGAAGCCCATGATCGAGCCGCCTCTGGCACGCTCGGCCGAGTCCAGTTTCCACTCCGATTTCAGGACGTAGGAAGGAAAACGAACGCCGTAAGGATTCGAGGCCTCCACTGCATCCGCGGCAGCCCTCCATTTCTTCGCGATCTCCAGAACGAGGCTGCGAAATTCCGGATCGGAAACCTTGGGCAACAGGCGCACCAGCGCCCATCCTGGCCCACGGCCTACCTGCTCCGCCGGCGCGGACCGTATTTGGGGAAGCAGCGCGGACAAACGGTTCTGGTAGACCGGATCGCTGGTGGTAAGCCATAGCTCGGCCGTAGCGGCGATCTCGTCCCCCGGGAAACTCCCGCCGCGTCCCACGTATGCGTTCGGCGCATAGAGGGGCGGGTTCGTCTGCTCGTACTCCCAAAGCTTGCGAGCCGCGGCCAGGCACTCGTCCGCAAGCGCGGCTTTCTTCAGACGCAATACGCGGCTGGCGACAGCGAGCGTTTGGGCCACTCGGTATTGCAGCCCGGTGTTGCGGTTCGTGAATGCCCAGCGGTCATCTGCCTTGCCGGAGCGCTCTCCCTGTATCTGGTCGGGCTTTAGGCTATTGTCATAGACGCGATTGTCCGTGATGTTGATTGGATCGCCCGAAATATCGTATTGGGTCTGCGAATTCTCGATAATGCCGGCGAAGATGTGCCCCGCCACCCGGAAAGACGCCAGCAGTCCTTCCACTCCGTACTCGACCTGTTGCAGAAGGTCTTCTTCTCCGTCCGGGACGTGGAGCAACACCTCCCGGCTGGCCCGGCGGACGGTAGTCGCGTCCAACCCCGGCTTGAACTCCTCCTGTGCCAGGGCCAGGGCCAAGGTTGTGGCCGTGATGCTGCCGGCCGGCAGATCGTAATCGGCGGCATCGTGCCATCCGCCCCAATTCATGCCGGGAATGTGCTCGTAATCGGCGAATTGCGTCTCACGCTGGCCTTGCTGGTACCCGTCGAAATGCATCTTGCCGGCCGGCGCCTGCAGCGCGTCGTCTAAATGGCACGCTCCGTGCCAAATACGATTTCTCTCGCGGACGGCCACATGGCACATCTGAACAGGGAGGAAAACCTCCAGGGTCGGCTGCCAGGCATCGTCATACACCTGCCGGTCGATGCGGAACGGCCCAGCCGTCTGCCCCCCGTATTCCAGGACGTAGGCCCCGGGGGTTATAACATCGGTGAAATCGAATATAGCGTACCGGTAGTAGAGGAAACGCCCCCAAGGTTTCGGCGCGCCGGACTTCACCAGCTCCTTTTCCCCACTGAGGGTCAATTTGAAGAGGCTGGCCTGTTCCACGGCTTGCTCACGATGGTCGAGTTCCAGAACTGCCCGTTTTGGCTGCTGGGGATGGTATCCCACCTGGGAGATGCCAATGACCGGCGGGCGGCGCCAACTCGGATCGATGGAAGGGGTGATCTGAAGCTCCAGTTCGGTTTCGCTCGACCCCGGCTCGATGGCCGCGGTCACCGAAAACCATCCGGTCGGGTGGCCGCCCCGCTCGTCGCCGAGTTCGAGCGTGCCGCCTCGCCGCTCCCATTTGATGCTGTGCGGCCGGTCCTCTTGAGCGACGCGCAAAGTGCGAGTGGAGCTCATCAGGACCCGCTGTCCTCCGTACTGCCGGGGAAAGACGCCCGTCGTCGCATCGCCCTGAAACGATTTCAGAAAGTATGCAGGAGGGTAGAGGTACATGCGAAGGGCCGCCTGGCGGAGCTTGCTCCAGTCCAGCGGTCCGCCGAACTTAAGGTTGACGAACATGCGCTCGCCGTCGGTCCGGCATATCAACTGGTAAGCCAGGCTCAGGCCGGACGCTTCTCCGATAATCGTGGCCGTCGACCGCTCCCGGTCGACTACGCGGCGCAACACGCGGGCGGACGCGCGGGAGGAGGAGTCCCGCCCCGTAACCAGCAGGTCGGAAGCGAGCAGCCACTCGCCAGCTTGCATCATCTGGAGCCCGCCCCGCATGCTCGGGTCGGTATTGTGATAGACCAGGAATACGAAGCCCGGCGCCTCGAAGTACTCCTTCTCCGCGAGAGCGATGCGCGCTGCTGGAGGCGCTGGGGTCCTCTGCTCTTGCGCCTGCGGCGCAGGGGCCTCGGATCCCTCCGCGGAAACGAGAGAGCCCAGCGCCGCCGCCGAGTTCCTCATGAAGTTTCTTCTGTCCACGCTTAAGCCTCCTCCCGGTTCCGGCTCCCAGGACACGGCACCTGCTTCTGGTATTGCAGTAATCTTAATCGGGGGCGAGAGGACTGTCAAGGCTCGCAGATCTGAAGGGCGGCTGTACAGGATCCCGATAAACTATACATCTTGACTTCGACCGACCCTGACCGTATCTTGTAATTGCTATCGCACTAATAGAGGTGCGGAATTCAACGGCCTGTTGAACCCAATGAGATCGCCGCAAATGAGGAACCGCATCAAAATTCGAGCCATCGCACTACTTCTTGTGGGCATCCCTCTGCTGGCCCAGGACAATCTGGCGGGCACTTCGCCGCTCACCATGACGGGCGACCTGGCAGCCGCCATGGTGAACGGCATTCACCGGTTCCTGGACCGAGAAACGGCTGCCGCGCCGCAAAATCGCGCGCGCTTCTGGCGCCGCGATTACGGTTCGCCGGAAGCGTACAGCAAATCGGTCGCCGCAAATCGCGAGAGGCTGAGGACCATCATCGGCGCGGTGGATGAACGTGCCCGCTTCGACGCTGTCAGCCTGATCGCCGACACCCGCGCCGGGTCCTTAATCGGCAGAGGTCCGGGCTATCGTGTCCATGCCGTCCGCTGGCCGATTTTCGGCGGTGTGACGGTGGAGGGCCTCATGCTCGAACCGGACGGCGTTCCCATAGCCCGCGTGATCGCCATACCGGATGCCGACTGGTCGCCCGAGATGCTTGCCGGTCTGGCGCCCGGCATCCCGCCGGGAGCGCAGTTCGCGCGGCGGTTGGCCGAGAACGGCTGCCTGGTCCTGGTCCCCACCATCATCGACCGCAAGGATACCTGGTCCGGAATTCCCGGCATCCGGATGACCAACCAGCCGCACCGGGAGTGGATCTACCGCATGGCCTTCGAGGCCGGACGCCAGATCGTCGGGTACGAAGTGCAGGCCGTGCTCGCCGCAGTGGACTGGTTCGAGCGGGAGAATGCCAAAACGCGCGCTCCCATCGCTGTTGCCGGCTACGGCGAAGGCGGCCTCATCGCCTTCCACAGCGCGGCTCTCGATCCGCGCATCGACGCCGCGCTGGTGAGCGGATACTTCCAGCCTCGCGAGGAACTTTGGAAAGAACCGATTTACCGCGACATCTGGTCCCTGGTGCGCGAGTTCGGCGAGGCGGATATCGCCAGCCTTATCGCCCCGCGCGCGCTGGTGGTGGAGTACTGCCGCTTTCCGCTTGTGACCGGCCCGCCGCCGCAGACGGACCAGCGCCGGGGCGCCACACCGAATGGAACAATCACGACACCGCCCGCCGAGGCCGTGCGGGGCGAGGTCGAAAAGGCGCGTGTCCATTTCGAGCGGCTCGGCGCGGGGGAACGCCTGACGCTGGTGGAAGACGGCGCCGAAGCGCAGCCGGGTTCCGACCAGGCGGTGGCCGCCCTGCTGCGCGCCGTGGGCGCCAAGCGGCCCATGCGGGTGGCGGGCGCCCTCCCACGGCGCATAGATTCCGGCCCGAATGCCGAAGACCGTATGCATCGGCAGTTCGATACCTGGGTGAACTACACGCAATGGCTGATCCGGGAATCCCCCAAGCGCCGCCAGGAGTTTTGGGCGAAGGCTGACGCCTCCACCCCGGAACGATGGAAGCAAACGACACAGTTCTATCGCGACTACATCTGGGACGAAATCATTGGACGGTTGCCCGCTCCCAGTCTGCCGATAAATCCGCGGACGCGGCTCATCTATGACAATCCGAAGTTCCGCGGCTATGAAGTGGCGCTGGACGTTTGGCCGGACGTGTTCGCATATGGCATTCTGCTGTTGCCCAAGGACCTCAAGTCCGGCGAGCGCCGCCCTGTGGTAGTGTGCCAGCACGGCCTGGAAGGGCGCCCGCAGGCCGTCGCGGATCCTAACGTCGATAACCCCGCATACCACCGGTACGCCGCGCGCCTGGCGGAACAGGGATTCGTCGTATATGCGCCGCAGAACCCTTATATCGGCCAGGACCGTTTTCGCCTGCTGCAGCGCAAGAGCCATCCCCTCAAGTTGTCGCTATTCTCCTACATCCTCGGCCAGCAGCAGCGCACTCTCGAATGGCTCAAGTCGCAGCCGTTCGTCGACTCGCGGCGCATCGGCTTTTACGGCCTTTCTTACGGTGGTAAGGCTGCGGTCAGAGTTCCACCCCTGCTCGATGATTATGCGCTCTCCATCTGTTCGGGCGACTACAACGAATGGGTCTGGAAGACCACCAGCGTCGAGTCGCCGTACTCCTACATGCTGCTGCAGGAGTATGACATGTTGGAGTTCGACTTTGCGAACAAGGTAAACTATTCGGACCTGTCCAACCTGATGGCGCCCCGTCCGTTCATGGTGGAAAGGGGGCATCGCGACAGCGTGGCTCCGGACGAGTGGGTGGCGTATGAGTACGCCAAAACCCGCCTCTTCTATTCGCAAATGAAGATCGAAGACCATGTCGCGATCGAGTTCTTCGACGGGCCGCACATGATCAACGGCCAGGGCACGTTCGACTTTCTGAAACGGTATCTGAATTGGCTGCGCTGACAGGTCGCGGCCGCGTTTCCGGACCAGAATCTGCGCTCTATGCCATACTGATATCGCAGCCGTAGAACACGGAATCGCCGCATTCTGAGTCAATCTCCGGCAATACTCCGCAAGGTCTCTTGTTGATTTTGCCCTCGAAAACACGCGATGCAAGTCGCTCTTGACAGCATCCGGGAATCCGAGTACGATTGACTGAAATACCAGAAGCCAAAGGCTTGGGCCTGCCCCGGCCGGATGATCGCCCGCGGCGGGCGATGTCTACCGGCTGCGCAGGCGCTTGTCCCAAAGGAATGGATTGCGCGTGACACCAGCTATGCACGGCGGCGCAACGTTTGTCCTCTCCCTACCCCCGGCGCCAGTCCGCGCCCCACTCGCTTTCGGTCGCACGTGCGCGGTTCAGAGCCGCGGCCCTAAGGGAGCGGGGCGCGGACGCGCCGCGGGCAGAAGGTCGCGCGCTGCTTCCACTCCGCCGGGAACTCCCATCCTGTACAGATTTACGATCCACACCGTAGGAGAGAAATCATGCTTTTGCAGCTAGCATCGCGGGTTGCCTTGTCGGCCGTTGTGTCGGCGATGATCCTAACCGCCCAGACTGGAAGCGGCACGGTCCAAGGCGTCGTCAAGGACGCCAGCTCCGCCGTGGTTGCGGGAGCGAAAGTAACCCTCGTTCATACCGCGACGATGAGAGAGTACGGGACGACGGCCAACGACGTCGGAGCCTTCCGGTTCCCGCCCGTCCAGCCCGGTTCTTACGAGATCACCGTGACATCTTCCGGTATGGAGACATGGAAGGGCGCCTTCCTGTTGGCCGTCGGGCAGACGGCGGAGATCAGCCCTGTCATGAAGGTGGGGGCAGTGACCACCCAAGTCACCATAGAAGGGGAGGCTGCTCCCCTGCTTGCCACGACGGAAGCGACCATCTCGAGGAACCTCGAGCGCGCACGCATCGAGCAGTTGCCCGTCGACGGGCGTAACATTGCGAACCTCGTATTGATGAGCACCCCCAGTCTGGTCGGGGGACAGGACGGCGCCATCAACCCAATTAACACGGGATTGCGCGACGGTGTGGAGTTGTACCAGGACGGCGCGGTCATCAAGAACCGCGACGTGGGGGACTGGAGCGGACGCCTTCCCGGCGTTGACAGCGTCGAGGAATTGCGCGTGGAGACGAGCCTTTCCTCGGCTCAGTTCGACCGCCCCGGGTCGGTCATGCTCTCCACCAAAAGCGGGACGAACCGCGTTCACGGAAGCCTGTTCGAGACGAACCGGAACAGCGGCGTGGGCGTCGCCCGGCGGCGCCAGGACTACTACACCAAGCCCCCGCACTACGTGCGCAACGAATTCGGCGGATCGGTGGGCGCGCCGGTGTACCTTCCAAAGATCTACAACGGCAAGAACCGCACGTTCTTTTTCACCTCGTATGAGGCCTATCGCCAAGCCAGCGCCTCCACCACGGGCACCACCATGCCGACGATGGCGATGCGCAACGGCGACTACAGCGGGTTGGTCGACAACCTCAACCGGTTGACCGTCATATATGACCCGTTGAGTACCGGAACGAAAGCGCAAAACTGGGCGCGCACGCCGTTTGGGAACAATGTGATCCCGGCGAATCGCCAAAGCCCCAACGCCAAGTATCTCTACAGCATCATGCCGGAGCCGACGTTCCCGGGGGTCAATCCCAATATCGGCAACAACTTCTACGGCGTCCTCGGCAATTTCACGACTGACTATATGAGCACGAGCCGGATCGATCACCGGCTGGGCGACCGCGATCAAGTGTTCGGCAGAGTTTCGCGCAATGTGGACACTCAGATCTACGGGAACGGCACGCCGACGCTAACCCCGGCAAGCAATCCCCTGAACGAGGTCCGCAATTACTACGGCGACAGCAGCGCCGCCGGGTCTTGGACCCACTCGTTCTCGCCTTCATTCCTGAGCGAGTTGCAGGTCTCGTTCGCGCACGAGTTCAAGTTCACAGGGGCCCCTTCGGCGCCTGGCATCGGCAACATGGCCGATTATCTGGGCATGCCGAATATAGGCGGCTCGTCCCTGACGGCATACCAGACCAGCGGCATGGGTTTTGGGACCAACTACTCCGTGCAGCAGGCGCGCCAGAACACCACCAGGATTTTCCTGGTAAATGAAAATCTTACGCGTATGTACGGCCGGCACCAGATCCAGTTCGGCGGCCAACTCCACATGGAGTTCCTCAATGTGTGGATCGACCAGCCTACGTCCACGATCAGCTACGGTAATCTGGCCACGGCGCTCTTCGATCCGGCCAGCGGATCGTCGTACGGCGCCGCTGCGCGAACCGGCTTTACGGGCGCGAGTTTCTTCCTCGGCTACGTCAACACATTCAAGCAGACTACCAAGCGCCCCGCGTTCGACCTGCGCGAAAACAAGTACTCCGGATATGTTCAGGACAATTTCAAAGCCAACTCCAGGCTGACCCTGAATTTCGGCCTGCGCTACCAGAATATGCCTGCTCAAAGCGTGGAAGGTAATTTCCAGGTTGGGTTCGATAAGAGTACGCACTCAATGGTGCTCGGACGATCGCTCCAGGATATGTACGCAGCCAATATGACTACTCCCGGCGTGATCGGTCAGTTGCAGGCGATTGGCGCAAAATTCGAGTCGGCGGATCAAGCCGGGCTTCCGTCGGGCTTGATACACGGCAATCCATGGAACTTCGAGCCGCGCTTCGGGTTCGCCTACCGGCTAGGCGACACCATGAAGGCGATTATGTTGCGCGGGGGCTGGGGCCTTTACGATTCGCAGACGGCCCTGCGCACCTGGGACAACCTTGCGGGCAGCGGAATACCCTACGGCTACCCAATTCAGTACTGGGTTAGCAACCAGGCGCTGGCTGGAGTCATACCTGGCCCGGATGGCCTGCCAAATTATGAACTCCGGTCGGTTCCGCAGTTCGTAGCCGGCGTCAATACACGGAACGTTCTCGACAATCCATCGTTTGTACAGATTACGCCCGGCTGTTGCGCCCTGCAATTCATGAGCCCCGATCAGCCGCCCACCATAGCTCAGGAGTGGAATTTGTCCATAGGTCGCGAACTGTTTTCCGGTATCGTGGCCACAGCCAGTTACGTGGGCACGCACGCGAAAAATCTCCCGCAGCAGTACAATTTCAACGCTGCCCCGAACTCGTATATATGGTACGTAACGACGGGTCAGCCGACGCCCAGCGGCACGTATGCTTCGACGGGAATGAACGACTACGATAAGACCACGTACGGTAGCATGACCGAGTATGTGAAGAGGGCAGTCTCCAACGCGAACAGCGCCACCATCGAAGCGCAGCGCCGGTTCTCCCGTGGCGTTGGCTTCCAGTTCTCCTATGTAATGACCAACCCGTTCACGGAGTCAACCCTGGTCGGAAATGGCGGCGGCACCACATTGACGCCGGCTTCGAGTTATATGCCGGGCGCGGTTCCAACGGATCTCGACGCGATGAATCGCTTCCTGAATTACGCACGAGACACGGCGATCCCCCACCACCAGTTGAGGTGGAACTGGGTGGCCGAGCTTCCGTTCGGGCGAGGCAAGCTTCTAGGCCACAATGCCGGAAGGCTTCTCGACGCCGTCATTGGCGGATGGCAGGTCGCCGGAACGGGTTCCTACAATAGCCGGTACTGGTCGCTCCCGACCAGCAACTGGGGCACGACAGGGAAAGTGGAGACGTACGGGACCCAATACCCGATTCAGGACTGCTCCAGCGGCGTGTGCCGCCCTGGTTACCTGGCCTGGAACGGGTACATTTCGCCGCCGCTTGTCAACCGGAAGGACGCCGCCGGCAATTGCACCGGCATTTGCGGCATTCCTTCGAGTTACGCTCCGTCCAATCTGCCGTTGATTCCCTACGGCCAGACGGCTCTGCCGCCTAATGCTCCTTCCAATACCGTCATGTCCACCTACTGGGAGACCAACACCGTGTGGATACCACTGCAAAACAATACCGTGACGCGGACCAGCGTGAACACGAACCTGCATTGGTGGAGGAATCAGTTTATGCCGGGTCCATGGGCGTTCAATCTTTCAGCGTCGGCGTTCAAGAGCGTTTCCTTGACAGAATGGGTTAAGCTACGGCTCAATGCCGATTTCTTCCAGGTGTTGAACAACCCAGGGATGTCAACGCCGGGGAGCAACGGCATTCTGAGCACGCAGAACTCGTCGAACTCGCCGCGGAACCTTCAGCTCACTCTGAGGCTGACGTGGTAAGAGGTTGACGACGCAGTTTGGCGGGCGCCGGCGGCCTTTGTATTAGCGGGCTGCCGGCAACTGCCAATCGGCTGCGACCCCGTGCAAAGGAGCCTTAATGTACCGACGATTCTTCCTTGCCATGCTGCCCGGAGCGCTGAGCATGGCCGTGGCGGATGCCCAACAAGCGGACAGCGAATCCCTGCCAAAACGCCCCAAAGTGCCCGGAACGCTGCGACTGCGGGCGCGCCGCCGCCAGGAACAGCCGCCCGGCAGCGGCAAACCGAAGATCTCCGAAGAGGAGTTGCGCTGGGAGGTCGCCCAGACCGCCATCATCATCATCGACATGTGGGACACTCATCTCTGCGGTCTTTCGGCGCAGCGTGTGGCTGCAATGGCGCCGCGGATGAACCAGGTCGTCAATGCCGCCCGTAACCTGGGCGTGGCGATCATCCATGCTCCCAGCGACACGATGAAGTATTACGAGGGAAGACCCGAGCGGCAGAGAATGCAGCGTGCGCCAATGGCTCCCTCATCCATCCCGGTCCGGGCGACCGAGCCAAGCCGGGAGGAGCAGGCGATATTTCCGATATCCGGCGGCTGTGATGACCCGGTCTCGAGGAAATTTACCGGTCCCGCGCCGCCCACTACCAGGGGTGTGTATCCCTGGGAGCGCGAGCACTCGGCCATCGACATCGTCGGGTATGACGGCATCAGCGACAGCGGGCAGGAAATCTACAATTTTTGTAAGCAGGAAAGCATCACGAATATCGCCCTCATGGGCGTCCACACCAACATTTGTATCCTCAACCGCGCCTTCGGAGTCCGCGAGATGACGCGACTCGGCTTCCACGTGGTAGTGGCGCGGGATTTGACGGATGCGATGTACGATCCGCGAAAGCGACCGTTCGTCAGCCACGCGCGCGGTACGGAACTGGTTGTCGAGCACATCGAGGCTAACTGGTGTCCGTCAATCCTGGGCGAGGACTTGACGCGGGTGATCCCGGGCACGGATGGCCCTGCTTCGGCCTAAGTTCGAGACTGACGTGGTAACGAGGAAACGAGCACGGAGGCATCGTGAACCGACGATCATTTTTGACGAGCAGCTTCGTTGCCGCTGCGGGCGCCCAGACGCCGCGCGGCGCTGTCGCGAACGGCGCCGAGGTCTACGTCGCGCCCAGTGGCCGGGACGAAAACCCCGGCAATAAGATCAGACCCTTTGCCACCCTGCAACGTGCGCGAGACGAGGTGCGCAAATTAGTCGCCAAGGGGCTCAAATCAAATGTCACCGTATGGATTCGCGGAGGCACGTACACGCTGCGCGATCCGCTGGTTTTCGGGCTTGAGGATTCCGGCACGGACCGATACTCGATTACCTACCAGGCGGTTCCGGGGGAGCGACCCATCATCACTTCTGGCGTGAAAATCACAGGCTGGAAGGAGCCGGAGACCATGCTCAGCGAACTCCCGGTTACTGCCGGCGGAAAGGTCTGGGTGGCAGATGTTCCGGATTCCCTCGGCCGCTTCTACACTCTGTACGACGAGCGAGGACACTTGCCGCGTGCCCAAGGGAGAGGCTTCAACCCCGAGGATCCGCCGGCCGGCGTGGAACGAAACGACCGGACCAGCCGCGTCCGCAACCTCTACTATCCCGCGGGCATACTCCGCAACTGGAGCAACCTCGATGATGTCGAGATAGTGATTCGATCGACTCCTTCCTCTCAATCGACTATGAATGTCCTGGCGCTGGAGTCGGTCGACGAAAAAGCGCGGTTGGCGCGCACCAAGATCCCCGCCACCTACTCTCTGGCCAAAACGACGACGAGGCAGCCGACGGCCTGGGTGGAGAATGTGCTGGAGGTTCTGGACCACCCCGGAGCATGGGCGCTCAACACTCATACTCGCAAGCTTTACCTGTGGCCGCGAACGGAGAAGCCGGAAGGCATAGTGGCCCCGCGCCTCCGCGAGTTGATCCGCGTGGAGGGCAAAATCGATATCGATGGTCCCACCGACATCCCGGTTCGTAACCTCATCTTCCGGGGGCTGACGTTCGCGCACGCCGATCGCGACGTGTGGAACGAGAACGATGTCGGCATGCAGCACGATTGGGAGATGATCGACAAACCTAATGCTCTGGTCCGCCTGCGCGGGGCCGAGCGATGTACGGTCCAGAATTGCAGGTTCCGGGATAGCGGCGGCGACGCCGTTCGGCTGGATCTGTACGCCCAGGGTAACCGCATTGAAGGCAACGAAATCCGTCACATGGGACAGGGGGGCATCCTACTGCTCGGGTACGGAGCCGGCCGCAAGGACGTCAACAAGCGCAACGAGATTCTCAACAATCATATTCACGATTGCGGCTTGATCTATTGGCACTCGCTTGGAGTGGTGTTGTGGCAGAGCGGAGAGAACCACGTCGCGAACAACTACATTCACCACATGCCGCGCCACGCTATTTGCCTGGCCGGCCCTCGCGTTCCCTATTTCCAGCGGCCATGCGATACCCGGGAAATCTGCAAGAGTCTGCGCTGGCAGGAGATCGGAGGACCCAAGACGGCGTGGGACGACGTCATACCGTTCCTGCACACCAGGAAGAACCTCATCGAGAACAATGAAGTGGAGCGCGTACTGCAGAAACTGGGCGACGGGGCGGCCATAAACGTTAGCGGCTGCGGCGAAGGCGATCTCATCAAGCGTAACTACGTCCACGACATCTTCTCGAACGAGTGGGTGAGCGGCTGTCTGCGCACGGACGACTGGCAGCGTGGAACCACCTGGGAAGAGAACGTCATCTACCGCTCCAACGCCGGTGCATGGGAACACAAGGGCGGTAACAGCGTCATCAATAACTACGCGATCGACGTCCTTCCAAGAGGCTATTTCCGGATTTTCAGAGACGGCCCTGGGGAGCGCATTGACGGAAGCGTGCTGGAGCGGAACATTTTCTACAACTCGAACGGGGCCGCGGTGTTTTACACGTTCGCTATCGGCCCGCAACAGGTGGCCAAATCGAAGATCGAGCATAACCTGTATTACTGCGGCGGAGTGCAGGAGAGTTCCACGCCGGCGTTTTTGCAGACTCTTCGCGCGCAGGGCGTCGCCTCGACGGACGCGTACGCCGATCCGATGTTCCTGGAGTTGCAGCCCCGCGATTTTCGGCTGAGGCCTGATTCGCCGGCGCTCAAGATGGGAATCAAGCAGATCGATTTGAAAGATGTCGGGCTAAGAAGGGACTTTCCGAAATGGCTGCTGGAATGACCGGCAGCCTGGAGATAATCGAGCCATGTCGCGCTCCGGATCATCTCGGCGGCAGCTTGACTCGACTGCTCCGGCATGGTACTCTGATATATCAGATGTGGGCGTCCTTTAGGCGTGCTTACGCGTTGCGTCGCTCCGCCGTTTGCTCCACGGGAAGCGGTCGCAGTATCTTCAAACAAGGATCTAAATGACCTCGAAACATCCAGTGCCTGCGGGCCGACTCTATGCCACCGAGAGCTTGTCGGACCGGGCCTACGAGTTAATACGTGACAAAATCCTTCGGGGCCAATATCCCCTCGGAACTGCTCTGTCCCGACGCCAAC
>JAIQFU010000384.1 GCA_020073115.1 Terriglobia bacterium
GGGAAGCCAGACCATTAATGATAATGAAACCCAGGCAAAAATTCCGACTGGAGCCTTTCCAGGGGTACCCGGGGGAAACATTTCGTTTCCCACCACCAACCGTAACTACTGGAGCAGCAAGATCATCCTTGATCAGACCATCTTCGATTTCTGGGGCACCCCGTCCCGTTACCAGGCCGCCGTCATGGGCAAATCGGCCAGTATCCTCGACACCGCCAAGACCCGGGACGACCTCTTCCTCAATGTCTCCAAGGGCTATTTCAGCACCCTGCGGGCCCAGAAGCTGGAGACCGTGGCCCAGCAGGAGGTCGTGGATCTTAAGGCCCACCTGAAGATTGCCCGGGACCAATACGACTTCGGAGTAGTCACTTACAATGACGTCCTCCAGGCCGAAGTCTCCCTGGCGGATGCCGAACAGCGCCTCATTGTGGCCAAAACCGACATCATCGACAATCGCTCGGCCCTCAATAAGGTCATGGCCCTGCCGGTGTCGGCCGCCACGGTGCTGAAAGACGAAAAGCTCGAAACCCGGCCCTGGGGACTGGAGGAAGCCACCAACGCGGCCCTGGAACAGCGTAGCGACCTCCAGGCCGCCACCAAGCGTATCTCACAGCAGGAAAAAGTGGTGACCCAGACCAAGTCCCAGTTTTTCCCCCGTCTTTACACCCAGGCTGGCCTGAATTATCAGCAGAACGAATTCATGTTGCACGACACCCAATGGTTCGGCATCTTCGGCATGCAGTGGACCCTATTCTCCGGGTTGGATACCAAGGCCCAGGTGGCTCAGGCCAGATTGAAGGTGAGTCAATTCCGGGAACAGCACAAAGACCTGGACGATCAGGTGCGCCTGGACGTGCAGAATGCCTATCTTAAGGTCAAAGATACGGCAGATCGCATCCGGGTGACGGAAAAGGCCGTGACCCAGGCGCAAGAGAATCTACGCCTCAATGAGGAGAGGTACAAGGAGCAGGTGGGCACTGCCACCGAGGTCATCGACGCCGACACCCTGCTCACCAGGACCAGGGTCAATTACTGGACCGCCCTCTACGATCATCAAATGGCCAAGGCCGAACTGCTCTGGGCCATGGGGGCCATCAACGCACTCCTCCCCCAGGAGAAACCCCGGAATGCTCCGTAAGACCTCCGTCCGCATCGGCCTGGCGCTGCTGTTCCTTCTCCTGATAGGGGTGACTCTGGGCTACTGGTATTATATCCATCTCAATATCAGCACCGAAGACGCTTACGTCAGCGGCCACGTGGGGGTGATCTCCCCCCGGGTGCCCGGGAGGGTGGCGGAGGTGCTGGTAGATAACAACCAGCAGGTGACCCCGGGTCAGGTGCTCCTCACCCTGGACCCCACGGATTATCAGGTGGCGGTGAATCAGGCCGCGGCCAACCTGGACCGCCTGCGCCAGGACCTGGCCCAACGCTATGTCAAAGTCTCCACCGCCCAGGCCCGGGTAGCCCAGACCGAGGCCAATTTCCGCCAGGCCGGCATTGACCAGAAGCGCTATACCGGCCTTTATGCGCGCCGCACCGTGCCCAAACAAACCCTGGACAAAGTCAACACCAACTTCCAGGTGACCAAATCGGAAGTGGACCAGACCCGGCAGGAACTCCGGGAGGCCCAGGCCGCCATCGGCGGCTCCACCAGCATCCCCCTGGAAGAGCAGCCGGCCCTCAAAGAGGCCCGGGCTAAACTGGAACAGGCCCGCCTCAACCTGGACTACACCCGGGTCAAAGCGGAAATCGAGGGCTATGTCACCAGGCGGCAGGTAACCCCGGGCAACTGGGTCCAGCCGGGGCAGCCCTTGATGATGCTGGTGCCCCTGAAAACGTCGGGATTGTGGATCCAGGCCAACTACAAGGAAACGGAGCTGACCCACGTTTATGTGGGCCAGTCCGCCACGGTGGGAGTGGACACCTACCCCGTGGTCAATTTTAAAGGTACGGTGGACTCCATTATGGCCGGCACCGGCTCGGCTTTATCTCTCCTGCCGCCGGAGAACGCCACCGGCAATTGGGTGAAGGTGGTGCAGCGCATTCCCGTCAAAATCGTGCGCCTCCCGCCCTTTCCCGCCAACCGGCCCCTGCGCCTGGGGATGTCCTGCGAGGTCACCATCGATACCCGCAACCGCACCGGCCCGCGGTTACTGCCGCTGGGGGGGAAGTGATAGTTGGGGCGGAGGGGAGTAAGCAGTAAGCTGTGAGCTGTAAAAAGAGTGGCCTAGGGACCGGCCTCGCCCCGCAGGGCGCTTTCGACCGGCCCGGCCGTGAGCGCTACGGAGAAACGGTGGGTGGCCCCGGCTCGCGCCCCGCCTCTCCGCTCCGTTTCGACCGGAGGGTGGAACGTGATCGCCCCGGACGGGTGGCGGACGGCGACGACCATGCGCTCATCGCGCGCTGCATCGACATCCAGGGCCAGGTCCGTCCCGGCGCCGCGCGCGTCCGGACGGGCGGTATGCGCCCCGCGCAAGGCCACACGCCCGCTCGCTGCCAGCTTTTCGATCATCGGATCGGGCGCGGCAGCCGCACCCCGGCGGCCTCCCGGCGCCGCAAATGGCTCGAGGGTCCATCCTTCGGAACGGCGCCTAGCGCCGCGGCTCCGGGAGGGCATTGGCTTCGCCTCGCGTCAGGGCTTCTGGTACGCGGCGATGAACTCGTCCCACGCCGTGGCCTTGGCGAAATCCAAACTGCTGTAGGCCACCTTCACGTCGCGCGCTGCCGGGAAATAGATCGAAGCGCCGAAAGATTTGGCCACGCCCTTGCCCTTCGATTTGGATGCCACCACGAATGGCGAAGCGCCGCCGCACAACGCATCCATCACGGCGGTTGCGGCAGTTTTGACCGCCTTGGCCGAGACCCGCGTCTTGAGCTGGGCGCAAAGGTCGCACAGATCCAGGAAATCGGCGTATTCGTAATGCTGCGCCGCTTTCGTGGCCTTGGTCACCGCGGCGTAATCCGCGGGCTTCTTAATAGCGGCGAGCAGCGCTTTGGCCAGCGCGTCCACCAGCTTGGCGATGTCGTCCGAGCGTCCCAGGTCGAGGAGCGACTGCGTCACGCCACCGCTCGTATACGACCCGATGTAGCGCTTCACGATGGCCGTCCCGAAAGCGCCGGCGCCCATCGCCGGATTGGCGTTCAGATCCCCGAGGACGGTGTCGTAGGGCCACCCCTCGCCGGGCTCGGTCTGCTCCGACCCCACCGAGTATCCGGCGTACTGACGCAATTGGTAGCCGATCTCGATCATATTCATCAGGCAGGCGTCGAAACCCACCAGATCGATCTTCTTGCCGGTCTGCGTGGTCACGTCCTTCAGCACGGTTTTCAGTTCCGCGTTATCGAGAAAATCGCGCGCCGTATCGTCGTATGCGATGCCGCGGCGCACAATCGCCTTCTCGACCGTGGTGGAAAACAGCGCGTGCCGGTACCGGCTGTTGGCGATAACGCGCGCATGCGCCTCCGTCACCGCCGCGCCGCCATTGCCATTGCCATTGCCGCGCCGCACCTTGCGCCCCGCCGGCAGGCCCATGGAGCGGGCGCGGGCATAAACGTCGGTCTCGTCGATCCCGCCGCCGTGGTTCCAGAAACTCGCCAGATACCGGTCGGCCGGATACTGCTTCATCGCCCAGACGAAGAAATCGGTCGAGACTTTCGGGTCGCCGCAATTGGTCGCTCCCAGGCTCTGCACCTCGTCCTGCTGGAGCGGGGTGCCCTTTTGGATGTGGTAGCGGCGCGTGTTCTGGTCGCTCATCCGGTCGAATTGCACGACCACGTCCACGTCGGCGGTCGATCCGACCTTTTTCATCTCCTGGAGATCCTGTTCGCCGGCATCCTGCAGATTGTTATCGCCGGCCATCCAGACCATTACGGTCCATTTCTTATTTGGCATCGTTTCTCACCTCCTGGTTCTATTGAAAGTGAAAGTAATTATAGGGCACAAATATCAAAATTGGAACCGTTGCTTTTGGAAATTGCCGCTAATCCGTGGCGTGGGCATTCCTGCCCGCCGTGTCGGCAGGTTGCCGGCAGGGCGAACAGGAATGTTCACGCCACGGGGTGATACACTTCGAACCTGTACGCCTTTCCAAGGGAATCGCTATGAGAATGAGCCGTTGGCACATCTGCCTGATCTCCATCCTGCTGGGCGCTTCCGCCGCGCCGGCCCAGCGCCGCGGAGGAGGCGCCGCACCCCAGGAACCGCTGCGCTTCCGCTTCATGGGACCCGCCGTGGGCAACCGCATCGCCGCCGCCGCCGGCGTGCCGGGAGACCCGAAGGTTTACTACGCCGGAGCGGCCTCGGGCGGGGTCTGGAAATCCACCGACGGCGGTGAGCGCTGGGCGCCCGTGTCCGACAGCCTGCCCGCGGCCGCCATCGGCGCCCTGGCCGTGGCGCCCTCGGATCACAACACGGTGTGGGCGGGGACCGGCGAAGCCTGGGCCAT
This sequence comes from Terriglobia bacterium, assembly GCA_020073115.1. Taxonomy (GTDB): domain Bacteria; phylum Acidobacteriota; class Terriglobia; order Bryobacterales; family Bryobacteraceae; genus BOG-224. Next base: position 4,446 of record JAIQFU010000384.1, read on the forward strand.
CCGCGATTCGGACATGATGGGCGACGGCATTTATAAGTCCACCGACGCCGGCCAGACCTGGACCCACATGGGCCTCGACGAGACCGGGCGCATCGGCCGCATCGTCGTCCACCCCACCAACCCGGAGATCGTCTTCGCCTGCGCCTTGGGTCGCGCCACCGGACCGCAGCAGGAGCGCGGCGTTTTCCGAACCGCCGACGGGGGCCGGAACTGGCAACGTGTGCTCTTCGCCGACCCGAATACCGGCTGCTCGGGGCTCGCCATAGACCCCAACAACCCCAGCGTCCTGTTCGCCGGCATGTGGCAGGTGGAAATGCACACCTATGCCATGTACAGCGGCGGAACGGGCAGCGCGCTCTATGTTTCGCGCGACGGCGGCTCCACCTGGAAGCGCCTCGAAGGCCAGGGGCTGCCCAAATCCCCCGTGGGCAAAATCGACGTGGCCATCGCCCGCACGAACTCCAAACGCGTCTACGCCCTGATCCAGACCGCCGACCAGGGCTCCGTCTGGCGCTCCGACGACGGCGGCGAAACCTGGATCACCTCCAGTTGGGCCCGCGCCCTCATCGGTCGCGCCGGGTACTACATCCGCATCGAGGTCTCCCCGTCGAATCCCGACGAGGTTCTGGTGGCCAACAGCAGCTTCTGGCAGTCCACCGACGGCGGCAAAACCTTCCGCACCGTGCCCTGGGGCGGCGATACCCACGACATCTGGATCGACCCCGCCAACGCCGACCGCATCCTCGTAACGCACGACGCCGGCATGTACATGACCACCGACCACGGCAAGACTTCCAACCGGGTCACCATGCCGATCGGCCAGATGTATCACGTCTCCGTGGACAGCGATGTCCCCCCGAGGCGGGGCCCAACGTTCCGGGCGCGTTCCCCGGCGGGCGCGGAGGCGGCGGTGGAGGCGGCCGCGGCGGCGCGGGCGGCGCGTGGGAGCACGGACTGGGCGGCTGCGAATCCGGTTTCACCCTCGCCGACCCCACCGACACCAACATCATCTGGGCCTCCTGCTACGGCGGCGAAGTCACCCGCTATGACGCGCGAACGAAGCTCGCGCGCTCCGTCGGCCCCGGGCTCCACACGCTCGATTCCGAGCCCAACCTCGCCAGGTACCGCTGCCACTGGACCCCGCCCCTGGCCATCGACCCGTTCGACCACAACGCCATCTACTTCGGCTGCCAGTACATTTTCAAAACCACCAACGGCGGTTCCAGTTGGAGCATCATCAGTCCGGACCTTTCCACCCAGGACCCCAGCCGCATCGTTTCTTCGGGAGGAATCGTGCCCGACAACCTCGGCCAGTTTTACGGCGAGGTGGTCTTCTCCATCGCGCCCTCAGAGATCGAAAAGGGCCTCATCTGGGCGGGTACGAACGACGGAAAGGTCTGGTACACCCGCGACGGCGGCGCGCGCTGGAACGACGTGACGAAGAACATCGCCGGCCTGCCCGCGTGGGGGGTGGTATCAAAAATCGAGCCTTCCCACTTCGACCCGGCCACGGCCTACGTCGCAGTGGATTTCCACCTGATGGACAACCGCGATCCGTTCCTCTACAAGACCACGGATTACGGCAAGACCTGGACGAAGATCACGGGCAACCTGCCCAAAGGACCGCTGGCTTACACGCGCGTGGTGGCGGAGAATCCCAATCGAAAGGGCATGCTCTTCGCCGGCACGGGCAATGAGCTCTACTACTCCATGGACGACGGCGGCTCGTGGACGCCGCTCGAAACGGGCCTGCCGCACGCGCCGGTATCGTGGGTGGTGGTGCAGAAACAATATCACGATCTCGTGGTCTCCACCTATGGCCGCGGCATCTACGTGATGGAAGACATCACGCCGCTGGAGCAGGGCATCGATCAGACCGCGCGATTGTTCGCCCCCCGCCCGGCCTACCGCCTTCCCCGCAACAGCCGCGCGCTGCTGACTTATTCGTTGCCGGCCGCGCCGAAATCTCCCGTGCGGGTCGAGATCCTCGACAGCGCCGGGGCTGTCATCCGTACCTCGACCGAAGCCGGCCGCGCGGGCCTGAACCGCACGTCCTGGGATCTGCGTTACGAACCGCCACGGCTGGTGGCCCTCCGCACCACGCCGCCGGAGAACCCGCACATCTGGGAGGAGCCGCGCTTCCAGAACGCGAAGACGCGCCCCATCACGCATTGGGGCATCGCGCAGGCGGAGGTAGGCCCGACCGCCGGGCCCGGCCGTTACACCGTGCGGCTCACGGTCGACGGGCAGGCATACTCCCAGCCGTTGGACGTCTTTCGGCCGCCCGCCAGCCCCGGGTCGGACGACGACCTGCGGGCTTCGGCCGCGCTGCAGCTTCGCGTTCGCGACGGTATCAACGCCGCCTCCGATATGACCAACCAG
>JAIQFU010000385.1 GCA_020073115.1 Terriglobia bacterium
TCGTCTATGGAGTTGTCCACCACGCCGCCGCTCCCCTGCAACAGAGCGGAGTCTACGCCATGCATTTCACCGGCGCAATGTTCCGCACCCTCGGAAAGTACTGGGTCTGGTCCCTGGCGCCCGGCTTCACCTGGACCCTGTCGAGCAGCGCGGACCGCCTGTACGCGGCAGGAGCAGCGGCCATCAGCGCGGCGCTGCTGCTCTTCCTGGCGTGGAGGTTTCGTGCCCGCGCGCCGGTGGCCTTATTCTGCCTGCTGTGGTTCCTGGCAACCATCGGGCTCGTGCTTCCGCTACGCGATCACCTCACCAATTACTACCTCTACCTGCCGCTGATCGGCCTCTCCTGGCTGGGCGGCTGGGCGCTGGCCGAGGCGTGGCGCCCGGGCATCCGCGGGCTCGCCGGCGTGATCCTGGTCTCCGTCTACGCCGCGATGAATACGCCTTACGCCGTGGATGCCTCGGACTGGAACTACCGCGTAAGCCTGCAGGTCCAGAAGCTCGTGGAGGGCGTCGCGGGCGCCCACCAGGTCCACCCGGGAAAAGCGATCCTCCTGACCGGCGTCGATGGCGACATGTTCTGGAGCGGCGTGCTGCATCACCCCTTCCGCCTCATCGGCGTGGAGCACGTCTACCTGGCCCCCGGGGCGGAAGCGGCCATCGCCTCTCGCCCGGCGCTGGGAAACCCGGACGATTTCGTTCTACCCGCCGCCGTCGTGCTCCAGGGCCTCGGACGGGACGAGTTGGAGGTGTACGACGCTTCCGGCCCGCGCCTGCGCAATATTACCAGCCTCTACGCCGCGCGCCCGCCGGAGGCCCGTCCACCGCTCCGCGTCGATGTCGGGAACCCCATGATCGATTACCTGCTCGGTCCCGGCTGGTGGGCGAACGATAACGAGCACCGCTGGATGTCGCGCCGCGCCACCCTTCGCATGGGCGCCCCGGCGGCGCCCGGACAGCAACTCTACTTATCCGGCAATTGCGCCGAAGAGCAACTCCGGACCGGCCCCCTGACCGTAACTGTTTCGATCAACGGGTATCGCCTACAACCGGGCGCCATTCAGCCCGGGGAGTACGATTTCCATCTCTCGTTCCCGCTGCCTGCATCCGTGGCCGGTCAGCCCGAGATGGAAGTCGCGGTGGAGGTCGCACGTACGTTCCGCCCCCCCGGCGAGCGCCGCGACCTGGGACTGGCCTTCGGTGTTTTCGAAGTAAGGTAAGCAGGCGGGTCCCGGGCCCGCCCGTGATTCACTCAAACCGGTAGAGGTCGTACGCCGGCATGCCGTAGCTGTCGGCAATCACTGCCACCAGTTTTCGCCGGAAGCCCGCGGCCTCCGCCGCCTTGAGAAACCTGGCATTCGTCTCCGGGAAAAACTCGAAACCCGGCTCGTGCGCGACGAACAGGTGATCCGGCGCGCCCGCCGCCCGCCGAATCGCCTGGACGTCGTCCGGGGGATCCGGTGGCAGGTCCAGCGGCAGCCTGCCGCGCCCCAACACCCGCAAGCTGTCCAACATCCCCCAATCCATGCAGTAAACGCGCCCGGCAGGCGCGCGCTTCAGGTAATCCGACAACGGGTAGATGGCATCGGTCCAGTTCACCCCGCCGCCGTTCCGCCACGCCATCCGGTAATACTCGTTGATCAGCAATACGCCCGAGAGCATCAGAACGGCCAGTACACCCGCAGCGACAGGCCGGCCCGCGCGGCCCAGCCGCCGCGAAGCCGCAGCGAACGAGATGGCGATGATCATCTGCGGAAGGGGCCATATCAGGATGCTGTGGTGGACGCTGCCGCCGGCTCCCACCACCATAGCCATTTGGAGCCACTGCACCGCCATGGCGACGAGAGCGAACAGAATGGCCCTCAATTCGCCCCCACGGGCCAGGGGAATCAGCAGCAGCGCTACCACAAAAGCGTACAACTGAAGGCTGTGGCGCGGCCGTCCGGCCAGCGAGGACAGCTTCGCACTCGCCCCCTCCAGGAGGTTCCCGGCGGCGTGCGGCATCTTCGCCTGCCCGTCTTCGTTGACCATCCAGCCCATCAGCCCACCGGCTCCCCGGAGACTCTCCGCGAGAAGCCTGGCCTTGCTGCCCATCTCCCTGGCGCTGTAGTCCTGGCCGCGGAATGTAGAGAACTGGTTGTCCACGTTGTAGATGATCAGGGGCAGCGCCCCCAGGGCGAAAGCCAGGACCGCCACACCCACCCGCCGCGGCGTAGTCACGCCCCAAATTTGCCTTGGAAAAACCACCAGCGCGGCCACTCCGAATCCGCCCAACATCCACGCCGCCAATGCCTTATCCCACATTGCCAGGCCGAACAGCAGGAACCCCCCGAACAGCGGTCCGGTCCTTCCCTCCTGGTAGAATCGCACCAGGAGATACATGCCGCCGACGAGCAGCAGATGTTGCAGCGCTACCGGCCCCCAATCGAAGCAGACCGTGAGCAGAAACAATGCATCCGTGACCAGCAACCCGCATCCAATAACACCGGCGCGGCCCCCGGCGATGCGGCGCAACAGGAGAAAGGAGAGCCAGATGCTTCCCACGCCGGCCAGCAGCGCGGGTTCGCGCAGGCTCCAGATTCCGGGCTGAAATACCGCAAACACCGGACGATAGATCCAGGCTTTCAGGGTTCCCAGGTAGCTCATCAGCATCAGGGGTAGGGGCGAGTGGCCCAGTTGCACCGCAAACCCCGTACGCGGTCGAAAGAACGCGTACCCAAACAGTGCTTCATCGTTCTGGACGCCGAGCAGCGGGATGAGAGCCTGGCCGGTTAAAAAGAAAAAAATACATCCGGCGATAGCGAAACGCGAGTATGCTCGTCTATCGGTGCTGGACTTCACCATTTCTCTTGGATGCGGTAAACAGAAATGTTAGCATCCGGCCGATAAGACAACGGGCGGCAGGGAGCGAAGAAACGCTGGTGGCGCTTAGTACGCATGGGGATATTTGGCAAGCCGATTGCTCCCCAAGCCTGCTGTGAGGCCGCCGCTGAGCGACGACGATGGAATATAGAGGGCGCAACAGGCTTCGTGGAGTTGAAACTTTTGCCCTTCGCATTGTCGTCTATACATCTGCGGAGGGTGAAAGTATTTGAGACAACCAAGTCATACACCGACTGGCTGACGAAGGAGATGGACCATGAACAAGACCGACCTCGAAAAATACAAGGCGATGCTGGAAGCAAAGCGGGCTGAGTTGTCCGTGGGGCTTCGAAACCGGGATGACATCGCTATCGAAAAAACCCCGGACGCTCTGGATGAAGTGCAGCTCGCGGGAGAGCGCGAGTTGGCCATCCGCAATCTCGACCGCGAATCGAACCTGCTGCGCAATGTGAAAGGCGCCTTGGCGCGCGTTGCCGATGGCAGTTATGGCACTTGCCTGCACTGCGAGGAACAGATCAAACCCAAACGCCTCGATGCGGTGCCTTGGGCCAAATACTGCATTCGGTGCCAGGAAGCGGCCGACCGGCACGAGTTCGAGACCGAGTCGGGCGAGACCTTCGACGAGTTGCTGGCGAACGCCGCCTGATCTCCGTCTGACAAAGGGCGCGAGGCGAACCTCGCGCCCTTTGTGTTTTTGCGCGCCCACCTTGCGCCAAAAAGCGCACTCGCCGTACCATCGGAATGCTTATGCGGTTCGTGCAACGCCGCCCCGGCGCTCCCGCCCGCCTGGGCATCTTCCCCGGCGCTTTCAATCCCCTGACCGTGGCCCACATCGCCCTGGCCCGTGCGGCGCTCGCCTCATCGGTGGAGGAAGTCCTCTTCATTCTCCCCGAGACTTTCCCGCACAAGCCTTACGCCGGAGCCTCTTTCCAGGACCGTATGGAAATGTTGCGTGTCGCGCTGGCGGGTGAGCCCGCTTTCTCCCTGGCCGTTTCCCAAGGCGGCCTGTTCGCCGAGATCGCCGCCGAGTGCCGCCAGGTCTACACCGGGCAGGTCGCGCTCTCGTTCCTGTGCGGCCGTGACGCCGCCGAGCGTTTCGTCAACTGGGACTACGGGGCGTCCGGCATCCCCCGCGGCTTTGGCCTTCTGGTGGCCGCGCGCGAGGGTGAGTACAATCCGCCGCCGGAGTTTCCCGCAGCCGTCGCACGGCTGCGCGCCGGCGCGGAATGCATTGGCGTATCGGCCACCGAGGTCCGCCGCCGCATCGCCGCCGGTGAGCCGTGGGAGTATTTTGTGCCCGAAGCGATTCGGGAACTCGTCCGCGGGATCTACCGGCGGTAGCGCGCCGGCGAAAGTCCGGCTTTGGGCCGGAAGGCCCGCCCCACCTCCGGGGCGCGCTGCGGTACCCTCTTGCTTCTGAACCTCCTTGCCGACATCCGCTGCGCGCTGCGCAATGCCCGCCGGAACCCCGGCATCGCCGCCGCCGTCGTGGCGCTGTTCGCCGTCGGAATCGGCTCCACCGCGGCGATCTTCAGCGTCGTGGACCGCGTCCTGTTCCGCGCACTCCCTTACGCCGCTCCCGCCCGGCTCGTCTCCCTCGGGATTCGGATCCCATGGCTCGAGTACGATTTTCTGACCCTCTCCACCTACCTGGACCTGCGCCGGAATCCCGGGCCTCTGGATTCGCTCGGCGCGTGGAGCGGCATTGCCAACTGCGATTGGACCGGCGTCCGTCCCGTCCGCCTTCGCTGCGCCCGCGCCGACTCTTACTTCCTGCCGGTCTTGGGCGTCGCGCCCGAGCTCGGCCGTAATTTCACCGCGGAGGAGGACCGGCCGGATGTTCCGCGCGTGGCCCTCATCTCCCACGCGCTGTGGAAGACCGGCTTCGGCGGCGAGGCGCGCGCCATCGGCTCCCGCATCGTCCTGGACGGAGAGCCGGCCCGGATCATCGGCGTTCTGCCGGCCGATTTCGCCTTGCCGTCGCTGGAGAATGCCGACGTGCTCGTCCCCCAGGCCTTTCCCGCGAACCTTCCCGCGTCGGCGCGGTTGCTCCGGGTCTGCGCGCGCCTGCGGCCCGGCACGACCGTTGCCCAAGCCCGCGAAATGCTGCTGGCCGGCTCCAGGAACGTCCTCGCCGAAGTCCCCCCGCACATTCTCAGCCAGGTCCGTTTTTCCGTGCGCACCATGCGCGACTTCCAGACCGGCGATTCCCGCGCCGTCTCGTGGATGCTCCTGGCCGCGGTCTCGGCCGTGTTGGCGGTGGCCTGCGCCAATGCCGCGGGCCTGCTGCTGGCCCGCGCCGCGGCGCGGCGAAGAGAACTGGCGATTCGCGCGGCCCTGGGGGCTCCGCATTTCCGGGTCGTGCGCCAGGCGATGGCCG
>JAIQFU010000386.1 GCA_020073115.1 Terriglobia bacterium
GAGCAGCGCACCTTCGACTCAACGTGCCGGAAGTTTCACCGTTTCCTCACACAATCCCAGCGCTGAGAGCCGCAAGTTACCCACGGATTCCCCGGACGAGCCAATGATTTCATGATGGACCTTTCAAGTGGAGTGGGCCTCTGGCCTGCCGGAGGCCCACTCCACGAATGCTACTCCTCGACCCAAAAGATACCCGTTACCGGCGCGAGAGCCAGCCGAACCGTGGTGACCGGTTCCCCATTCTGCTCCGAGTACGCGCACTCGGCCTTCCGCCGCTCGCCGGTCTGCGGGTCCCACAGCGCGAGGTTCTTCTTTCCCCGCAGCACGACCTTCGCATCCACCGCCGTGTCGCGCGTATTGGCAAAGAAGTAGATGTCCTTGCCGTCTTTCACCTTGTGAAGGTAGGTGAGGGCGCCGTCGTATTCGGGTCCCATCTTCACCGGCCAGGTGGGAGACTCCTGGATATCCACGTCACGGACCGGCACGGCTTCCCTCAGGACGGCGTTCACGAGTTTGATATCGGGCTGCGGCAGGAAGTACGAGCGCCCGCCGGCCGCATTCCGGTTGGCGAAGTAATTTTTGAAATCGTCTACGACAGGGCGGATCTCGGCCGTGTCGGGGTCGCCGGCAGGGAATCCGAAGACCTCCCCGACCATGGCTCTTACTTCCTTGTCGCGCCCGAACTCGGCGGATTTCGAGGGAAGCTTGTGGGTGGCAATCACCACCCCGCCCGCGCGGTAGAACTCCAGGATGCGTTTGGCGGCACCGGCGGACAGCGTGTCCCCGCCGGGGAGAATCAGGACGCGGAACGCCTCGCGGTTCTCTTTGTTATCGAGTGTCAACCGGCCTCTATCGATGATGCTCCGGCCCGACAGGACTTCCGGGTGCAGATACGTGTAGTCCACCCGCAGTCCGCGGAAGAGCATCTCGCCCAGATCCATGTAGTCGTTTTCGGGCGGGATCAGGCCGCCTTCCAGCGCCCAGTAGAACGTGGGCGAACTTCCCGGGCGGTTGCTGGCGGGAGGGCTGGAGAAATAGTAGTCCGCCTGCATGGCGGCAATGGGATAGAGCACCGCCACATCGGCGGCGTGACGGCCGTGGCGCAGCAGATAGCTCATGCGCCCCACCAGCCGGTCCGATTCCGGCCCGATGGCTTGCGGCCGGTTCCCGATTTGCACGTTGACCCCCATGGCGTACTGGTCCAGGGCCGTTTTGTAAGCGGTCTGGGGAGTCATCCGGCGGTACGCGGCGTACGTCTCGGCCATCACCAGCGGCTTGTCCCAGTTGTACGCCGACGAGGTCACGATCTTGTACGACACGTTGGAGCGCCCGGTGTAATAGATGTCATCGATGCCGGGAATCTGCTGGCGCTCGAAGACCTTCATCAGGTCGCCGTGAATGGCGACGGGGTTGCGCGCCTCCTCCTGGTCCTGGTGGCCCGACATATCGATGCCGTGCTGTGCGCACCACGCCGCCACGCGGCCAATATAGTTCTCCGCGTACAATTCGGTGCGGAAGCCGAACAGAGCGTTCCGCGCGGCGGAGGTTTCCGGCCCGATGTCGTACCACAGCGCGGGATAATCCTTCATGGGGGAGTAACCGTACTTCTTCTGGAATGCCTGGTTGAACCCGGGAGTCCACATGCGGCCGTCGGAGAGGTGCATGGCCGGCTCGTCGTAGAAGGTCATCTGGATGGGCTTGCCGAAGAACTCCTTCAGATGGTCATAGTAGGCGTCGAAGGTAATGTGGATGAACTTGTCCACCGCCCCAGCGTCGAGGTAATCGACGAATCCGCCCTTGTTGGATTGCGGGCGGAACACCGGGTCCAGGTAAAAAACCATGACCTTCCAGTTTCCTTTCGGGACCTGGAACGCCAGCCTATTCTCGACGGGCTTCTGCGCGCTGAGATCCACCCGCGCCAGGGTGTCGCGGTTGATGCGCACGGCGCCGACGTACATGCCGTCCGCGAGGGGAATTTCCAGTTCGGCCCGGGTGGGGCCGGCGACATTCTTCTCCACCATCTCCAGGCTCTTCGCCATGGCTTCGGGATGCTTCGTGTAAAGCAGTCCGCCCGCCATGCCGCTGGGGTAGCCCAGCTCATCGTAGAGGACGCGCATGGGGAAGTTGTTGTTCATGCCCTCTTCGATGGCCCTGCGGTAGAGCTCGAAATATTCCTCGCTGAGGTAGGCGATGCCGGTCTTGACCGGCGGGCGGCGGGAGTACTTCATGTAGGCTTCCGAAAGGCCCGCGGTGAGGCCGCCGCCGGGTCCGATCATGAACGAGCCGTAGGCGCCGGACTGGATGCCCCGCTGCAACCCGGCCAACATCCCGTTTTCGGTGATGTTGGTGAGGCCGAACCCGAACCAGTAGCACCCGCGGTATTCGCCCGGCGGATTTTTGAAGACCTCGTAATCCACTTTGAGGTCGGCGGGGTTCTGGCTGCGCGGCCCCGCGTACTGCGCCCACACCGCCACCGGCGCGACCGCCGCAAGAAGAACACGAATTATCGACATCCTCATTTGACCGCTACGTCCCATATCTTTTCCCGGCGCGATTTCCCTTCGGGGCCTTCCGCTTCGAGCGCCACGATGTAATCGCCGCCCTTGCCGTACTGGTGGATGGGGTTCTGATCCGTGGACGTGGTTCCGTCGCCGAAATCCCACTTCCACGATGTGGCCTTCCCCGCGGTTTCATCCTTGAAGGCCACCAGCCGACGGCCCATATCGATCACGCGGAAAGACCAATTGGCTTCGAACGTGCGGAACCGCGGTTCGAGGGGCATCAATTTGAAGCCGACGAGTTCTTCCGCCTTGCCGTACATCGTATGCTGCCGCGAGAGGTTCCAGAAGGAGTGCGCCTCGCTCGCGGCGTTGTCGTAATCGAGCACGGCCCAGGAGAGTCCGATCAGCTTGTTCTCGGAGAGGACCGACTCCACCGCCCGCTGCGGACCCTCGCACCCGGCGTAGTCGAAGGGCGTGATCCAGAACTCCAGGGTGAGCCGGCCGGCCTCGCCGGGCTTGAAATCGTATTTGTACGCGGCGTTGGCGTAAGGCAGTTCCTTGATATAGGAGTTGCAGCCCCAGGCCAGGGCCCAATCCTTGCCGAGCGGCGGCGTCATGATGTGATAGTTCTGCGCCTGGACGCCGTGCATGGAGAAATGGGCGTCGCGCTCGCTCAGCTCCTTAGTGGGCTGAAAGCGCTCGATCAGCGGGCCGCCGGAGAGGTCGCCGTCCACCACTACTTCGAAGATGTCGTTGTGCAGCCCCGGTTGGGAGAAGTCCCAGTAATTGTCGTAGGCCTCGTAGAGAAAGTAGAGGCGGTTGAGGCCCTTGACCCAGCCCACCTTGACTTTCACGTCGAGGTCCCTGGGGTCGGGCTTGCGCTCCTTGTTGGTATCGTCCACCAGTTGGTCCATGCCGACGGCGTAGTCGTCGGGGACCATCTTCCAGTCGGAGGCGTCGCCATCGATCCGCGGGATCATGTTCGCCGGGAACTGAAAGACCTTGAAGGTGGTCCCCGGCCGGTCGAGGGCCAGCGCGGGAAGGATCGCAATTGCCGCTAATACGAAGATGCGTTTCATATGTGTGCGTACCGCCGGCGGCCGGGGCTTGCCGCGGTTGTTTTTGGCCTCAACCTCCCAAGAACCGGCGGCGAAAAGCGACCGCCGGCGGTGCTGGCTATCGAATCAGAATCGCCTGGTCGCGCTCCGGGTGGGCCGCTTCGCCGGTGAAGCTGGTCAACCCCAGGCTCGTGACGTTCTCCGCTTCCAGCGCGTGGGTGAAATACTCCGGACGGTTCGCGCCCCAGGCCACCTTGCAGTCCTTCAGCGTCACGCCGTCCGCATACCGTATGTTGAACCCGGGGGTGCGGTGCTGCTCGATATCCGGATAGGCCGTGGTCGGCCGGTTATCGAACACGCCGCCCGGGTAGCGCGTCCAGCGATCGAACGTCAGGGCGACGTTCTCGAACGACAGATTGCCGATGCGGGTCTCCGCCACACCGTTCACCCGGACGCTGTTTTCCGCCCTGCCGGTGACGTTGCGGACGCGCACGTCGTGGATGCGGCCCACCTTCCCGCCGCGAGCGCGGGGAATGGCGGTGAAGGAGATGGCTTCGCCGCGCCCCCACCAGGGCGCCGCCTGGTAACGCGCCTCGAACTGGATGTCGTTGTAGTCGATATTGTAGACGTTGCCCTCGTCGCGCAACTGGATCGTCAGCCCGCGGCAGCCGGAGGCGATGCGGCAGGCTTCGAAGCGGATATCGTGAATGTCGTCGGTGGTCTCCGTTCCGATCTTCAGGCCGGAGTCCTTGGTCTCGATGACGCAGTCTTTGACGGTGATGTTCGCGGATGGTCCGTAGTTCGCGGTCTGCCGGGTGGCCTTGATGACGATGGCATCGTCGCCGCAGACGATGTCGCACTTGCGGATCTCCACGTCGCGGCAATGGTCCGGATCGATGCCGTCGCAGTTGGGCACTTCCAGGTTGTTGCGGATTTTGAGCCCGTCCACCAGGACGTGCTCGCAGCCGATCATGTGCAGGCCCCATTGCGGCGCCTGGCTGAAGGTGAGGTCGCGGACCTCCAGGCCGTGGCAGGCGGTGAGGACGAAGATCTTGGGCCGGAACGGCTTGGGGTTCCAGATCTCACCCTCTTTGGAGTAGTCGGCCATGAACTCGGTGGCGCGGCCGTTGATGTTGCCCGTCCCGGTGACCTTCAGGTCCCTGGCGCCATTGGCGGTGAGGATGCCGTCGGAGCCGGCGGGATAATCCGCCTGGTTGGCGCTGACCACGAGTTCGGCGTCGTCGGCCAGGTGGAAGTCGATGCCGCTCTTCAGGACGAGGGTGCTGACCAGGTACTTTCTCCCGCCGCGGAGCAGGACCTGGGCGCCGCCGGCGGCCGCGGCGGCATCGATGGCCCGCTGGATGGGCGCGGTGTCGAGCGTTCTGCCGTCGCCCACCGCGCCGTAGTCGCGCGCGTCGAAAACCTTCCCGTTGCGTCCGCTCTGGGCGCGCAACGGAGGCAGGCTGGCAAGGGCAGCCGCCCACCCGAGGAATTGCCGGCGATTGTGGTTGTCCAAGCCGCAATTCTACCGCCGGGCATCAAAGAATTCACCGCCGAGGCGCAAAGACGCAGAGAAGAAAGAAGTGATTCTCTGCGTCTTTGCGCCTCGGCGCTGAAATCTTGGGTCCGCGCCGAAATGTTAAACTCGAACATCTGTATCTATGTCCAGCTTATTCATTCGTAAACCACTCAGCATGCTC
>JAIQFU010000387.1 GCA_020073115.1 Terriglobia bacterium
TTGCGCGCCGGCGCCGCGGCCCTGCGCCCCGCCGGGGGCCGCACCCGGAGCGCCCGGAGCGCCCGGAGCGCCCGCGGGGGCGCCTGCGGCCGGAGGCCCGCCGGGTCCACGCCCCGCCCCCATGCCGCCGGGTCCGCGGCCGCCGCCTTGCGCCGGGGCCCCCGCCAGGGCCTCGCAGTGGTTCGACATCAGCTCCGTTTCGCCCAGCCCGATGTCCGCGAACGCCTTGATAATCGCGATTGGGTCGCTGGCGATGCGGTTGAAGCTATACGTGATCGCGCCGATGCGAACGCCGCCGAAGGTCGAATTGATCTTGGCCGCGCCGAAAGCCCCCGCCAGCGGCAGGCCGGCCAGCGCGATTTTGCCTACGTCTCGTCTTGTATAAACCATGGTCCCTTTCCTTCATCGGCGAGACACCAGTCTGCGTGCTGCCCGTGCGGAGGCCGGGTCGGCGCCGGCCTCCGCCGCGTTTCGTCCCGAGTACCGCCGGCGCTCGGTTTTGGCGCCGGTTCGTTTTGCCGGAACAGGCAAACAACCGACGCCAAAAACCGAGCGCCGACGGTACTTATAACTTAATCTCCCAGCCCCTCCGAAAGAGGGGCTTGATGTACTTGTTGGCTTCCTGATTGTTGGTGAAGCGCTGGGTCTTCGCGTCGTAAAGCAGCTTGCCCTCGAAGCGGTACGCGATCGCCCCCAGCGTCACCCACTCCGCGAAGGGCCCGGCGACGCCGAAATTCGAGCACGCGGGCTCGCCGCCCTTGCACGCGCGGATCCAATCGCGGTAGTGGCCCGGCGAGCGCGGCAGGACCGGCGCCGGCAAGCTATACTCGGCCCACTTGGCGGCCGGCAGCAACTGCACGCCTTCACCGCGGGCCACGGTAGCCATGTAGCCTTTGTCCCCCACAAAAATCGAACCGCTGCCGGTGAGCACTCCCAAAGCCGGCCCGCGGCCGCCGCCACGTCCCGCCTGGGGCTGCGCCCCGCGTCCGGCCTGCGCGCCGCCGCGCCCCGGTTGCGCGCCGCCGCGCCCGCTCTGCTCGCTGCCGCGCCCTCCGCGTCCGCCCATCGACCCCAGGTCGGGGCGGCCCATCGCCGCCAGGTTGTTTGACGAGGGCAGCAGCGCTTCGTTCTCCAGTCCCTTGGGATGGTACAGGTACGGCAGGTCGGCCCCGCGCACGCCGTCGTACCAGTAGACCGACACCGGCGGCATGTTCCCGCGGGCCGCAAAATCGTAGCGCAGCACCGAACGCAGCGGAAAGGTGAACTGGCTCCGCTGCTCGGCGCGGACGCACTCCACCGCGATGGGCGCGCCCAGTTGCAGCGCCTGGTTGGCCGGACCCAGGGTGTGGATTCCCCAATCCCCCAGCGAGCCCGTTCCGAAATCGTAAAACCCGCGCCAGTTGAACGGCAGATAGAAGCCGCCCGGGCTGCTGCTGCCCGTGGGCGCATGCTCCTTGTCCCAGCCGCCGGAGGTGTACGACCGCATGGCCGCGCCGCCCAGCCACAGGTCCCACTCCAGCCCCTCCGGCACGGGCTCTTCCTGCGGTATCGCCTGTATGCCCTGCGGCCAGCTTGGGGCGCTGGTCACCGCGTGCACTTCGGTGACGTTGCCGATTTCGCCCGACCAGACGATCTCGCAGGCCGTGCGGTGCGCCTCGTGCGAGTAACCCTGGTTGCCCATCTGCGTGGCGACCTTGTATTTGGCCGCCGCATCGGCCAGCAGGCGCGCCTCCCACGGCGTGCGCGTCAGCGGCTTCTCCACGTAAACGCTTTTCCCGCGCTGCATGCACCACAACGCCGCCGTGGCGTGCATGTGGTCGGCGGTGGCGATGACCACCGCGTCGATGTTGGAGGCTTCCTTGTCCAGCATCTTACGGAAGTCGGTGTAGCGCGCGGCCTTCTCCCACCGCTTGAAGCTCGGCGCCGCCTGCCGCGAATCCACGTCGCACAGCGCCACGATGTTTTCCGAGGAACATCCGCTCAGGTCCTGAGCGCCCCTCCCGCCGACGCCGATCCCGGCGAGATTCAGTTTTTCGTTGAACGATTTGTATCCCAGGGCTTTCAACGAAGCCACACTGCCGAACCCTCCCGACGGAACCGCGCCGGCCAGGAGCGTGCCAACAAAGAAATGACGTCTGGATACGCCGTCGCCTGCCATTCGAATGCCTCCCTGGAGCTTGGGGTCTGTAATCTCTCAATATACTGCGCAACGCGGGCCGAGGATGGGCGTCGCATTTTGCGACACAACCAAAGTCAACAACCAATGTCAACTGTTGCGAATATCTCCTATTATGGGGTACTATGCTCTGAAATCGCGGATGCGTTCTCCGGCCCGAATTGCCCCCCCTGAACGGAGCGCACGCGACATAAGGAGCAATCGAACGATGAAGAGAGTGGTTTTCGCGTCACTTGCCGCCGCCATCGTAGCGGCGGGAACAGGGTCCTTGTACGCCCAGGGACGGGCCCACGAGGACGACGGCCAGATTTTTGTCCCCGGCTCCAGCCAGGAAGGACCGGATGATCACGGACTGCGGGCCCACACCAACCACGTCCTCCACATCCGGCCGCAGGCGACGGGAACCGCTCCCGCAGGCGAAACGCCAGGCAGTATCAGCTCCGTATATAACGTGGCGAGCACCGGCGGGTCGGGAGTGATCGCAATCGTCGATGCCTACGACTATCCCACGGCGGCCGCCGATCTGGACAAGTTCTCCGTCCAGTTCGGCCTTCCCCGCGTTTGCTCGGTGGCACCCGGGACCACGTGCATCAATTTCGAAGTGAAGTACGCCAACGGGCGACAACCGCGCGCCAATTGCGGCTGGGCGCAGGAATCGGCGCTGGACATCGAATGGGCCCACGCCATGGCGCCGAAGGCCAGGATCGTCCTCGTGGAAGCCGCCTCCTCCAGTTTCACCGACCTGTTCCAGGCCGTGGGCGTGGCCAAGAATTACATTGCCACGAACGGCGATCTGGGCGAGATCTCGATGAGTTGGGGTGGAAGCGAATTCAGCAGCGAACGGTCCTACGATTCCACCTTTACGGCGCCCGGCGGAAGCAGCATCGTGTTCTTCGCGGCCAGCGGCGACACGGGCGGGAGGACCATCTACCCGGGCGTTTCGCCGAACGTGGTTTCGGCCGGCGGCACCCGGATCAATCGCAACTCATCGCGGGCTTTCACGGGCGAGACCGGCTGGAGCGGCAGCGGCGGCGGGCCCAGCGCGTACGAACCGCGGCCTTCTTATCAGACCAACCTCTCCGTCATCGCGGGCAACCACCGCGGCGTGCCGGACTTCTCCTTCGATGCCGATCCGGCTTCGGGCGTCTCCGTCTACGACAGCACCTCGTGCCAGGGCTACAGCGGATGGATGGTCTTCGGCGGAACGAGCGTGGCCTCGCCTTCGCTGGCGGGCATCGTGAACGCCGCCAACCACTTCTATCTCGACAGCCCGCACGAGTTGTCAATCCTCTATTCCAACTTGGGGAAGAGCGCGATGTTCCGCGACATCACCTCCGGGTCGGCCGGCAGCTATTCGGCCAAGACCGGCTGGGATTTTGTCACGGGAGTCGGCAGCAACCAGGGATACGACGGAAAATAGCGCTTTCGTGGGGCGGGGCTTCTGCCGGGCGGAAGCCCGCCCCACGATCTACCGGAACCGGTTCACCAGCACCAGTTCCGTCGATTCCTGGTCGAACTGGGTGTAGAGCACGGCCCGGTCGTCGGGAGATGCCGCCAAACCGAAAGACTCGCGTTTTTCCAGCGAGCCCAGCGCCACATCGCGCCCGTCGGAGAAGCGCAGCAGCCGCACCTTCCCTCCGGCCTGGGCGGAATCGAGGTAGTAAATCCCCTGCCCCGTGACGTCGAACTCGCCCCAACTGGCGATCGACGGTATCACCTGCGTCTCCTCGCCGCCCGCCGGCGGCATCTTCCACACGCTCCATACCGCCCGGCTGTCGCGCTTCGCGTAGTAAACCGTCCTACCGTCCACGGATTCGAGGGCGGCGTAGCCGCCGTGGCGCGTCACCCGCGCCGGCGGCGTCTTGCCGTCAGGGGGCATCCGCCACACCTGAAAGCCGTCCTCCCGATTGGAGGCGAAGTAGATCCAGCGCCCGTCTCGCGACCAGCTGGGGGCGCTGTCATGCGCCAGGTTGTTCGTGAGCCGCAGGGCCGCCCCGCCGTTGGCCGAAATCACGTAGATCTCGTGCTGGCCTTCCTTGTTCGACAGGAACACGAGCCGCTGGCCGTCCGGAGACCAACGGCCCGCGGCAGTGATCACGGCGTGGAACGAGGTGAGCTGCATCTGGCCGGAGCCGTCTGCATTACATATCCAGACCTCGGTCTGTCCGGAGCGGTCGGTTGTGAACGCGACCCTCTTGCCGTCGGCCGAATACCGCGGCTCGACGTCCCGCCGCGTGGAGAACAGGAACCGCTCCGGCGGGCCCGTGGGCCGTCCGTCCGCCAGGGGCAGCCGCCACACGTTCTCGTCGCGCACCCATCGCATGTAGACCAGCTTGCCGTCCCGGGAGATGGTGGGCCATTCTCCGCCTTCGCCCAATGGAGCCCGTTCCGCCCTTGCTCCGGAAGCCGAAGCGGCGATCATCATCAGAGTCGGGATGGACATGGCCCCCGCGTTGCCTGTCGAGAATACGACGACTTTCCCGTCGGGACTCCAGGCCGGCTTGCCCGAGGCGCCGTTTTCGTACGTCAGGCGGCGCGGCTGTCCTTCGGCCGCCAGGGTCTTCGAGAGCGGCAGGAGGTAGATCTCGCTTTCCGCCCGGGTCATGGTCCGCGCGAAAGCCAGCGTGCGGCCATCCGGAGAGATGGCCGGGGTCACATCTCCCAGCCAGGCCTGCGCCCGCGGTTCGGTGAGCCGGTGCATTTCGCCCGTGGCCAGCGAGAGAGTGAATAAACCGTACGGCGCATCGGGACTCTGGCGGCTGGCCAGAACCAGCGATTGCCCGTCGGGCGACCACGCCACCCCCGGAACGAACATCCCCTCGGTGACTTTCCGTTCCGCGCCGCCCAGCGCGGGGACCGTCATCACGCCTGAATGGAGCGCGTCGGAAAATCGCAGGAATACGATTTGGCGGCCGTCCGGCGACCAGGACGGTGAACGGTCCTGCCCGGGCCCCCCGGTCAGCCGCAGGGGCGTGCCCAACCCGACCAAGTTGACGTAAATGCAGAAATTGTCCTGCTTCTCGCCGTTCCAGGCGAATGCCACCTGCTTCCCGTCCGGCGAGAACTCGGGGTCGACGGGATCCAGCGCCGGGCGATCCATGCCACGCCGGCGAGAAGGGCCACTCCCGCGGCTGCGGCGATCCATCGCCGCGTTTTCCGCGCCGTCGAAGGCCGCGGCGCGCTCCGGAGCCGGCCGGAGTCGGATTCTTCCCTCAGTTCCTCCAGCGCCACCTTCAGGTCGGCCATGGTCTGGAACCGGCGCGCGGGATCTTTTTTCAGGCAGCGCAGGATCACGCGCTCGATCTCCGCCGGCAGGTCCTCCACCAGCCGCCGCGGCGGCTCGGGGTCGTCCCGCAGGACCGCGCTCACGGTCGAGGCCGCCGTGCCGCCCTGAAAGGCGCGGCGCCCCGTGATCATTTCGTACAGCACGGCGCCGAAGGAGAAAATATCCGACCGCGCATCCACCGCCAGCGCCTGGGACTGCTCCGGGGACATATAGGCGGCCGTGCCGAGGATGGTCCCCTCCGCGGTCGCCGGCGTCATCGTGCGGGTGGCTTCCTCTCCCGGGGCCGGAGCGCTCTCCGCCAGTTTCGCCAGCCCGAAATCCAGCACCTTGACCTGCCCGTGCTCGTCCACCATGATGTTGGCCGGTTTCAGGTCCCGGTGGACGATCCCGGCGGCGTGCGCGCGCGCCAGCGCGTCGGCGATTTGCGCGGCGTACCGCAGCGCTTCGGAGACCCGCATGCCGTGCCGTGGGATCAGGCGGTCGAGCGTCTTGCCGGCCACGTATTCCATGGCGATGAAATCGACCCCCTCCGCCCGGTCGATTTCGTAGATGGTGACGATGTTCGGGTGGTTGAGGGCCGAAGCGGCCTTGGCCTCCTGCACGAAGCGGCGCGTGCGCTGTTCATCGGCCGTTTTATCCGGAGGCAGCATCTTGATCGCGGCGAAGCGGTCCAGCCGCGAATCGCGGGCCTTGTAGACCACGCCCATTCCGCCCGCCCCGAGTTTCTCGATCAGTTCGTATTGGAGGAGAGTTTGCCCAATCAATCAGATTGAGTTTACAGCCGCGCGGGGTCGGGGGCAATCGGGCCCCTATCTGTTTTTCAGCATTTCACCCAGTTCCGCCACGCGCAACTCCACCCGCCTCAGGTCGCGCCGGATGCTGCTTCGGTGGAGCATCTCCCACGCGAAGATCTTCATCAGGCCGACGCCGTGCGCCCCCATGATAAAAAGCGCGGCGTACATGATTTGTCCCCGGGTCTGATCCACCTTGAAGAACTGCGTCGCGCTGTAAGCCGCCAGGGCAATGAAGGCGATCGTCTGGAGCCAGCCCCACGGCCCCAACACCAGGGAGCTTATCGTGTTCTTTACGGGATCATATCCCGGCTGTAACTCGCTGGTGCCCAGCATGAGCAGGAAGAAG
>JAIQFU010000388.1 GCA_020073115.1 Terriglobia bacterium
GGCGTTTTCCATGCCGGCCAGGACCATGGGCTTGACGATGCGATCCACGTCCTCCTGACTGAATTGCCGGAAGGCCGCGGCCGCAGCTTTGGCTCGACTTACAAATCCTTCGAGGTAAGCGATCCTCTCCGCACTTAGGGTCGAGATATCCACGGGCATAAGTCTCTACTCCTGTATGTGATTTGTATCTAAACGCACATAGAGAACCGGTATTACAGCATCTCAAAAGTCGATCAGGATTATAACACCTGAATTGCCGCAAAACTGTACAATTGGACCATGTCGGATCTGGAAGGGCAGTTCAGGCAGGCCCAGCAGGACGTGAACGGGCTTTCGCAAAGGCCGGACGACGCCACATTGCTTCGGCTATACGCGTTCTACAAACAGGCTACGGCGGGGGATGCAGCCGGGGAGCGCCCGGGCGCGTTGGATTTCGTGCGCCGCGCGAAGTACGACGCGTGGAGCGAGTTGAAAGGCATGACGCAGGAAGAGGCGATGCGGAAGTACGTGGAGCTGGCGGATAAACTGAGAGGTTAGCGTGAGGTGGGCGCTCCCGGGCCGCGGACCGGCATAACGCCGAGGCGGAAGACAGGAGGGCCCACGCTGCATTACGCCAGTTCGCGCATGAGCCAGGCGCGGGCCAGTTTCCAATCGCGCATGACGCTCTGGGGCGAGATCTTGAGCACTTCGGCTGTTTCGTCGACGCTCAGGCCTCCAAAGAAACGCAATTCGATCACCTTGGCCTTGCGGGGGTCCAACTGCGCCAGGGCTTCGAGGGCGTCATCGAGAGCTACGAGTTGATCGTCGCGAGTGGGGGCGCCGTCGATGGACTCGTTCAGGTCCAGGCGGAGCACGCCTCCGCCGCGCCTGGCCGAACCGCGGGCGCGGGCGGCGTCTACCAGGATCCGCCGCATCATCTGGGCCGAGACGGCGAAGAAATGGGCCCGATCCTGCCAGGTGGCGTCCGCTCCGTCCACCAGGCGGAGAAAGGCTTCATGCGCCAGGGCCGTAGCCTGCAGCGTGATTCGCCGCTGTTCGCGGCGCATGTACCTGTGGGCCATGGCGCGCAGTTCCTCATACACCATAGGGGCGAGGCGGTCGAGCGCCGACGGGTCGCCGGAACCCCAGGCGCGCAGTAAGCGGGTGACTTCGGCCATCCGCCGAAAATTATAGCGTCCGGTGGTAGTTCTCATCTCCGGTTTCCGCTTACCGGGCGGAGGCGAAGGAGATGAGAACGGCATGGATGGTTCCGCTGATGGTCCTCGGGGCGGGCCTGGGGACGGCGCGCGTGATCCTTGGGCCTCCCGATATGACCGTGGTTGTGCATCTCCAGACCGCGGGGCGCGGCCCGGGAGCCGACGTGCTGGAGTACGCCAGGCGCACCGCCGCCGGCATGTTCGCGAGCATCGGGGTGCGGGTGGCGTGGGCGGCGCCCGGGGAGGGAGAACCGGCGAACGGGCTGGTGCTCCACCTGTATGTCACGGACCGGCCGCAAACCGGGCACGATCCGGCGGCCCTGGCTTTCGCTTACCCGTATGCGCCGGAAAAAGGGATCACGGTCATGTGGGACCGGTTACTGGCGGTCTGCGGCAGCGGCTCGGAACTGGTTCCCCGGCTGCTCGCGCACGTCATGGTTCACGAGTTGACGCATGTGCTGGAAGGCGTCAGCCGCCATTCCGATACGGGCGTGATGAAGGCGCACTGGACCGCCGGAGACTACAGCGAAATGATGCGCAAACCGCTGCCGTTCACGGATTTCGACGCGGAATTGATCCACGGGAGGGTGGATGGAACGCGGGCCAATTAAGGATAACCAGATGCTATAATCCGCCAGAGCCGATGAACCAGCAACGATGGAAGCGGGTGGAAAGCATCTACAACGCGGCCGTGGGATGCCGGCCGGAAACGCGGGCGGCGCTTCTCCAGACGGCGTGCGACGGGGATGACGAACTCCGCCGCGAGGTCGAATCGCTGCTGGCGCAGGACTCGAAGGACGGCCCGCTGGACCACGCCTCCGGACGCACTCTGGGCCCGTACCAACTGCTGGAGCCGATCGGTTCCGGCGGCATGGGTACGGTATTCAAAGCCCGGGACACGCGGCTGGACCGGATCGTGGCCGTCAAAGTCTCAACGGGCCAGTTCAGCCGCCGGTTCGCGGTGGAGGCGCAGGCGGCCGCGGCGCTAAATCATCCCCACGTATGCACGCTCCATGACGTAGGGCCAAACTACCTGGTGATGGAGTTCGTGGAAGGCGAGACGCTCGCCGCACGCCTGCAAAACGGCCCGCTGGCGCTGGAGCGGGCAGTGGAGTACGGGGCCCAGGTGGCCGACGCGGTGGCCGCGGCGCACGCGCGGGGCGTGATCCACCGGGATCTAAAGCCCGCCAACATCATGCTGACGAAGTCCGGCGTGAAGGTGCTGGATTTCGGCGTGGCGAAGCGGGTGGAGGCGGACGAAACGCAGACGGCCGAGGGCGCCGTGGTGGGAACGGTGGCGTACATGGCGCCGGAGCAGGCGGAAGGCAAGGCCGTGGACGGGCGCACCGATATCTTCGCCTTCGGCGCGGTGTTGTACGAGATGGCTACAGGGAGGCAGGCGTTCCGCGGCGATTCGACTCTGGCCACCCTGGCCGCCGTTCTGCAAAAGGAGCCGCCGCCGGCCAGTTTGCCGGCGGAGTTGGAGCGGCTCATCCGGCGCTGCCTGCGCAAAGATCCGGACCAGCGTTTCCAGAACATGGCGGATGTGAAGATGGCGTTGGAGGACGTGCATCTGGACGCCCCGGCAGGCGAAGCCTCTCGTCCCACCGGGCGGCGGTGGCCGGCTCCCGCGGCGGTGGGGTTCGGCGCCGGGTTTCTGGCGGCCTGCACGATCTGGCTGACAGCGGCGCGCCCACCCTTCCCGGACCAGTCGCAGTACCGCTTCACTCCCTTTGCATTCGACCCGGGCGGCCAGACCGGCGCCGTATGGTCTCCGGGCGGCAAAGCGGTGGCATACGCCGCGCGTGGCGAGGGCGGCGCTTTCCAGGTGTTTCTCCGCCGGCTGGATGCGGACGCGCCGGTCCAGGTCACGCAGATCCCGGAAAAAGCCACGCCGCTGGCGTGGACCCCCGACAGTCACCGGATCCTGTTCCAGACCACGCGGGAGCCGCGCGGCGTGTGGTCGGTGGCGGCGGTCGGCGGCGAGCCGGAGCCGTTCTTCCCCACCGCGGACTCGACCGTGGCGGTCGCGCCGAACGGAAAAGCGGCCGCGGTGCTTCACCAGGGCGAAGGCGGGCGCATCGGCATCTGGATCAGCGACCCCGCCGGCTCTCCCCTGCGCAAGTACTCGCCGGACCCGTTCGCTACCCAGAGAGTTTTCGGCCAGGCGAGCCTGGGTTTCTCGCCGGACGGCAGGAACATTCTGCTGCTCCTCAGCGGCGGCGCAAACCGCCAGGAAGCGTGGCTGGTTCCCTACCCTCCGGGATCGGGCCGGGCCCCGCGGCGGGTCCTGCCGGACCTTCCCTCGTATGGCCGCACACCCGGATTCAGCTGGATGCCGGACAGCCGCCGGGTGGCGCTCTCGATGCCGGCGGCGCCGGAGGGATCCAACCAACTCTGGCTGGCGGATACGGCATCGCGGAGCCGGCAGGCCCTGACGAGCGGAGGCGGCATGCACCGCAACGCGCCCGCGGTTTCTCCCGACGGCCGCAAGATGGCCTATACGGAAGCCAGATCGAACTACGATGTCATGACCGCGGGTCTGGACGGGTCAGCCGCCCGGCCGCTCTTCTCCACGGACCGGAACGAGATGATGCCGGCGTGGGCGGCCAAGCGGGAGGCGCTGGTCTATGTCACGGACCGGAACGGCCCGCAGGAAATTTGGATGCGGTCCGCCGGCGCCGACCGGCGGCTCGTGTCCGAGCAGGATTTTCCGCCCGATACCACCAGGTGGTTTGTCGCGCTCCTGGTCTCCGGATGGAGACTGGTTCGCCTATACCCTTCCCGGAGGGGACTTGATGAAGGTGAAGACCACGGGCCAGGCAACCCCGGCCTTGCTCCAGCGCGGGAATGAAGGAGAGGCCGCCGGCGCGGGAATCCCTTCGTGGTCGCCCACGGGGGAATGGATCGCGGTAGGCAAGGGGATGATTTCCGCGGACGGCAAGAGCAGGCGCTCGTGGGGCGAACACGGCAGTTCGCATTCCATGTTCTCGGCCGATGGCAAGCTGGTCTACGGCATCCGTCCCGAGGGCGAGCGCAACCTGCTGTTTTCGCTGGATATCGCGACCGGCGTGGAGAAGGCGATCGGGGATCTTGGCCGGGACGCCGCCCCCGCGACTCCGCTCACTTCCGGTATCCGGTTCAGCCTGGCGCCGGACGGCAAGAGCTTCGTTTATGCGGCGGCCAGGCAGACCACCAGTATCTGGCTGCTGGAAGGCTTTACGCAAAAAGCGGGCCTGCTAGCGCGGCTGGGGTTGCGGTGAGCGGGCGGGCACGGGCGGGAGTTTGACGGTCCGCCGGCAAAGGGGGCATGGCCGGCAGCACGGAACCACGTGCATCACACGCGCGTGGCGGTGACAGGGGCAGCGGCACTCGTCCTCCGCGGTGTGGGAACACGCGGCGGTGGAGGTGGCGGCCATTTGAGCCCATGATACATCTTGCCGCCGGGACCGATAGAATTCGTTGATGCGGCTGGTATTCGCCTCCGTCCTGATTTGTTGCGCGCTGACGGCGCAGCAGGCCCAGAACCCATCGCCGATGGTGGAGCACACGCGCGAGCACCGGCGGCTTCCCGAGCAACACCCGGAGGGACGGCGGGAGAAGCTGGAACTGGGAACTCTGTTCTTACCGGCGGGCGTGCAGGTGGGCGCGCCGATCCTCTTCTTTTTTCACGGGGGAACATGGCTTCCCGAAGTAGCGGCGGCCCGGAACAGGATGGCGGTGGCGGCGGTGCAGGCGGGCGCAGGCTCCGCCGCGTACGCGCGCCTGTTCGAGAACCCGCGCCGCTTCCCTGCCCTGCTGCGGGAGGCGGAAACGAAAACTGGCATCCGCTTCGGGCGCGTGGTTTTGGGCGGCTGGAGCGCCGGATGCGGGGCCATCCGCCAGATCCTGCAGGACCCCGAGTCCTACTCCCACATAGGCGCCGTCCTGCTGATCGACGGCATCCACACCGGCTACGTGGACGGCAAACCGGGGCCGCTGGAATCGACGATCGAAACCGGCAATCTGCGGATCTGGGTTCAGCTCGGCCGCGACGCGATGGCCGGGCGGAAGCGCGTCCTGATTACGCACTCCGAGATCTTCCCCGGCACATTCGCCAGCACGACCGAGACCGCGGACTACCTGGTTGCCCAACTCGGGCTGAAGCGGCGGGCCGTGGTGAGGTGGGGGCCCATGGGGATGCAGCAGTTGAGCGAAGCGCGGGTTGGGAGCCTCACCTTGATCGGCTACGCAGGGAACTCCGCCCCCGATCACGTGGACCAACTGCACTCGCTGCCGGCCTTCCTCAGGTGGATGAGGTGATCAATCAGCCCAACATCTCTTGGGCGCGGATCAGGCGCTCGGCTACCCTGACGCCGTTGGGACACCGGACGGCGCAGGTGGCGCAGTCCTGGCAACGGATGGCGCGGACTTCCTCCGGCAACCGCTGGAAATTCGTGCGGGCGAAGGGGAAATCGTTGTAGAAATCCGCGTAGGCCAGGATCCGAAGCTGGTCGGGTACCGGCACGCCTTTCGGGCATTGGCCCGTGCAGCGGTAGCACATGCGGCAATAGTACGGCCGGATCTCCTCGTTGCGCGCCGAGAGACTCTTTTCGTCTTCCGGGGTAATCTTCTCGGTGAGCGCCCGCAGATTCATCTCGAGCATGTCGGCGTCGCGGGTACCCGGGATGGCGACAGTGATGGATGGGTTCTTGAGCACCCACTTCAGGGCGGCCAGCGGATTCTTCAGCCGGGCCGGCCGGGCAGGCGGCATTCCCCCGCCGGTGGCGGCCATCACCTTCATTGCCACGAGTCCTATGCCGGCAGCCTGGGCTTTGGCGATGGCGGCATCGCGCGACGCGCCCATGGCAAAGCTGTAGCTGATGATCACCACGTCGAGTTTGGTCTGGACGGCGCGGTCCACCATGGCGTCGATGTCGTGCGTGCTCAGGCCGAAGAAGCGGATCTTGCCCTGCTTCCGGGCCTCCGCGCCGGCCTCGATCAGCTCGTCCGGGGCAGCGGCGGGCTTGTCTTTGGCATGCAGCAGCCAGATGTCCACATGGTCGGTTTCGAGGTTCTTGAGGCTGCTCTCCAGGTCGGCGAAGAAGGTCTTCCGGTCGCTGGCGGGAGTCTTGCTCGCCAGGACGACCTTCTGGCACAGGCCTCCCTTGAGGCCTTGTGCAAGAAGCCTTTCGCTGTTCCCGCCGGAGTATAGCGGTATCGAAGAAGTTAACGCCCAGATCCACGGCGCGGGAAACAACGCTGGGGTCGGGCGTGAAGCCGACGCCCATGCCCACGGGGTTCACCTTGAGGCCGGTTTTGCCGAGGGTGCGGTAGGGGATGGCTGCCGGAGGCTCGAAGGCCTCGACGAGGCCGGCCGCGGGCAGGGCCAGACTCGCACGGAGAAAGGTGCGGCGGGAAGAATCGGGATTCACACTAACCTCTCCGAAATGGTAACCGAAATCGGGGCGGCGTGCAGAGGCCGGGTGTCGCCACGGCGAACAAAGTAGTCACGCCACGTCGGCCGCCAGCCGGAAGCCGTAGTCGGAGTAGCGGAACTCGGGCGGGATGCTGCTGCGGGCGGCGCAGCGGGCGATTTTGACGTGATGTCTCCATGCGCCCCCGCGCGAGGCGCGGCGTTTCCCGGTCACCGGGCCGGGCGGATTTTCGAGAGGGGATGCGGCATAATACGCCGGGTCGTACCAGTCGCAGCACCATTCGTGGACGTTCTCGCAAAGATCGAACAGGCCGTAGCCGTTCGGCTCCGACGTGGCTACCGGCTCGGGGCCCTCGCGCCAGCGGGCGGCGTAGTCCGGGCGCGATTCCGGCGGATCGTCGCCCCAGGGATAGAGCTTCCGCTCCAGGCCGCCGCGCGCCGCGAACTCCCACTCGGCTTCGGTCGGCAGGCGGAAATGACGGCCCCACGCCTTCGAGAGCCAGCGGCAGTAGGCCACGGCGTCGAACCAGTTCACCGAGGTGACCGGCTGGGTGGGGCAGGTGAATTCGGGTTTATCGCGCATGGTGGCGCGCCGGAACGCCTCCCAGTGCGCATTGGTAGTTTGAAAGCGGCAGAGCAGAAATGGACCTACGGTTACGGAGTGGGCCGGGCGCTCGTCATCACGAGCGTCTTCCTGGCCCATGAGAAATCCGCCGCCCGGAACGCGAACCAGGTCGGCGGGCTCGAGTCGGCTGGCGCTCACGTTCTCCTGATCAGTGTACTCGTCGCCGGGCAGGGTGTCGATGGGGACTAACCCTTCGATGAACAGCTTGGTGACATGGTTGGGCGGACTCATCGGCATGGAGGCCAAGGCCCGTGCGGCGAAGCTACAGGGCGCGTGGCGCTGCGTGTCGAAGTCTTCCCGGACGGACTCGCCCACAACTTCACAGTCCAGCGCAGTCCGGGGTTGGGGCTGGTTGAAAAAGCCGTCGAAGCCTTGAAGCAGGGGCGTTTCTCACCGGGCAGGAAGGATGGGTTGCCTGTGCCCGTGGCAGCAACGATTGAAGTCAGTTTCCGGTTGTAGAAATTAGCCCCTTTAGCGTACCTTTCGTCGCCGGGGGACGGGTTCCAGGAGCGAAAACTGCAGTTTCCGTTCGTTGGCGTCCACGCGGTCGAGAACCACCCGCACGCGATCGCCGATGGAAAACTCGCGCCGCGTGCGCTTCCCCACGATCTTGCGGACGTTCTCCTGGTAAGCGTACTCGTCGCCGGGGAGGGTGTCGATGGGGACTAACCCCTCGATGAAGAGGTCCGCCAGTTCCACGAAGAGGCCGTACTTGGCCGTGCTGATAACCAGGGCGTCGAAATCCTGGCCGACGCGGTCGGCCATGAAGCGGACTTTCTTCCACTCCACCAGTTCGCGTTCGGCGTCCGCCGCGCGGCGCTCGGATTGGGAGCATTCCTCGGCGATGGATAGCAGGCCGGGCGCCGCCGCGCCGCGGAGCAACCGGTGCACGATCAGGTCCGGGTAGCGACGGATGGGAGACGTGAAATGGGTATACGTGTCCGCGGCCAGGGCGAAATGGCCCGCGTTATCCGTGCTGTAGCGCGCCTGCTTGAGCGAACGCAGCATGAGATAGCTGAGGATGCGCTCCTCCGGCTTGCCTTCGATTTTGGAGACCAGCCGCTGGTAATTCCGCGAGGAAATGCCGGTATCCTCCGGGAGCACGATCTCCCGCCGGCGCTTGGTCCCATCGCGATGCTTGTCGGTGAAGCCGAACTTCTTCACCGGGATGGCGCCCACCCCCAGCGAGTAGCCGAAGTGCGCCGCCACTTCCTCGAAATCCGCCACCCGCTTGGGGTCGGGCTTCTCGTGGATGCGGTACATGGACTCCGGCGCCGCTTGCTCCAGGTGAGAGGCCACCGCCTCATTGGCCGCCAGCATGAACTCCTCGATAATTCGGTGGGCGATGTTGCGCGGGGCGCGTTTGACGCCGGTCATCTCGCCCCACTGGTCGAACTCGATCAGCGGCTCGGGAAGATCGAAGTCGATGGAACCGCGCCGCACGCGCCTGCGGTTCAGGACCAGCGCCAGTTCCCGCATCAGCTCGAAGCGGGCGGCAAGCGGCTGATAGCGCTTGCGCAGGGCCGCATCGCCCTCCAGCAGCAGGTGCACGTCGGTATAGGTCATGCGCTCCACGCTGCGGATCACGGAGGGCGCGAACTCCTGGCCCACGGTCTCGCCCTGGTGATCGATTTCGAGCAGCGCCGAGAGCGCCAGGCGGTCCACCTTCGGGTTGAGCGAGCAGATGTTGGTGGAGAGCTCGTAGGGCAGCATGGGGACGGCGCGGTCGGGAAAGTAGACGCTGGTGCCGCGCAGGCGGGCTTCGGCGTCGATGGGCGTGCCGGGGCGCACGTAGTGGCTCACGTCGGCGATGTGGACGTGCAGGGCGTAGTTGCCGTTGGGCAGGCGGTCCACCCAGACGGCGTCGTCGAAATCGCGGGCGGTTTCGCCGTCGATGGTCACCACGTCCATGCCGCGAAAATCGCGGCGGCCCTGCAATTCCGGCGCTTCGATGGTGGCGGGTATGGATTGCGCCTGTTCCAGGACCTCCGGGGGAAAACGGTGCGGCAGATGATGTTTCCGAATGACGATTTCCACGTCCACGCCAAAATCGTCGGGGTGGCCCAGGATTTCGATGACGCGCCCCACGGGGCTGGAACCCTTTTCCGGAAATTCGAGCAGTTCGACGTCCACCACCATGCCGTCGAGTTCTTCGGCGGAGGAGACGGCGGGGGCCTCCACGCCGATGCGATCGATTTTCGGCGCCGGTTCAGGGGGGATCTCGAGTCCCTCGGGGATTTCGATCCACTGCTGAATGCGCTCGTCGTGCGGAACCACGAACTGGCCGCGCCGGCCGATGCGGAACTCGCCGACGACGGTGGGGTGGGCGCGTTTGAGGATCTTGACGATTTCGCCGTCAGCCCGCCCGCCGGGCTCGATGCGGGCGATCCTGACCACGACGCGGTCGCCATGCATGGCCTTCTGCGCCGATTCGGGCGGGATGAAGACGTCTCCGGTGATTCCTTCCAGGGGGCGCTCCGAAATCACGAATCCGTAGCCGTCGCGGTGCATGTTGAGCCGCCCCACGGCGAACTCGCGGGTGCGGGCCGTGGCCACGAAATGGCCGGAGCGGAGTTCGATGAGATCGCCGCGGGCGGCAAGCCGCGACAGGGCGGCCTCCAAACCAGACCGTTGCGGACCCTTAGCTCCCCATTCCCGAATGAGCTGCTTGAAGTTGGCGCGGCCGTGCGGGAGCTTACAGATGTGTTGGAGAAGGGCCGCGTCGGTCATACCCCGATTTTACTTGCAACGGCCGAGGTACTTGGATCGTCAGTCCCCTGTGGGGAAGGCGGAAGCCCGCCCCACAGGCAACGGGAGGTCTTATGAAGGCCCTTACGCTGTTGCTGGTTCCGGCCGCGCTGGTGGCTGGGCAGGCTCGATTCGCCCGCGTTGGGGAATTCGAGGGCAAGGTGGAAATCCAGTTGCACGCGGCGGACCCGTGGATGCCCGCGGAGCGCAACCTGCCCCTGCCGGAGGCGGCCTGGCTGCGCACCGGTCCGGCGTCGCGCCTGGAAATCGAATTGGACGACGGCAGCGTGTGGCGGCTGGGGCCGGACTCACAGGGTGAGATTTCGGACTACTCCCGGCTTTCCACGGGCCAGCACATCACGCTACTCTCGCTCGACCACGGGTTGGCGTATTTCACCGGAGAGCCTCTGGGCAAGGATTCGCTCTCGATCGCCGTCCCCGGCGCGCAACTGATCTTCACGCGCGGCGCCCGGATTCGCGTGCAGGCCGGGGAAACGGTGTGCGACGTGGCGGTGATCGAAGGCACGATCAACTTTTCCTCGGTGCAGATGGAGATCGGGCTGGGGGAGCGCCAGACGATCCGGTTCGACCCGGCGAACCCGGCGCGTTTCTCTTTTGTGCGCGACGTGACCGCGGCAGAGCTGGACCGCTGGAGCGAAGAACGCGACAAGGCGCTCTTCAAACCCACTTCGGCGGGTCACGTGACCCAACGCTACGGCGTGGCCGATCTGGACCGCGGCGGAGAGTGGGTGCAGACGGAAGACCTCGGCGCGGTATGGAAGCCGAAGGCGCCGAACGGCTGGGTTCCGTACCAAAAGGGCCGCTGGCGCTGGTACGATGCGCTGGGCTATACCTGGGTGAGCGACGATGCCTGGGGCTGGCTGCCCTACCACTACGGGCGCTGGGCGCTCCGCCCGAACCTGGGATGGGTCTGGGCGCCGGCCAGGAACGGCATTTTCAAACCCGCCGAGGTTTACTGGCTGCGCGGGGCCAAACTTGCCGGGTGGGGGCCGCTGGCTCCCGGCGAGACCTGGACCCCGGCCACGGCTCCGCGGCAGTTCCTGAATGTCAACACGACCTATGCGGCCCTCGCGCCGGATGCCAGGACCATCGACCCGGCGGGTTTCACCGAAAGCCCCAAGGAGCCGCTGGGCGTGGCGGTGTTCGCCCTGGCTCTTCCCTCCCCCGCCTTCATTGCCTCGCGTCTGGACGCCACGCGTCCTGTAGCGCGGGCCGGAAGCACGCGCGTGACGCCGGCCATCCCGGGCGTGACCTACGATCCGACGGAGCCGCCTCCCACGGCCGAGAGGCGCCCCGCCGTGGTGACGAATCCGGGGACGGCCGAGCCGCCGGTGGTGGTCACCGATCCGCCCCCGGACGCCGGTCCGCCTCCGCCGCCGGACCCGGTGGATATTATCTACCCGGCGCCAGTGTAT
>JAIQFU010000389.1 GCA_020073115.1 Terriglobia bacterium
TCTCCAGCCAAACCTCCGTTATGGTGCATTGTTACCGTCGGCCCGCCAAAGTATGGCGACAGGTCCGCGCGCGCCGCAGGCTGGAACATCAGCACCAGCGCTGCCACAAGCCCAATCCAGACCATTGAATGTCTTTTGCTCATATACTCACCTCAATCACCTTTCTTCCGGAACCCGGAGCTTCCAAGAGCGCCGGCCGGCGTATCGGTATTGGCATTTCTAGCGCCGCTCTCACGAACAATCCTAATTCCCGGTTAAAGCCAATAATTCTAATGAATTCCATGACAACGCCGATTTCCATCCCCCGGGTTCTCTTCGTAAAGGATTCCGACGCAACCAATTGCTTCGCGTCTTTAACTGCGGGATAAGCCATTCTGTTCCAGTAGCTTAGCGGCGGCGGCGGCGTTTTGCTTTGTCCGTAAAAGGGTCCGACGAGCGATACGCCCGGCTGATCCCTCGCATGTGCATCAGGATTCCCTGGCGATTCCGAGCTTTTCCACCAGCTCGTAGAGCGTCGGGCGGCTGACGCCCAAGTCCACAGCCGCGGCGGTGATCCTCCCCCTGTGACGCCGCAAGGCGTCCTGGACCATCTCTCGCTCCACGCTTTCCCGGGCCTCTTTCAACGTCTGCGGCGCCAGCGCGCTCAGAGAGTTGGCCAGTTCCAGATCCCGGGCAGTGACACGCTTACCATCCGCCATGATCACGGCCCGGCGTACCCGGTTCTGCAACTCGCGAACATTTCCCGGCCAGCCGTGCAGCGTCAGTGCGCGCAGCGCGTCGGGGGCGAAGGTGAGGCCGGTTTTGGCGTGCTCGGCGCTGTAGTGGCGCAGAAACGCTTTCGCCATGATCACAATGTCCCCACCCCGCTCCCGCAGGGGCGGCGCTTCCACCACCAGGACGGCGAGGCGGAAGTACAGGTCCTCCCGAAATCTTCCTTTGGCTACAGCCTCGCTCAGGTCGCGGTTTGTGGCGGCGACGATGCGGGCGTCGCTCTCGATCTCCTGCCGGCCCCCCACCCGCTGGAAACACTTCTCCTGGAGAAACCGGAGGAGCTTCACCTGGACCGGCGCCGGAAGCTCGCCGATCTCGTCCAGAAAGAGCGTGCCCCCGGCGGCGGTCTCGACGTGCCCCCTGCGCTGCATGTGCGCGCCGGTAAATGCGCCCTTCTCATGGCCGAAGAGTTCGCTCTCGAGCAGGTTCTCCGGAATGGTGTTGCAGTTTATGGCGACGAACGGGCCGTCCTTCTGGGCGCTCCGGCGATGGAGCGCCCGCGCCACCATTTCCTTGCCCGCGCCGCTTTCGCCCAGAATCAGCACCGGGGCGCTGGTGGGGGCCGCCTTGCGGATGAAGTCGAAGACGGCCTGCATCTGCGGACTCTCGCCCAGCATGTCCTCGAAAACGTTGGTTCGCGCGTTGGACTGCACGGCGCGGTATTCCTGCTCCAGCTCCGAGACGTACACACAGCGGTCGAGCAGGAGCCTGAGCTCGTCCATATCCACCGGCTTGCAGACAAAGTCGTACGCGCCGGCCCCAACCGCTCGGATGGCGTTCTGCCGTTCGCCCTGCCCGGAGACGACGATCACCTTGGCCAGCGGGTCCGATGTGAGAATCGCTGAAAGCGCCGCCAAGCCCTCATCGGGTTCATTGGGACAAGGCGGCAGTCCCAGATCGAGCAGGGTCACGGCAGGACGATCTGCGGTGAACGCGGCCAGTGCGCCCGGGCGGTCCTCGGCCATGAGCGCCTCGTAGCCATCAGCCAGGGCCCATTTCATCTGGGTGCGGATATCTTCGTCGTCATCGACGATCAGCAGCCTGGTTTTCGTCATCCTTCAAGCGCCTCCCCGGCAGCTTGCTGAAAAACCGTGTTCATCCGTTTATCCGTGGCTATTTGTGTTTGCCGGCCCCCTGGAGCCGAACCCTGGCCAACGGGCAGCGTCACCCGAAACGTGCTGCCTTTGCCCGTCTCGCTTTCCACCCGGATGCTGCCCCCGTGCGCCTCGACAATCATCCGGGACTGAAACATGCCAACGCCGAGCCCCTTCTTTTTCGTGCTCTGAAAGGGGCGGAACAGGGAATCTCTCAGGAACGCCGCGCTCATCCCGCAGCCGTTGTCCGTTACCGAGAGAACGACGATGTCTCCGAGATGCCCGGAGCCGACGCGAATGCGTCCTCCCGGCCCGACGGCTTCTCGCGCGTTCATCACCAGATTGGTCACCACGCTCTCGATCTGTTCGCGGTCCGCCAGCACCTTCGGCACGGGCTGTAGATCTTCCGTCAGCTCCACTTGAGGCATTGCGCCCAGCTCGCCGAGGGCTTCACTCACGAGCTGGTTCAAATCGGTTTCCACGAGATTCAAGCCGGGCCGCTGCCGTAGCGCGGTCAGCCGCCCGATCATGTCGTCGATCCGCCTGACGGAGTTGCCGATACCGCGCAAGGCGTCTTCGCGAAAGGCCGGATTGTCGAAATGCACCGGCAGGTTCTTCAGCATCAGGTTGAGCGACGAGGCGGCATTCTTCAAGTCGTGCACGAAGAACGCCGACATCGTCCGAAACGCCTCCAGTTCCCGGGAGCGCGCCACCTCGTCCGCTAGGCGCAGGTTCAACAGCGTTGAGGTCACCTGGTCCGCGATGCATTCGAGCAACTGCAACTGCTCGGCCGTGTAGCCCGCGCCATTGATGCGGTCGGCCAAAACCACCACGCCGAGGCTTCGTTCCCCCGCGCGCAACGGAACACACCAACGGCGGCCGCCGTTCGGGAACTTCGTGGGATTCAGCCGCCGCAATTCGTCCAGCCAGGGCCCGCTTCCTCCCTCCAGGTCGAACGGCGACGCCTTCGCCCGCAGTCCGGCCGCAATCAGCCCCGGCGCCGCCGCGGGGGCCCCTGGTTCCGGAGTGGTCGAAGCGCCGGCCGTGAGTTGCCCGCTCTGCTCATCCACCAGCCAGATGGTCACCGACAACACCTCGAAGGTTTCGGAGATCAACCTCGCGGATGCCGCGCAAAGGCCTGCCTGGTCCTTGACGTTGGCGAGCCGGCGCGAAAACTCGGCCCAGATCCGAACCGAATCGTGCTGCGCCCTGGCGAAATGGAGGCTGACGAAACAGTGGATGCGCTGCCGGAGGCGGTCGGAGAGGAGCAGCGCACCCAACCCGGCCATTCCCAAGAGCACGATAAACGTCGTGACCGCAAAATTCTCCACTCCGCCGAAGCGCCGGACCAGGTTCGCCAGGATCCCGACGATGAAAAGGTAGCCGCCCGCGACAAGAATCGTCAGCGAAGATCGCAGGACGGCGCGGGAAGGGTACACATCGATCTCGGCGAACTTCGTGCGCGCATAGGCCACCGCCAGCGGGAGTTTCCAGCGCACCAGCTGCTCGCGGTAATTTCCTCGCGAGTAAGCCAGGCTGAAGCCGAGCCACGTCGCGGGAACAAAAGACTTGACGATCAATCCCAGCGTCAGCCAGCGAACCAGTTGCGGCGAATCGGGAGCGCGTAGGCTCAGTCCCGCTATCAGGCTGTCGCCCGCGAGAACCACCATCCCGGCGAAGAAGGACCACATGGCGAAGGATCGCTTCTTCGCCAGCAGGCTGGCGCAGGCCAGAAGCAGGGCGAAAATGGCGGCCGCAAACGGCAAGGAGGAGAAGAGCGTCACGCGGCCTCAGCCTCCCCGTTTGACTCGCTGCTCCTGACTCCGCAGCCACCATAACAGTAGGTATAGCGGAATCAGAGATAGCGCGAAAAAGATGGGCCCTCCCCGGTGGTGAATGCTGCTGTCGATCATGTGGGGTCCCACATGTACGCAAAGCAGTCCGATCACCAGGATCCGGAAACCATTCCGCAAGATCCCGAGCGGAATCACGAAAAGCACCAGCAGGACCCTTCGCCACCGTGTCCGCAGAAAGAGATGAGAGGCGAGCAGACCGGCGATGAACAGCGCCACGCTGGAGCGGATCCCGCTGCACTCCTGGGCCACGCGGAGCACGATCCCGGGCAGTTCGAAAACGGTGCCCTGACGCGCGACTGGTGTCCCCGCGATGCTGAAATACATGGCCGCGGCGTCCGCGGATGCGAGCATGGAAGCCTTTTCCAGCCAATCCACGGCGGCGTCGGGCAGCGGAACCATGAAGATAAGGAACGTGGCCGGAAACGCCGCGGCGGCCATCCATTTCCGGCCCAGAAACAGAAAGCCTCCGGCCACCACGAAACTGACGAACGCAAGGGCCATCAGGGATAAGCCGTCATTCGAACTCAGGACCCCGCGCCACTCGCATCGCGCGGCGAGAGCTGCAAACCCGAGTCCGCCCAATATCGCCGCGCCGCCGATCGAGCGGCGATCGGGCGCCGGGAGACGTTTCCGCTGGATATAGAGCAGGTAGCCCGTGATGAACGGCGTCAACAGGATGTACGAATGCAACTCGCTGTGGGCCGCGTACACTGCCAGCCTGGTGAGAGGCTGAATGAACAGCAGCGTCAGGAGGAGGACGTACCCGGCGCAGCCGCCGGCTCGCAGCCGCCGGGGCCGCGGCAGGCCCCGCCACGCGGGCTGAGGGATCGGCGGCGCATTTGCGCGTCTATCTTGTAGCGCCGTCCCTGTTGGCATAGTGGTAGTAATAAGTCGCCTCAGAGTTCTTCGACAGGAACCACTCCGGCACGCAATTCAGAAGCACCCCCAGCAGTTTCGCCTTGGGCACGATCTCCAGCGACTTGCGCAAGAGCACGCGATTGGTATGGTCCGGCCGCACCACCAGAATCGACCCGTCGCACGGCGCCTGAATCAGGTCGAAATCCGCCACGGCCGCAACCGGCGGAGAATCGATGATGACGTACCCGAAAAGACCGCGCAGCCTGGAACACAGGGCCGGCCAGGCCGAGTTGTCGAGGAGTTCGACGGGGTTCGCGGGCGCCACGCCCGCGGACATCACGTAAAGGTTGGAAAGCTCGCGGGCGTTCACCACCGCCTCTTCCGGAGCGCAGGCGCCCCGAAGAACGTCCGCCAGCCCGGGCGTTTCCGGCAGCCCCAGTTGAACGTGGATCGCGGATTTGCGGAAATCCCCGTCCATCAGGAGCACGCGGGGATTCGGGGCCATGGCGCGCGCCAGCTCCACGCGCTGCTTCATGCCGCCGGAGAGCTCGTGGATGTTGGCGTGGAGGAACCCCTCCAGGCCGACGAGTTTCAGTAACTCCATGGCGCGGGCGCGCATTTTGTCGCGGC
>JAIQFU010000390.1 GCA_020073115.1 Terriglobia bacterium
CATGGCGGCGGTGGGCGACGGCGCATCCAGGCGTTCGGCCTTGGCGGCGATATCTTCCCACACGGCGGATTGATCGGAGCGCCGCCCGCCGCCGGCCCGCATGGACGCCGTCACGTCGCGCACGCGCGCGGCCCGGGCTTGGGAGTACATGAGGTGCGTCGCCAGCCGGAACGCCGCTGTTTCCGGGCGCCAGCGGCCGGCTTCCACGCACGATACCGGGATCACGAGCGCCGCCTTCGCCGGGGCCAGGACCGTCAGGTTCAGGACGCGGTTCTGCTTCGCTCCCACCAGCTCTTCGCCGTCCACCAGCAGGACGGGAAAGTCCGAATCGTTTTCAAAGCGCAGTTCGGGAACCGAGCCGCCACCGCCCAATTCAGTCACGCGGGCCAGCCCGCGGGCGATGGCTTCATCGGCCAGCAGGTAATCCGGCGCGGCCTGCGCCGGCTCCGGGCGCAACAGCGGGAACAACGTCAGGTTGCGAAAGTGGCGGGGCTCGCCGAGAGCGATTGTCGAGAGTTCTTCCAGTAGCGCGGTCATGCCCGGTATGAAGGCAAGCCGCCGGCCAAACGGCGGGTTCCGGAAAAGAACGGCTTACGGGCGCCCGCGGGACCCGAACGTCAACCGCGGTGGACGCGGCGGTCAACCCGCGTTGTCCTGGCCTTTGACAAACTTGCTGACGGCCTGTTTGGTGACACCGAGCAGGTCCGCGGCCTCGCTCTGGTTGCCGTTGGCCTTGGCCAGCGCCCTGAGGAAGAGTTGCTTGCGGGCCTGCGCCAGGAAGCCCTCGACCGAGAACCCATCCGCGGGTTCGGGGAGTTGCGAGAGCGGATCGGCGGAGGCCGGCTTCTCGGCGATGATCAGGTCGGAGGCAGCCAGGACGTCCGTGCGGGCGTAAAGCACGGAGCGCTCCAGCACGTTGGAGAGTTCCCTGACATTGCCCGGCCAACCGTGGCGCTCCAGGCGCAGCAAGGCTTCCTTCGAGAGCCGGCGCGGCTGCCGCCGGCGCTGGTTGATCTTCTGCAGCAGCGCGAGCGCCAGGTGGGGGATCTCCTGCCGCCGTTCGCGCAGCGGCGGCAACCGGATCTGCACCACTTCGAGCCGGTAGTAGAGATCTTCGCGGAAGCGGCCGGCCGCGATCTCCAGGGCGAGGTCCCGGTTGGTAGCGGCCACGATCCGGACATCCACGGTTTCGGCGCGATGCGATCCCACCCGCTCCACCCGGTGATCCTGCAGGACCCGCAGGAGCTTGGCCTGGGCTTCGAGGGGCAGTTCGCCGATTTCGTCCAGAAAAAGGGCGCCGCCGTGAGCTCGCTGAAACTTGCCCGGAGCGTCGGCCAGGGCGCCGGTGAATGCGCCCTTCACGTGGCCGAAGAGGTGGCTCTCCACCAGGTCTTTCGGAATGGCGGCGCAGTTGACGGCAACCATTTCCCCGTGGCGGCGGGGACCGAGACGATGGATGAGCCGGGCGAACATCTCCTTGCCGGAGCCGGTCTCGCCCAGAAGGAGCACCGGGAGATCGCATCCGGCGGCGATGGCGGCCCGCTCGGCCGCGTCCCGCAAAACGGCGGAGCCGACAAAGATGCCGAGTTCCAGAAGGGCCGCGTCCAGTTCCGGATAGGGCGCCTCCGGCTCCGGCGCGGCGGAGAGCAACGCGTTGGAATACAGCGTTTGCTCCTCTTCCCCGCCCCGCCGAACACTGACCGCCGCATCGCTCGAGAGCGCGCGAGGGCGCGGCGCCCGCGGCGCGAAGTACTCCCGCGGCATCACCAGATCGCGGAGACCGCTCCATTCCGCGGAATCCAGCCGCACCTGCCGCACGTTGGCGGCTCCGAACAGGGGCGCGGCGGGGGAACCGATCTGCAGCAGGGTGGCGGGGAGGACGCCCGCGGCGGTCAGAAGAAACCATGCCGCACGCATTTCGGCGGTACCGCTCGAAACGCAGACGAACGCCTCCTGGCCGCCGATCTCCGGCCGGATTTGGCGGACCTCACGGGCGAGGCTTCCCATCAGCCCCGAATAATCCTTCGGGTCCGAAACGGGAAGTTGGCGCAGAGCGACCCGGCAGGAAGGATGCCGGCGGCGCACTTCGGCGGAGGTGGCCTGCGCGTGGGACGCCATCTGCGGCGTATAGAAAAGGAAGACGCCGTCGAAGGGGCGCGAGCCGGCTATGGAAAGGATCGGACCGGGCTGGTCTTCGCCAGCCAGTTCGCCGGGCGTGAAGGGATCCTTCGGATCCACGATGGCAAATAGGATCGGCATGTACCTGTGGCGATTGTATAGCGCGGCTGGGGCGCGGCGTGGGCACCCGCGCCGGCGCGGCTGAATGCCCACGCCACGCCGTCACCCCGGGAGGCGATAGCAGTATCCACGCCAATCGATGGTGCGGCCGAACGCTGAGCAGATCAGCGTCCCCAGCCACGCCCAGGTGGCCAGCGGAACGAACACGGCGTGCGCCCAGGCATAACGCCGGAACCAGGCTTCGTGCTCCGGCAGGGCGGCGCGGGCCAGCCTGGCGCGGTTCAGCCCTTTCCATATTCCCGGCGCAAGCTGGGCGGCGAGCGCGCACAGGGCCAGGCGGTTTCCCGCCACGGAGGCGGCCGCCGACGCCGCCATCCCGCCGCAGTAAAAAAAATGCGCCAGCAGGCCCGAGAGCCAGAGCCGCCGGTCGTAGGCGCGCGTGATCATCATCTGCCGCCGCCCCCAGGAGAAGAAGCGGCGCATGCCCGTTCGCTCCAAAGAAGGCGCCAGGGCCCCGGGCGCGAAGGCCACGCGAAGGCCGGCCGCACGCACGGCGGCGGTTAGCGTGTAATCGTCGCTGACCGCGTCTTTCCAGTACTCGAAGACGCGGGCTTCGAAGAACGTCTCCTTGCGAATCGCCATGGAACCGCCCCACGCGAAAGGACTGCCTGAAGGACCCATCATCCCCCAAACCGCGGCGTCCCAGACGCTTCGCAGCAGACTTCAGAAAGTGGGCGGCGCGGGCAGAAACCAGCGATAGCCGGTGACGGCGCCAACGCCCGGCTCGGCGAGTGGCGCGGCCAGCGCGCGCAGCCAGCGGCGCGTCACGCGGACATCGGAGTCGGCGAAAGCCAGGATCCGGCTTCGCCTGCGGGTGGCGCGCACCGCCGCCGCCAGGTTCTGGATCTTCTCCGCAGTGTTCGCATCGGCGCCGTGGGCCAGCGTCACTTTAAGGCGGCGCGGCAGCACGCCGGGTGGGATGTCGGCCGCGCTGCGGGCGGCCACCACCAGTTCGTAATCGGGGTAGTCCAGCGAGGCCAGCGCTTCCAGGTTCTCGCGCAGGCCCTCCTCCGGGCCCTTGAGGGGAACAATCACGCTGGCGGGGGGAAGGTCTTTGGCCGGTTCGGAGAGCGTCCGGAGAATGTATGCGGCGCGCCGGCGTTCGCCACGGAGGGAGAGGACCGCGAGAGCCAGCGCTGGGCCGGCGAAAAACCAGTACCAGAACACGAAAGCGCGCCAGGGGGGATTTACTTTTTGCTCTTCGCCTTCGGCTTGGCCTTGGGAGCGGTCTCCGCGCCCGCGGCCGCCTCCACGGCGGCGCTGTCGGGATCGACTTTCTTGAGCACCTCGCCGAACAGCGCCTGCTTGCGCAGGTCCACCTTGGGCGGCGGCGCCTGCTCATGGCGGTAATCGTGATCGCTGTGGCACGTGCGGCAGCGTACCTTGGCCGGTTCGCTGTTCACCACGGAAACAACCGAATGGTTCATAACGCGTTTACAGCGCACGCAAAAATCATCGATATCATCGCCCAGACGGTAGTCGGACATTGAGGGGCTCCTAAGAAACCGGGACCGGGCTGGCAGGCTCCGGCTCGCTATGCTGCTTCGGCTCGGGCAAAACCCACTGAGCGGGCTCGAAGCCGACGTATTTACAGAGGCGCAGTTGGCCGTCTCCGGCTTCCAACAGGTCGCCCACGAGGAGCGGCTCGCTGGTCTCCTTCATCTTCTGCCAGGCATCGTATTCGTTCTGCGCCTCGATCTCCCCGCGCTGCTCGTAGTCTTTCGGTTTCACGGAGGCGCAACCCGAAACGTGGGGCGCCCAGCGGAACTGCTGCCGTGGCGAATCCTTCATCCGATAGATCCGGTAGAGCGGCATGACCCTACATTGTAATCGCATTCTGCGACGGCAATTGGGAGGCCTCCCCCTTTTACGTTCTCCCCTGCACCCGACGAACTTTGGATGAGGCCGGAGAGTGCAGCTGGAGCCGAACAAGGGTGGGAGGCGTCGGCTAATCCATTTCTGCCACACCTGCCACTCGAAAAATAACCCCCGAACCGAATTGCTGTTGGTAAGGCCGCACTCTCATTGCGGCCGGAAAGGGATGGAATGGAGAGGCCGAGGAACACCTTCACGGATTTTCTGCTCATGGCCGGTTTGTGCTTCGGCGCGCTCTCGGCGCTCATGCTCGTGATCGGCACCGTCGACGCAATCGTAGATCTGATCCGCCACCGCGGAGAGGAGGACAGGGATGCCTCGTAAGATCATCTACCCCGCCGAGGTCTGGTCCAAGCACGCCAGCGATGACGCCGCCGGTTCTTTCACCTCCACCGGCCCATCGACCTCGACACGCGTGAGGAGAACGGCCGCTTCATCGTTGCCTACCCGCCGTTGAATATCGACGTCTATGCCCACGGCAGAGACGACGCAATCGCCGCTTTTGCTGAAGCCTTCGAGGATGCCTGGAACTGGGTGCATGAAGTTTCCGAGGATGAGCTCACCGGAGACGCGCGCGCGCTGAAAGCGAAGCTCTGCGCTCTGGTGCAGTCCGTTTCCCCAGATCCATGAGCGAAATCCCCGTTAACAGGATCCTCCGCGCTCTCACGCGCAAGGGTTTCGCACGGCGCGACAGGCACCACATCATCCTCTGGGTTGCGCCACAAGGCCGCCATCCCGCCGTGGCCACGCGGATCAGCCACGGACAGAGAAGCGCAAACGACTGGCTTTTGGCTCGCATCGCCCGCGAACTCAGCCTTTCAAAACGGGAACTGCTTTCGTTCATTGAATGCGAGCTGTCCGAAGCGGCCTATCTAGATTTAATGATCCAGCGCGGCCATGTGCAGCCCGCATGAGCTACGTCCTCGAAAAGATCGACGCCGCTCTCTCCCTGCTGTTCGCTGTGCGTCTGGCTGCCACGCCTGCTGTGGCCCGATTCACATGACCCGCGCCGAATGGCAGCGCATCTGTC
>JAIQFU010000391.1 GCA_020073115.1 Terriglobia bacterium
GTAGTCCTTGGCGGCGTTGACGATGCGCTGCAGCTCCTGATCGCTGATGGGGACGTTGTTGCGTGCCAGGGGGTCGCGCAACTGGGAGGCGAGGAGATCCTTGCCGGTGTTGTTGAAGTCGATCTTGTCGCTGCCGGACTGGCCGAACGTGTTACGCAGCACCTGTTCCATGGCGGTGCGGTTCTGGTTCAGAACGCCTTCCGACTGCAATTCCGTGCCGATCTGGACTTGATTACGGGCTTTGGAGTCGGTGAAGTTCTCGACGCTGACTTCGCCCTTGACGGCCTTGGACATGGCAGTACGGATCTTGTCCAAAGGCGGGTTATAGGCGAACTGCACGGTCATCAGGGCGCCCCCGCGGAAGTCGATCCCGTACCTCAGGCCGCCCTTGAGGGCGATGCTCGCCAAACCGGCGACGGTGAGGACAAGGGAGAGGCCGATAAAGCGCCACTTCTTACCCAGGAAGTCGAAATTGGTGTTCTTGAATAATTCCATCGAAACCTAGCCGCGCCGGGTCCTTACATAAAGTTTGGACACCAGCTCTCGAAAATTTGTTCCCAAGCGTCCGGCGCGGACCGGGAAATTCACGTATACTGCGCCTGACGCAAAAACCGCTGGCAGGTCGGGGACCCGCCCTACTAGATACTCAGCTCGCTCATCTGGCGGCGGCCGCCCAGCTCGTATTCGAAAATCGTCCGGGAGACGAACACCGCGGTGAAGAGGTTGGCGACCAGACCGATCACCAGGGTGACGGCAAACCCGCGCACCGGACCTTCCCCGAAAAGAAAGAGGAAGGCGCACGATACCACCGTTGTGACGTGAGTGTCCACGATGGTCCACCACGCCTTGGAAAATCCCGCATCGACGGCGGCGACGACGGCCTTGCCGGCGCGCAACTCCTCGCGGATGCGCTCGAAGATCAGGACGTTGGAATCCACCGCCATGCCGATGGTGAGGATGACGCCGGCGATCCCGGGCAGGGTCAGCACGGCGCCGAAGTACGACAGGGCGGCCATGAGGACCACGGTGTTGAGGATCAGGGCCAGGACGGCGTTGACGCCGGCGCGCTTATAGTAGAGCAGCATGACGACGATCACGGCCAGCAGCCCGGCGATGCCGGCGACGATGCCGGCGTGAATGGAATCGGCGCCGAGGGAAGGCCCGATCGAGTGCTCTTCGAGGTACTTGACGCCGGCGGGGAGCGAACCGGATTTCAGGAAGTTGGAGAGGTCGGTGGCTTCCTGCTGGCTGC
Organism: Terriglobia bacterium; assembly: GCA_020073115.1. Taxonomy (GTDB): domain Bacteria; phylum Acidobacteriota; class Terriglobia; order Bryobacterales; family Bryobacteraceae; genus BOG-224. The sequence goes on from JAIQFU010000391.1 coordinate 1,253, forward strand.
TCAACCCGGTGATCACGCCCGAGTCCTCGATCCGCGCCTGAATCGTGGCGACGCTGACGATCTGGTTATCGAGCACGACCGCGAGACGGTTGCCGATATTGGCTTCGGTGAACGTGGCGAAGCGCTTCCCGCCATCGGGGGAAAGGGTGAAGGCGGTTTCCCACTTACGGAGATCGCCCTGCTGGGGACGCGCGTTGCGCATCTGCTGCCCGCTGAGGACGGGGATGCTGGAAACCAGGTACCACTCCTCACCCTGGCTGTTGGCGCGCGGCCGGTCCTTAACCAGCTTGGTGTTGATGGGGAGGACCCCGCCATGCTGCGCGAGAGCCGCCTCGCGGCTGGCGAACGGGCCGTCCTTCACATCCGTGATCTCCAGGCGGGCGGTGGTACCGATCATGTCCTTGACGTGCTGGGGATCGTCCACGCCGGGCAACTGAATCAGGATCTGGTATTTCTCGCTGGAACTGCCGTACGCCTGCACGGTAGGCTCGGAGACGCCGAGAGCGTTGATGCGGTTGGAGATGGTCTGGATGGACCGCTCCACGGTATTCTTCTTCAGGTCCTGGGCCACCGACGGCTTCATGCGGAGATAGTAGTCGTTGGAACTGGTGGCGGTGACCATCCAGTCGGCGTACTTATCACTGATGATGGTGCGCACGGCGTTGGACTGGCCGGCGGGAACGCCCTTGACATCGACCTGGATGGCATTGGCCTGCTCGACGGCCTGCGGGTTGCTGGCCGTCATCTCCGCGTAGGTAATGTTCTGCTTACGGAAATCCTCTTTGAGGCGTTCGATCACCTGGAGGGCTTCGGCGCGCAGCGCGTCCTGCACCTGCACTTCGGCGACGAGGTAGCTGCCGCCCCGGAGGTCGAGACCCAACCGGATGTTCTCCGCGACGTTCCGCTTCAGAGCGGCCACCGAACCGGGGAAGCCGATGACCCCGAACACGCATATCAGCAGTACCAGAACGATGAAAACCGTTCGCGCCGTCAGATTCTTCTTCATGGGAGTTTAAAGCCTGTTAAAAGGATAATCGTACTACTTCTTGCCTTCCGTTGAGAGCAAGCTCGAAACCGAGCTCCGCGTCACCTGGATCTTGACGTTATCAGGTTTCACGCGCAGGATCAGCTTATCGCCGTCCATGGCGATGATGGTCCCCACAATTCCGCCGCTGGTCACCACGTCATTGCCATTCTGCAGCTCCGTGAGCATCCGCTGCTGCTGCTTGCGCTGGCGTTGCATGGGGAGAAACAGCAGGAAATAGAAGATCGCGAAGATCAGAAGGATGGGAAGGAATCCCAGCAAGGAACTGCCGGACGGCGCCGATGTTTGAAGAAAGAAGTTCAGGACCACGTTACGTCAAGAGAGGGGATTACCCGGTATTGCATCGCTGCACACCGAGCGCACAGTCCTCAAGTATTCAAGATATCTATCCGATATTATAGCGTGCCTGATCTCGCGCATGATGTCAAGGTATCGCTGGATGTTGTGCCGGGTAGCAAGCACGGCGTACAGGATTTCCCTGGCGAGGAACAAATGGCGGAGGTACGCTCGGGAGTGCCTACGACAAGTATAGCACTGGCATTTCGCGTCCAGGGGGCGAGGGTCATCTTTGTAGCGGGCGTGCTTGATGATGACGCGGCCCTCGGAGGTGAACAAACATCCGTTCCGGGCGTTGCGCGAGGGGAGCACGCAATCCATCATGTCCACGCCGCGGGCGACATACTCGGGCAACTCCGCGGGCATGCCCACGCCCATGGCGTACCGGGGGCGCGAGCGCGGCAGTATCTCCCCGCAGGCCTCGACCATTTCCATGCTCAACGCACGCGGCTCGCCGACGGAGAGGCCGCCGATGGCATAGCCGTCGGCATCGAGATCGAGCAGCGCGGCGGCGCATTCGCGGCGCAGATCGGGGAACATGGAGCCCTGCACGATGGGGAACAGGGCATGGCGGGTGGGGATCTCCGGCAAGCGGCGGCGGTGGTGTGCGGCCGCCAGGCGCGCCCAGCGGAGGGTGCGGCGCATGCTTTCGCGGGCGTACTCATGGCTGACCGGGTACGCGGGGCACTCGTCGAGGGCCATGAGGATATCGCTGCCGAACGCGAGTTGGGCATCGACGGTGGATTCGGGGGTGAACGCGTGGAGGTCGCCATTGAGGTGGGACTGGAACACGACGCCCTCATCGGTAATCTTGCGCAGGCCGCTGAGGCTGAAGACCTGGTAGCCGCCGGAATCGGTGAGGATGGCGTTGGGCCAGTCCATGAAGCGATGCAGGCCGCCCATCTGGCGGATGAGGCCGGGGCCGGGGCGGACATAGAGGTGGTAGGTGTTGGCGAGGATGATGGGGACGCCGAGGTCTTCGGCGAGGTCGCGCGAGGTGAGGCCCTTGACGGTGGCCTGGGTGCCGACGGGCATAAACACGGGGGTTTCGATGGTTCCGTGGGGCGTGTGGAGAAGGCCGGCGCGGGCGCGGGTTTCGCGGCACTCAGCGACCACTTCGAAGGAGATCTGGGTCAAGTTCTAAGGTAGCAGGAAGGGCGCCTGGGGCCGGGGGATGGGGACCGGGGGCCGAGAATCGGGATTGCGCTGCCTGGCCGGGCAGAACCGGAGGAACGAAGCCAATTTCGGGAGTGGGGGGCATGGGGCCGGGGGATGCGGGCGCGGATTCGTCTTGCCGGCAGGGGAGATCGGGGAGCGTCCCCACGGGCGGCTGGATGCGGCGAAGTTCGGCGAGGGCGCGGAAGTAGGCGCGGTCGGTGGCGGAGAGCTGATTGAGGAGGCGCTGGAGGCCGTCAGGGCCGAACCCGCCGGTCTGGAACAAGCCGCAGAGGGGGTCGGCCTCGTCGGATTGTCCCGTCATGGCGCGGAAGAGCTCCGCCTGGATGCGGAGCAGGCGGCGGCGCAGCCAGTCGCAGTTGACGAGCGTGTTGACGAGATAGCGCTCGACGGGGGACCGCGGCTGGAACTGCTGGTGGTACTCGGTGGCAAGGGCTTCGAGTCCGGCGGGGTCCTCGCCGGGGATGACGGTGGAATGGGCGTCGACACCGTGCTTGAGGGCGTTGAAGCGGGAGACTTCCTTGCCGGCTTCGGTACGCGGTCCAGTGGACTTCTGGGCGTTGAGGCGGTTGGCCTCGATCTGGCGGAGAGTAGCCATAGCAGCACAGGGTAGCGGGCGAGCAGGCGGGAACCGGGACCGCGGGGACGCAAGTGATTGAGAGGAGGGAAGAAAAAAAACGAAAAGGGGCGTCACCGAAAAAGGTTTCTTCAGCTTGCGGCCTACCAAAGCGGAAGGAAGAGGAGAGGCAGGCAAAAACAACCGGTGGCAAACAACGACCACCGGCGGTACTCCACCTACGCGAACCGGCACATACCCGGGACGGGCGGCGGGAGGGGAGCCGGTCAGCCCTGACTCGGCCGGCCGAGTCGAACGCTTACGTTAGAATCGAGGGATGCTGTCGCGGAGGGCACTGTTTTTGACGCCTCTGACTGCGGCCCTGCAAGCCCAGAAGGGGCAGCCGCACATGTTCGGAGATGCCGCAGCATACGAGCGGTTCATGGGCCGCTGGAGCCGCCTCGTAGCGCCCCGGTTCGTGGCCTTTACAGATGTGCCGGACCGCGGCCGAATGCTGGACGTCGGGTCGGGGACAGGGTCGCTGGCGCATGAGATCGCCGCACGAAAAACTCATGCCCGCGTCCTGGGCATCGATCCGTCCCAGGAATATGTAGCCTATGCGGTGAGCAAGAATGCTTTTCCCGAGCGAGTCGGCTTTGAGGTGGGTGATGCGCGACAGTTGCATTTTCCCGATGCGAGCTGCGATGCCGCCCTCGCGTTGTTAGTGTTCAATTTCATTCCCGACCCGAAGAAAGCATTGTTGGAACTTCGCCGCATAGTTAAGCCCGGGGGCAGAATCTCGGCGGCCGTTTGGGATTACGGGGCTGGGATGCGGATGCTCGACGAGAAGCACATGCCGCTTTGCCGTTCCGGCGAACTGCCGGCTCTGTGGAGGCAAGGCGGCCTGGAATATGTCAGCGAACAGTCAATCGATATCAGCATGAGTTTCGGGTCGTTCGCCGACTACTGGGATCCGTTCCTCCTTCGACAGGGTCCGGCCGGCGCCTATGTGGCGCGCCTCGATCGGGACAGATTGCAGGCCTTGCGCAACGAAGTCAAGCGCCGCCTTTCTTTGCCGGCGGAGAACACGCGCTTCGTCCTCCCCGCCCGCGTATGGGCGGTGCGCGGCACGGTTCCAAATCGCCGGCAGCCCTGAGCGGTTTCCGATTCAGCCTGGCGGGTTTGCCGCCGATCCGGAGTGGGGCCGCTCTCCGCGGGCGCACGGCTGCGACGCTACGGTTACATGGCGCCTGTTATTGCGAACTTCTGGCTCTCTTCGTTATAAACCGCCACTGTGCCGTCACCGATGTGGTACACCCAGCCATGCAAGGCAAGATCACCTTTTTCCAGTTGAGCCGCAACCGTGGGATGGGAGCGCAAGTTCTTCATTTGTGCGACGACATTATCTTCGGTGAGCGCGAGAAGCAATTCTGAACTCGGTTCCGCTTCGTGGTGTTCCACTTGCGCGTAGCGCAACCAGGCCGTCACGTTGGGATAATCTTTCAGCGCCTCAGGATGGAGCGCGCCTCGCATAACGCCGCAATCGGTGTGGCCGCAGACAATCACCTCCGGCACTCGCAACACGCCCACGGCATATTCGATCGTGGCCGAAACACCGCCAAGCGCATCAGGGTAAGGCGGTACGACATTGCCGATTACGCGGCATATGAACAGCTCGCCCGGTTTAGTTTGGGTGAACAGGCAAGGGTCGATTCGGGAGTCGGCGCACGTGATAAACAGTGCTTCCGGCCGCTGGCCCATGGCCAGCTTTTCAAAGAGGTCCTGGTGCTTCGGATAAACGTCCTTTTGAAATCGGGAGATACCCCGGAGGAATTTTTCGACAGGCACACTTCCAAGGTACGCCATGGCGTCTTCGCGCAAATTCGGCCAGTCCGGACAGGCGGCGCCCGATGCCTGAGCCGCAGTCGTTCACGGCGGCGTGAATGTCGATTCGTATGAGGCGCCGTGGCTAAGGAGACGGGGTCGGCGCCCGAGCTGGCTTTACTTGCCTTTCAGCCCATCGCGGTAGGCCATCGCTTCCAGCTCCACACGAATCGCATCGGCGACGGGAATGACGGGGCGAGCTTCGAACGTGAAGGCGGGCAACATCGAACAGAACTTATGTACTTCGAGCGGGTCGTCACAGTCCATCAACATATAGCCGCCCCAATCACCGACGCGGATGACGAAGGACTCGATCTTGAAATTGGCGGGCGCCTTCCAGGGGCTGAAGACCTCCAGGATTCGCTTCTGTGTCTTTTCGTACTCAATCGACGAACCTTGCGGGCGTTCGTTCCAAGTGATCATGTACTTCATAAAGTTTCTCCTCTACTGGATTCGTGACGAGCGGCGTCGCGGGCGGCGCCCATTTTACAGGGCTTGAAGCGGTTTGTGCAACCGGTCTATTCTCCGAGGTCTATTCTCCGAGATGCCCCGAACGCCTCAGGGGGCCGTTCCAAAAAGGTCGCGGGCCGGCAAGAGCGTGGCCATCGCGGGGATCAACGCGATGGCCGGGCAGTTCGTCTTGCCGGGACAATCCTTTGCCGGGCGGCCTACGCATGCGATGACCCGACGGCTACAGAACAGCCTGCGCTACAGAAGAGCCCGCCTTGCGGCATGGCCGACCTGGGGCTACACGAGGCGGCTGTGTTTCAGCGCGCCGCGGCGGCCTTCTCCTCGGGCTTCGGTTCCCCAAAGATGGCAGGGTAAACGACTCCCGCAAGTGCGCCGCCTACAATCGGCGCCAGCCAGAACAGCCAGAGCTGCTGCAATGCCCAGCCGCCGACAAACAAGGCCTGTCCCGTGCTGCGCGCCGGATTGACCGATGTGTTCGTGATCGGGATGCCGATCAGGTGAATCAGCGTCAAACCCAGACCGATTGCGATCGGCGCGAAACCCTGTGGCGCACGTCGATCCGTGGCGCCCAGGATGATCACGAGGAACATGAACGTCAGCACCACCTCGGCAACCAGGCATGCCACGAGCGAGTACCCGCCCGGGGAATGCGCGGCGTACCCGTTGGAAGCGAATCCGGCGGCCAGATCGAATCCCGTCTTGCCGCTCGCAATGACATACAGGACGCCCGCGGCGACAATTCCGCCCGCCACTTGCGCGACCACATATGCCGGTTAGAAGGGTCAAGCCGAACGCCAGAGCCACGCCCAGGAAGCCGATACCGAGACTTGGGAATGCGGCAGCGAGCACCGCACTGCCACAACCCCCGAACACGAGCCAAAACGTTCCGATAAACTCCGCGATCGCTCTCTTACTCAGTGACATCAGCGACCTCCTTCGAAATCAGATATGGGGCTATCCTAATCCTAAAAATAGCGCGCGAGGATACTTGCACGGGCTTTGATGTTGCCGCGCTTTATGAGTGGGGCGTCTCCCTGTACCCAAAGTTGAGTCCATGGATCTCTGAAGCGCCGATGGCGTTCACCCAGGAGCGAGAGCAGGAGGTCAGGGTGGACGCCTTGGCGGAGAAATTGGAGGCTCGATTACGCAAGTGGAAGACGGAAACAGCGGCTGAGGCCAGGGTTCGCATCCTCGAGGTTAAAGAGCTCGCCGATCACGACATCCGTGATATCGCGCGCCGGCGCGCCGCCGAACAGGAAGTCCTCGCCCTGCTCGACGCACGCTCAGCGCACCTTTCGCCGCAACTCATCCGCGAAATTCAGCAGAAATGTGGCGTGTAGCGAACCTTTCCCGTCATCCTGAATCGGCAACAACGCGACGAAGCCGCTTCCATCCGGACGTAAGTCGAAATTTCGATAGTCGGCGGATGCGGCCAGCTCCTGCTCGCAGCAAATGTCGGGACTGCCATTCTGGAACGTGTTCCCCACGGCGGCATAGCGGGCGACCATGATCCGGCTGTCCAGGCTCGCGAAGAAAAGGCTTTTCCGATCGTGCGACCACACGGGCATCTTGCCACCCGACGAGGAGACCTGCCACTTGCCCCCGGCGTTGTTCTTCTGAAAAGGCCGAACATAGACCTGATAGGGGCCGGACTCATCCGAGGCATAGGCGATCCAGCGCCCATCCGGCGAGACCGCCGGGTGTATCAGGTTCGCTTCCGCGGCTGCGAAGCGCTCCGGCGCCCCGGGCTTGGGATGGTCCGGATCGGTCTGGTCCAGTGGGAGCGTCCAGATCTCGAAGTAGGTTTTTGTCCTTTGCTGGTACACCAAACGTTTGCCGTCCGGACTCATTGCGTGCGGCTCCACAACAGGTTTGCCCTCGAGAAGCGTCTGCGGTCCACCCGCACCGTCGCTTCGAATCCAGAATAGTCCCTGGGTTTCTCCGCTGACGGCCTGAAAAGCGATATGGCGGCCGTCCGGCGACCACACGGGATCTCATCGCGTTACGGCGCAAGAACGTCAGACGCGAGAGCGTATCGCGCTTCAGATCGTAGACGAAAATATCCAACCCCTTGTCCTCCATTCCTAAGGCGAGCCTGAGATTATCGGGTGAAAACCGCGGCGTGAAGTACGATGCCGGACGCGACATCTGGGGATAGTTTTTTCTGGCGCCCCTGCAATCCAGTCCGCCGATCAGCCACGATTCCGGCTCAGCCATGCCGCTTCGGTAGACCAGGGCGCCGGTATTCGAAAGGTCGTACTGACCCGCGCCGGAGGCGGAGCTGCTCGCGATGTGGATGGTTTTTCGTTTCGAGGTCTGCAAGTCGACCGCTTCCAGGGTCGCGCTCTCGTAATCGCTTATGTTCTTGCTGGCCGTGAACAGTACTACTTTATTGCCGGGTAGAGCGTGCGGCCAGCGGTGCGTCACTTCTCCCGGTCCAAGTCGGGTCAATTGTTGCGGGGCGGATCCGCCGGAGGCCGGCAGGCGAACAAGTCCGGCGGTGTTCGTGAGTGCGGCGACAATGGCGCCGTCATCACACCAAGTTCCGCCACGCGGGTTCGATGCGTCTGCAAGTACGACGGCAGTTCCCCCGGCCAAGGCGATCTTTTTCAACTTGCCGTCCGAGAAGAAACCGATCCACTGGCTGTCGGGCGAAAAGAATGCGCCCCAGCCGCCTTCGGCGCCGGTGATGGGTGTGGGAGCCGGTTGGTCAAGAGAGCGGAAGGCAAGCATCTGCGTGCCATTGGGAGCGCGCACGGGATACACGATCCGCCTTCCATCGGGCGAGATCGCAACCGTCGAGGGCGCATAGGGGGCTCCCTTTCTCGCGTCCGCGCCCAGGTCGGCGTCCAGGCGGATGAGCGGGAAATCACCCGCCCCGCCCACGATCCTGGTCATGCGCACTGCCTGGAAGGATGCAATGACGGCAAGCAGCAGCGATATCGCGGCAACGATCCACGGCCGGCGCGCGTGTCTGGCTACCGGCGCCGAAGCGGCCACCGGTACATCCGGCGGCGCTTCTTCCAGCAGCATCCGAATGTCGGCGACTGCCTGCCACCGCTTACGCGGATCCTTGCGCAAGCACCGCTCCACTGCGTAGCGTACGGGGGGTGGGAGTGAGCTCAGGTCCGGATCTTTGGCCAGGACCTCTGCAAGAACGTCCGAGGCCGTGTCGCCTTCGAAGGGACGGCGGCGGCTGAGCATCTCATACAGGATCACTCCTAAGGCCCAAATATCAGCCTGCTTGTCGACCAACCTGCCAAGCGCCTGCTCCGGCGCCATGTACGCCGGTGTTCCCATTATCTCGCCAGCTACCGTCGCGCCCATCCGCACTGTCGGCGACTCGTCGGGGGCGGCGGGGGCCGCGGCCGGTTGCGTCATCTTCGCTAATCCGAAATCGAGCACCTTGACGGCGCCATCGGGTCTAATCTTTACGTTGGCGGGTTTCAGGTCTCGATGAACGATGCCCTTTTCGTGCGCAGCTTCGAGCTCGACGAGTTCCATTACCAGGTAATTGGGGCCGACGTCGTAAACGTGGCAGATGTTCGAATGATTCAGGGCCGCGATGGCGCGTACCTCTCCCTGGAACCGGTTAGTGAAGCGTTCGCCGGAGAGCTTAATTGCGACATCGCGCCCCATTCGCGGATCGCGGGCGCGATAGACCTCGCCCATCCCTCCCGCGCCGAGTGGCGCCAGGATCTCATACGGCCCAACGCGAGTGCCGGCCGCGAGGAACATAGGAACAGATTTTCCGGATCCATTATACGGAAATCCGCGAACCGGATGATCACTCTGTCCGGGGCGTGGGTGAGGATCCCGGGCCGAATCGTCGGCTGCACAGCAAGTGATCCACCCGGACGTCGAGTCCCTTCGAGCCTGTGAGATCGGCCGAGGGACACGAACTCCGTCAATTGGCGAGCGGAATTAGCGGGCCACCGCACTCCCGGTCTTGGCTTGTTCGTCCCAACGCGCCGCATCCACGCCCATGAATAGCAACCAGAGTGTCAGAATTCCTTCTCCGATTCCGCCGGCCACGTAGTGGTAGGGGGACAGAGAGGCTGCCAGGGGCCGTGACACAAAGCTCAACCAGCCCAGCCCGGCGAGCGCCATCAAGACGCTCATGAATTTCGGCAGGAAGGTCGACTCGAAAATCAACACGCCGATGAGGAGGCAATATAACCCGAAAAACACCAGGCTGTGAATGTGGAAGGGGAGGACATGAAAGGGACCAAGGACGCCGACGACGCATCCCGTCAGACTGAACAATGCCGCCAATAAAGATAATCCGGCATGAACGGGCTTGAACAGGTAATAGAGGAGAATAGTCACGGCGATGTAGGATGCCGTTGCGACGATCCCGGATACGACGATCCACGAGTGGCTGCCCTTGCCCGAGAACGCGATCAATGAGGTCGCGATGTTGACCAGGTAGCAAAGGCCGGCGATCCTGGCATTCACCCCCGGCGAACGGTCAAAAAGCCGGGGCACGCTTGCGCTCATCTTTGAGTTCCTTTCCGCATCAAGCAGGTCTGTGGATCGGTGAGTCCACGACGACGGCGCCGGATCGCAACGGGCGCCTTGGAAGACCATACGATCTGCATACCGGGACGGTTCCTTAAATGATGCGCAGTCATGCACCGCTGGGGACGGGGCGTTTAGTCTCTATGGAAGTTAGCGCCGGCGATAGGGAAGAATGAGGTCCGGCAGGGCTCCGAGCATCAGCAGGATGACAGTCCGCGGGGAAAAAGGCCGAAAGAGCAGCCCGTGGCATTTCTCAAGCTGACTACGAACCACGGCGCGAATGCGGCGATGGTTGCAGCTTTTGCGCCGGGGCCGTAGAGCGGCCGGATGGCCGCGTAAAGCCACATCAATGAGGATATTGAATAGCACGAACCCGGGCGTGAGCTTGCCCAGAGCGTTACCGGGCAGAGAGGCGAAGTCGCGACCGAGCAGCGCCATAACGATCGCGCCACGCCGTAGTATTCCGGGAACGAGCAGGCGGGACCAGTTCTTTGGTGATACTGCCTAATTCAAGACGGATTCTACCGGTTTGCGGCGCAAATGCCACGTAGTGGGATCCGTGAAAGGGCAAACCGGGTACAGGCACGAAGTTTCGCAAAAGCGGCGAAATTCGAGCCAGTCCCCGCTTTGCAGCCTGTTGACTTTGGTGGTACTGCCGGATTCAAGACGGATTCTACCGGTCGGCGGCGCAAGTACCACGTAGTGGGATCCGTGAAAGGGCAAACCGGGTACAGGCACGAAGTTTCGCAAAGGCGGCGAAATTCGAGCCAGTCCCCGCTTTGCAGCCTGGTGATTTTGGTGGTACTGCCGGATTCAAGACGGATTCTAC
>JAIQFU010000392.1:0-1949 GCA_020073115.1 Terriglobia bacterium
GGTACACCTCGCACATCATGGCGATTTCGCTTACCCGCCGGTTTGCCAGAGGTGTGTCCTTCGGCCTGAACGATAACATCGTTCTCCAGACCAAGGGCAGCACCGGCGCCCGGCTGGAACATAACGCCGATGGAACCTTCCACGAACGCGCCGACCAGAAACAGGCGGACGAACTGCTCGGAAACTCCGTCGGCACGCGGCACCGCTTCAAGGGCAATTTCGTGTGGGACATCCCCGGCCTGAAGAACAGCGGGACCATGGTGAAGTTGTTGAGCAACGACTGGCGGCTCTCCGGCATCTGGAGCGCCAATACCGGCGGCGGTTACGACGTCGGCACGTCCTTCCAGGACGGCACCGGCAGCCAGAACCTCACCGGCTCACCGAACTTCGGCGCCCGCACCCGGATTATCGGCAATGTCGGTGGCGGTTGCGACACCAGCAACCAGTACAACCAGTTCAATACCGCCGCCTTCGCTCCGCCCCAGACGGGAAGCGTCGGGCTCGATTCCGGCGTGGACTACCTGCACGGCTGCTTCTACCAACAACTCGATCTCGCCCTGGAACGCTCCATTCGGCTCGGCGAGAACCGGCGGGTTTCGATCCGGCTCGACGCTTTCAACGCGCCGAACCAGTTTCACATTACCGGGCGGAGCACAACCATGACCGTGAAGAGCCTGACCGACCCGACAATCGTCAACTCCCAGTTCAACCCCGACGGCTCCCTGAACCAGAGCCGGCTGACGCCGAGGCAGGCCGGGTTCGGCGCAGTCAACGGCTGGCAAGGGGCCCGATCCCTGCAGTTGTGGGTGCGGTTTACTTTCTGAACAGGGTTCAACTGCAGACCGGCGGCCGCCCCCGCGACCGCCGTTCTGCGGTTGAGAGCGATTTTCCGTCTCCCACATTCGGTAAGGGTTGCGGCCGGGCATGCCCGGCCCGGCAGCGGTGAAGTGCACTATAGTGTCCTGTTATGACCAGTCGAGAACGCGTTCTGGCCGCCATGGACCACCGCACGCCCGACCGCCTGCCCGTCGATTTCGGCAGCACCGGCGTCACCGGGATGCATGTGAGCTGCGTGGCCGCGCTGCGCCGCCACTTGGGGTTGGAAGAGCGGCCGGTCAAGGTCCACGAGCCCTACCAGATGCTGGGCCTCGTGGAAGACGATCTTCAGCGGGCGCTCGGGTTGGATGTCGAAGGCGTGTTCCCGCGCAACACCATGTTCGGCTTCCTCAACCACGGCTGGAAGACGTGGCGCATGCCGGACGGTTTAGAAGTCCTGGTCTCGGAAGATTTCCGGACCACCCGGGGCGCCAACGGCGATACCCTGATCTACCCCGAGGGCGATCTCTCGGCCCCGCCCAGCGGCCGTATGCCGCGCGACGGCTACTTCTTCGATACGATCGTCCGCCAGCCGCCGATCCTGGAAGAGCGGCTCGACCCGGAAGACAACCTGGAGGAGTTTGCGCCGGTCTCCGGCGAGGATGTCGAGTACTTCCGCCGGGAGGCAAAGAGATCGTCAATCTCGGATTGCAACTGGCCGAAGGCTTGGCAGCGGCACACGAGCACGGTGTGATTCACCGCGACCTCAAGCCCTCGCCCAGACCTCGTCTTTCTGCTCCGCCAGGAGCTTCCGCGAACTCTATTTGCCGTACTACCAGCGCCTGCTCGGGTGGATTCACAAGAACACGCGCTGGCGGTGCTTCAAGCACTCCTGCGGGTCGGTGGCGCGGTTCATTCCCTCGTTTCTGGAAGCCGGGTTCGATATTCTGAACCCCGTGCAGTGCTCGGCCGCCGGGATGGAGGCCGCGGAATTGAAAGAGCGGTACGGCCGCTGCCTCACGTTCTGGGGCGGCGGCGTGGACACCCAGCGGACGCTCCCCTTCGGCTCGCCCGAGGAAGTCCGCCGGGAAGCGCTGGAGCGGTGCAGGACCTTCGCCGCCGGCGGCGGTTAC
>JAIQFU010000392.1:1974-7158 GCA_020073115.1 Terriglobia bacterium
GGCGGTTACGTCTTCAACTCGATTCACAACATTCAGGCCGGGACGCCCATAGCGAACATCGTAGCCATGTTTGACGCCCTGCGCGAATTCAATGGGTAAGTGACCCCGGTCACTGGCGCGGCGCCCCGCGTGCTCTACCCTCATAGTAGAGAATCAATCAAAAACCATGGCAACACTCGTTGAGGGGCTGCAACTTTCTGAAAATCCGGTAGTTCCGCACCCGGTAACGCTGGAACTCTACCGTAAGATGCTGACGGCGTTCTATATCGAAGAGCGCATGAAGGCGTTCGTCCGGCAGGGCAAATGCGGTTTCCAGGCCTCCACCCGGGGCCACGAAAAGCTCCAGATCGGTATGACCATGCTGCTCAAGCCCGGGCACGACTGGTTTTTCACCTATTACCGCTCAAAAGCGGCTGCTTTGGGGCTCGGAATGCCGATAAAGGATATTTTTCTGGGCATGCTCGGCCGCGAGGGCGACCCGAATTCCAACGGCCGCAACATGCCCGAGCAGTGGTCCTCTCGCAAGCTGCGGCTCGTGGCGCAGACAGCCGTCACCGGAACGCAGTACCTGAGCGCCGTCGGGATGGCCCGGGCAATCAAGATGGACGGTGGCGACGAGATCGTCTATGTCACGTCCGGTGAAGGGGCTACGAGCGAAGGCGAGTTCTTCGAAGCCCTCAACTGGGCTTCCCGGGAAAAGCTGCCGGTCCTGTTCTGCGTCCAGAACAATGGCTACGCCATCAGCGTTCCACAAGTTTGCCAGACCTGCTCGGAAGTGCACCGCATCGCCGAGGGCTTCGGCATCCCTACCTTTGACCTGGATGGGACGTGGTTCGAAGGCATGTATGAGACGCTGCCGCCCGTGATTGCCGCCATGCGCCGCGGGGCCGGACCCGCGCTCGTCGAGGCCAAGGTGGTGCGGCTGGACCCGCACTCGTCCTCCGACGATCACCGCAAATACAGGGTACAAAACGAGTTGGAGGCTATCACCCGGCGCGATCCGATCCTCCAGACGGAACAGTACCTCCTCCGCAACCGCGTCCTGAACGAGGAAGAGATTTTCAAACTCCGGGCCGAAATCAAGGCCGAGGTGGACGGCGCGGCGGCGGAGGCCGACCGCCACCCGGAACCCGATGCATCCCGTTTGATGGCAAACATTTACGCGGAATCCGCTCCCCAACAAGCCCAAGCGCCGGCCTACGTTTCCGCCCAGGAAATCACCATGATCGACGCCATCAACCACGGCCTGCGGGAAGAGATGGAACGTAACCCGAAGATCGTGATGTGGGGCGAGGACATCGCGGACCCGAAGGGCGGGGTTTTCGGCGTCACCCGCGGGTTGAGCACCGCGTTCCCCGGCCGCGTTTTCAATTCGCCCCTGGCCGAGGCCAGTATCGCGGGGGTGGCGGGCGGGATGGCCATTGCCGGATATAAGCCGATTGTCGAGATGCAGTTCGGCGATTATCTCTGGCCGGCGGCTCTGCAACTTCGGGACGAGATCCCCACGGTCCGTTGGCGCAGTCAAGGCGAATGGGAGTGCCCCGTGGTCCTGCGCGTCGCGGTCGGCGGCTACATCAAGGGTGGTCCATGGCATTCGGCCAACGTGGAGTCCTTCTTTGCCCACATCCCGGGATGGCGCGTCGCATACCCGAGTTGCGCCGAGGATGCCAAGGGCCTGATCAAGACGGCCGCGCGGTCCAAAGACCCGGTGGTCTTCCTGGAACATAAGGGGCTCTACCGCCGCGTCCAGTCCAAGACGCCGGAACCTGACGCCTCGTACCTCCTGCCTTTCGGTAAAGGCGCCATCCGGCGGGAGGGCAAGGACCTGACCGTTGTAACGTGGGGCAGCACGGTGTATATGGCCCTCGACCTGGCGCGCCAGATGGAGAAAGAGGGCGTGTCCATCGAGGTCCTGGACCTGCGTACCATCGCGCCGCTGGATGAGGAACTGATCTACGCCAGCGTCCGCAAGACCAACCGGGTGATGATCGCCCATGAGGACACGCTCACCGGCGGTTTCGGGGCGGAGGTGGCGGCGCGTATCGCCGAGAACTGCATCGGGTTCCTGGATGCGCCCGTGGTGCGGGCGGCGGCCAAGGATACGTTCATACCGTCCGCCCCGAATTTGGAATTGGCGGCGCTGCCCTCGGTCGCGGAGCTGCGGAAGGGCGCGGAGAAAGCCCTGCGCTTCTGAGTAGGAGTACCGCCGGTGGTCGGTTTTTGCCACCGGTTCTTTTGGGGTTCAAGATTCAGAGAACCGGAGGCAAGAAACGAACTCCGGCGGTACTCACGTGAGTGCGTCGCGAATGACGTTCAGCAGCGGGCCGGGGTAGACGCCGAACCAGATCAGCAGACCCGTCAGAATGGCGAGCGCCACGCCGCCTGCCTTCGCCAGCTTCGGGTAAGGCGCGGCCCCCTCGGGCGCCGGCGCGTACATCACCACGACAATTCGCAGGTAGTAATACAGCCCGATGGCGCTGGTGACCACCAGGATGACGATCAGCGCCCATTGGGCCGCCGCCGCTCCGGCCGCGATTACGTAGAACTTCCCGATAAACCCCGCGGTGACGGGAATTCCGGCCAGCGAAAGCAGCATCGCGGTGAAGACCGCCGCCAGCGCCGGGCGCCGCCAGAACAGGCCGCGGTAGTCCTCCAGCGAGTCGGCTTCGTTCGCTCCTTCCGAAACAACCGTGACCACGCCGAACGCGCCCATGGTGGTCACGAAGTACGCCGCCAGGTAGAAGGCCACGGCCGCCGGGCCCAGGTCGCCGCCGGCCTGAAACGCCACCAGCAGGTATCCGAGGTGCGCGATGGAGGAGTAGGCCAGGATGCGTTTCACGTTGTTCTGGAGCAGCGCCAGGATGTTTCCCGCAACCATGGAGGCGATGGCCACGATGCTGAACACCAGGAAAACGGGTCCCAGGTCGTGCGCCCCGGAGCGGTAGAAATAGCGCAGCAGGAGCGCGAACATGGCGCCCTTCGAGACCGTGGCGATATAGGCGGTGACGGGCGCCGGGGCGCCTTCGTAGACGTCGGGCGTCCACAGGTGAAAAGGAACCACCGCCAGCTTGAAACCGAAACCCGTGACGATCAGGGCCAGCCCCGGGAGAACCAACCAGCGCTGAAACAGGCCGCCGGCGAGCCCCGCCGCGATATCGCCGAACTGCATGGATCCGAAAGCGGCGTACAGCAGGGCGACGCCGAACAGCAGGAAGGCCGCGGAAAGGGCGGCCAGAACGAGGTACTTGATGCCCGCTTCCAGCGGCCGCGGCCGGGCGTGGTGGTAAGCGATCATGCCGTACAACGCCACGCTGAGGAGTTCGAGCCCCAGGAACAGGGATACGAAATGGCTGGCCGCCACGAGGACGAGCGACCCGAGAGTGGCCACCAGCATCAGGATGTAGACTTCGTCGCGGTCGCCGGCGGTCTTCTCGAAATAGCCGTAGGAGAACAGGACGAAGGCCATCCCGGCAGCCAGGATCAGCCCCATGAAGAACAGGGCGTAGCGGTCTATGACCAGCAGCGGCGTCACCTGCGAGGGCGCGACCTCCCACAACGACCCGAAGGCTCCCGCCAGGCCGAGGAACGCGATCCAGGCGGAAAGCAGGTGGCTGCGGCGGACCGCCACCCCCATCATCACCGCGATGGCGGTCCCCGCGACGATCAGCAGCGGGAGCAGCGCGCCGAAATCGGGGGTCATCAGAGATGCCTCCCCGAAGCCAGCCGTTCCAGCCGCGCCATGGCCGGCTGAAACGTGTCGAGCACCGGGCGCGGATAGAGGCCCAGCCACAAGAGGACCGCGGCCATCAGGGCCACGGCCAGGCCTTCGCGGGGCGCGAGATCGGCGATGCGCCAAGCGTGCGTGTTCGGTCCCTGGAATGCGCGCTGCACCAGCCGCAGGGCATAGAAAGTGGCGAACAAGACGCCGATGGCGGCCAGGGAAGCCAGCAGGACGCTCTGGCGGTATGTGCCCAGCAGAACCAGGAACTCGCCCACGAAATCGCCCAGGCCGGGCAGCCCCAGGGAAGCTAAGGCGAAGAACAGCCCGGCGCCGCTCAGCCGGGGGATCGTATCCCAGAGGCCGCCCATGCGATCCATTTCGCGGGTGTGGATGCGGTGCTGCAAAGCGCCGGCGAGGATGAACAGCCCGCCCGTGCTGACGCCGTGGCACAGCATGGTCATGAGCGCGCCCTGAAGCGCCAGGTCGTTCCAAGCGTAGATCCCCAGCAGGACGAATCCCAGGTGGCTCACGCTGGTGTAGGCCACCAGGCGCTTCAGGTCCGTCTGGCCGAAGGCCAGGACTGCGCCGTACAGGATCCCGGCGACCCCCAGCGCCATGGCGACCGGTGCGAACGATTGGGAGGCGCCGGGAAATAGCGGGACGGCGAAGCGCAGCAGCCCATAGGCGCCGGTCTTCAGCATCAGCCCGGCCAGGATGACGCTGCCCGCCGTAGGCGCTTCCGTGTGGGCGTCGGGCAGCCAGGTGTGCGCCACGACCACCGGCAACTTCACGGCGAACGCGATGAAGAAGCCCAGCATGATCCACATCTCCACGCCCGGAGAAAGCGGCGTGCCCAGCAATTCCTCGTACTCGAAAGTGAGAACGCCGGTGGCCTGGTAGTGGAAGAAGAAGAGGGCCAGGATGGCGATAAGCATCAACAGCCCGCTGAGCTGCGTGAAGATGAAGAACTTCACCGCGGCGTAGACGCGGTTCTCGTGGCCCCAGATGGCGATGAGGAAGTACATGGGGACCAGCATCAGCTCCCAGGCGAAGTAGAACAGGAAGAGGTTCACCGCCAGGAACACGCCCGCGATGCCGGCCAGGATCCACATCAGATTGAGGTGGAAGAAGCCCACGCCTTCCGTGATCTCGTTCCAGGAGGCCAGCACGGAGAGGGAGCCCAGGAAAAACGTGAGCATGAGCAGCAGGAGGCTGAGGCCGTCCAGCGCCAGGTGAAAGCGGATGCCGAACTGCGGGAGCCAGGCCCAATCCGCCTGCTCGAACCAGGTGTGGAGGCCCGCATGCGCGTTGCCGGCCCAGAGCGAGAGGGTGAGGGCGAAATCGAGGAGCGTGGCAACGAGCGCGATCCAGCGCGCCGCCGTGGCGCTCCAGCGCGCGGCCCCCCCCGCCAGAGCGCCGGCGATCAGGGGGATCAGGAGAAGCCAGAGGAGGATCATAGGGAC
>JAIQFU010000393.1 GCA_020073115.1 Terriglobia bacterium
CGGCCGATCTCCTGGCCGGCAATGCGGGCGCGGCGTACGCGTATTTGAGGGGGCTCGACCCCGCCTCGCCGGACGCCTCCGCCGAGAGGCTCTACTACCTGGAAGAATGCGCCCGCCGGCTCTCCGACGACGGCGGAATGATGGCGGCCGTGCGGAGCCTCGGGGAACTCTATCCAAAGTCCCCCTGGCGTCTGAAAGCGCTGCTCTCCGCCGGGAATCGCTTCCTGCTGGTGAACCGGGCGGAAGACTACGTCCCGCTCTACGAGGCGGCGTACCGGGATTTCCCCTCCGAACCCTCCGCCGGAACGGCCCACTGGAAGGTGACTTTCCACGCGTGGCTGGCGAATCAGCCCGGTGCGGCGGACCTGCTGCGGGAGCAACTGCGCCGCTATCCCACCCACCCCACGGCCGGCGCGGCGCTCTATTTCCTGGGCCGCGGCGCGGAGCAGGACGGAGATTTCGGCGCCGCGCGCACGTGCTATGAGCGGCTGACGAAGACTTTCCAGAACACGTACTACGCCATGCAGGCCCGCGGCCGGCTTGCCCGGGCAGAGGTGGCATCGGCTCCGCTCGCCGAACAGACAGTCGCATTTTTGTCCAGCCTCGCCCTGCCGCAGACCGGCCCCGTTCCCGCGGAAGACAGCCGCGCCACCGCCTTGCGGATCGAGCGCTCGCGCCTGCTCCGGGCGGCGGGGCTGGACGATCTGGCCGATTCCGAGTTGCGGTTCGGTGCGCGGACTGATGGGCAGCCGGCCCGGCTGGCCATGGAGATGGCCGCCTCCGCCGACGCACCCTACCAGGGCGTGCGGATCATGAAATCGATGGTCCCCGATTATCTCGGGCTCTCTCTGGACGCCGCGCCCCGCCATTTCTGGGAACTGCTGTTTCCGCTGCCCTACCGCTCCGAACTGTTGCAGAGCGCCCGCGGCCGCGGGTTGGACCCGTACCTGGTGGCTGGCTTGATCCGCCAGGAATCGGAGTTCAACCCGCGGGCCCTCTCCCGCGCCAACGCCTACGGTCTCACGCAGGTGAGGCCCGCCACCGGGCGGCGGTTCGCGCAATCCGCCGGGGTGCGGCGCCTGAGCGCCGGGGCTCTGTACCAGCCGTCCGTGAATCTGAAGATCGGTTCGGCCATCCTGCGTTCCATGCTCGACGAGCACAACGGTAAACTGGAGCCTACCCTCGCCGGGTACAATGCGGGCCCCAATCGCGTAACCCAGTGGCTCGCCTGGAACACCTACCGCGAACCCGCCGAGTTCGTGGAATCGATCCCTTTCACGGAAACGCGCGACTACGTGCAGGCGGTGCTGCGGAACGCGGACGTGTACCGTCGGCTCTACGGACGGTAGCGGCTCACGTGCAATTCCCACCGTTGCCGGGCGAGGCATGCCTCGGCCCTGCAAAACGCGGTGGCGCGGGGGCCGGGGCATGACCGGCCCGGCGCTGTGGTCTTACACCGATTCCAGCGCGGCCTGCAGCATGGCCCGGGTGTAGGCCACGTTGAAAGTGAAGGCCGTGTAACTGCCGCCGCCCGGATAGCCGCCGATGCGGCCGCGTTCGCGGTCGTAGTCCATGGCGCGCGGGTGCTCGGGGTAGATCGTGCCGCTGTACTTGTTCTTTACGATTTCCTTCATCACGCCGAACATGTCCACCAGCCCGGTATCGGGGAACACCTCGGTGTACCGCTCATACGGCTTGATCACCACGACGTTGCGGAAATGCATGTGGTTGATGCGCTTCCGGCTGGCGAAATAGCGCGCTACTTCCACCGGGTCCTCGCCCATCTCGCGCGTGACGCCGCAATCGAAGGTGATGCCGTTGGCCGGACTGTTGACGATCTCGATGAGATGCTTCCAGCCCTTCAGGCTTCCCATGATCTGCTGCGAGCCGCGGCTGACGGGCGCCGGAGGATCGTTGGGATGCAGGGCCATCCGCACGTTCGCCTTCTCGGCGGCGGGGATGACGGTTTTCAACAGGTAGGCGATGTTGTTCCAGATCTCGTCCAGGTTGTGGGCGCCTTCATTGGCCAGCGGCGGAAGGTCCTTGAACTTCACCTTCCGGCCGCCCTCCTGCACCACCCGGCCGTTGTCGTCGATCATGACTTCGCGCTCGTAGTCGAAACCCGTAGCCCCGCTGTTGGCGCGGCCGACCTCCTCGAAGTAGCCCTCCATGGCGCGGTGAGCGTAGAAGTTGTATTCGACCACGGGGAGCCCGGCCTTGCCCGCGGCCTGCACGGATGCGACCACCTTTTCGATATCGGCGTCGCGTCCCGGCCGGTTGTAGATGATGGTGGCGGGGATGTTGACCATCATGTTATAGAGCGTGAGCCCCGCTTCCCTGGCGCGCTGGATGCTGGCGCTCACGGCTTCCGCGGTCCAGGGGAAACCGCCGCCTCCGCCCCCGATGATGTAATTCACGCCGAGTTGCTTGATGCGTTGGTAGCCGGCCTGCTGGTTGGCGCCGCCCCCGCCGCCGCCGCGGCCTCCGCGCCCCTGCGCTCCGGGCTGAGCGGGCGCCGCGCCGGGGGTCTGCGGAGGCTGGGGCATGGGACCGCCGCCATCGCCGCCTCCCAGGCAGATCTTGGGGGTGTCCGGGCCTTCGACAATCGGCCACGATTTGGCGCTCGCCGCCGCCATCGCCGGCAATGGGGGCGCCAGTGCGGCGACTGCAGCAGTTTGAATCGCTCTTCTCCGGGATATCTTCATAGAGACAGTCCTCCTTGGTGGGCTTCCGAGTGCCCAGGATATCAGGGTGTAGGGTCTGCTTCCAGCCCGCCGCTGGAGTTGGAAACTCTCCGATCAGCCCCCGGGCGTGGTTTCACTTTGGCATCTGGAATGGGCGTACTGAACGGAAGCCGGCTTGTCGCTCCCACTCGCGAAACCGGTACTTCTCAGCGACTACACGGACAAGCGGATTCGCGTCCCCCGGGCAGTAGCGCTTTGTATATACGTTATGTTACTCTGGCGGTGTGGTCATTTCGGGGTTCGACTGGGATGATAACGTCCTCCACATCGAGCGCTGTTCCGCCGCAAGTAGGAGACTGAATGAAGAAGAAACTCCGTCCCGCAAAGACGCCTCTGCCGAGCTTCCGCTCGGAGAATGAGGCAGCCGATTACTTCCAGGCCCACTCCGTCACGGGCGTGTGGAATCAATTGCCCGAAGGCGGGCCGGCGACGCCGTCCAAGGCGCTGGAAAAGTCGATTCGGGAACGCCATACAGCCGCGAAGTCCCCGATCTCAATTCGATTGGGTCCTGAACAGATTGCCGCTGCCAGGAAGATCGCGGCGGCCAAATCAGTCGGCTACCAAACGCAATTGAGGATGTGGATCGCCGAGGGCATTAGGCGCGAGGCGAAGCGGGCGTAGCGCTGGCGTCTCCACGGTCAGATTAGGGGACGATACGGCCAAGTCAGCGGTTCCAAGGGCGTTTGTGGGGACCTATCGTTTCGCCAGCAATTCTGAGAGGTCGTCCGAACTCAGGTGACAATCTCTAAGGATCTTGTGAAGGAGCCCGGGGCCGATGGTCTCGCCTGAGTGTGCGGGGACAACCGTGCTTCGGCCGTCGGCGTGGTGCAGGAAGCGATGACTACCTTTAACACGGAGAACCCGGAACCCGGCCCTTTCGAGAGCGCTAATGAGCTCAGCGCCGGTCGTGCAGGGAGCGCGGCTCATGCGGCAACGGTCACGCGCTGGATGCCGATGAACTCCAGATCCTGTTGCGGCGCGCCCTCTACTTCAAGGCACAATTCGATGGCTTCGCGAATGCGTTCCGTCACCTCGTCGAGGGAGCGCCCTTGCGTGTGGCACCCCGGGAATTGGGGAACAGAGGCTACGTAGTAGCCTTGCGAATCCCGTTCAATGACGACGTCGAACTGGCGTGGCAATGGTGTGTCCTCGATTCCATTGTAGACGGCTAACGCGTTGTAGGCCTACGGGCGCCGGCAGGTCCGAAGCGTTTAGCAGTACTAATCGCGCTGGGAGGTGTCCCAGAAAGATTCGGACCATGGCGCATACTACGTTGGGCCGTCCGCACGTTCTAGCAGCGCGTCGAATTCGGCCATCGCCGTTTCCCCGTGCCGCAGTACCGCGTCGAGGAAATCACGATAGCCAACAGCATCAAGTACGCCATCCGGAATATTCGCCGTGTGCTCGTTCAGATGAGCGCGAAACGGGAGACGAGGCAGCGGTGTTTGGTGATTGAAGGCGCGGGCGTATGAGGAGAATCCGGTGAAGATGCTCACGCCAAAGATCTCATGCTTCCGATTCAGTTCGTTGAAGCGCCTCCTGCCGGGCAGCATCAAGGGAAAGAAATCGGTTCGGCAGCAGGGGTTCTGTGCAGTCAAAAAGATCGTCCAGCCGTTCTGTGATTGTGGGTATAAGGTGATGTTCGAGCCATGTCGCTTCGAACGCCTCCTGGAACTGCTCCCACGTCACGAGCTGGATGTTCGTCAACTCCGCAGCAGTCATGGCACCCGACTGGAAACCTGCCATGGAGACGATGTACCCCATATTGGCCCCGGAATCGCCAACGACTGTCCGGAAGCCGTGGATGACGTTTTGGGGAACCCGGGCCGTCCAGTGCTTGCACTCGCAGAGCACAACATAGCGCCGCCCGTGAATATGTTCCTCTGCGAACACGTCGATCTCAACCGCGCCGCGCGCCGTGTCGATGACCTTTTCGACCTCAACGGAGAAGCCACATTCGCGCAAGACAGCCGCGACACTCTCCTGCAGGTCTCGCCAATCTGTCGGAATTCGGCTCGTAAGCATACGCTGAGAAACCAAAACGATACCATGCGGGTGGCCGCCCGGAAGGTCAGCTGCGCATTCCGATGATGTCGATCAGTCATTCCGATCTGATGCCGATCAGGGGCAATTCGGTGACAGGCACCGAAACTCCCCAGCTCCGAGAGTCTCGCAGCCGCCTCCGAAATGCCGGGTCAGGTTTCACCCGGGTGTGTAGTCGCCTATGCTGACATTGGTCCAGACGGGGTTTGGGGAGGCGTCGCCGGATCAGGAACGATAAGTCGGCTTGTAGGCGCCGATCCGCGGCCCCCTTTTCAGGCCTTTGCCGGGATGCTATGCTCGGCGACAGTGGGCGGCGCGCGCTCCCCGTGGTGATCGGAAATGCCGGGAGCCTCGCCGGCCTCCGACGCGCTTGCTGAGTTGGATGGATCTCGAGTACTGGCTTCCGGGCCAAGCCGCCGATCCACAACGCCGTCGCAGGCTCGTGAAGTGAAACGCCTGATGAGGTTTGACCATGAAACGGATCTCTCTCAGCTTAGGGCTCATGCCTGCCGCTCTCCTTTGCTTTTCTGTCCTGAGTGTCGCTCAACCGGTGATCGACTCCTGGGTCAGTTCGGAGGACAACCTGTTTCAACTCAGCCGCCAGCTTCCTTACAAGTTCGCGGCGGGGCAGGGTTCCAGCCTCCCCGACATCCGCGTCGATGCGGCCAGGCGCTATCAAACCATGCTGGGCATGGGTTCCTCGCTGGAGGCGACCACCGCCGCCAACATATCCAGGCTGGAGCCCAGGCGCCAGGACGAGGTCATCGAGCGGCTGGTGCACCCGGTTAACGGCATCGGGATGAATTTGATGCGGATCTGCATCGGGACTTCGGACTTCACTGGCGACCCGTGGTACTCCTACGACGATGTCCCGGCGGGCGAAACAGATGCGCCCCTGGCACGGTTCTCCATCGAGAAGGATCGGGCGTATATCCTCCCGGTCATCAAGAAGGCGCTACAGAAGAACCCGGACCTGCTCTTCTTCGCCTCGCCGTGGAGTCCGCCGGGCTGGATGAAGTCATCCGGCAGCATGATCGGCGGACACCTCCTGCCGCAGTACTACGGGCCGTATGCGCGCTACCTGGTCCGCTTCGTGCAGGCCTATGAAGCAGAGGGTGTCCCGATCTACGCCATCACCGTCCAGAACGAGCCTGGCGTCGATCGCGAGAAACAGCCGAAAATGGCATACCCGTCCTCCAGATACACCGGAGAGGCTGAACGGGATTTTCTCAAGTTCCTGGGGCCGGAGTTCCGGAAGGCCGGTCTGAAAACCAAGATCTGGAGCTACGACCACAACTTCAACGAGAAGTCCTCACCGGGAGACGAGGGCATCGACTACCCGACGAAGGTGCTCAGCGATCCCGAAGCGGCGCGCCACGTTTCGGGAGTCGCTTTTCACTTCTATGTTGGCCAGCCCTCCGGAATGAGCATTTTTCACAACCGTTTTCCCGAGATGCCGATCCACTTCAGCGAGGGCTCGGTTTACGGAGCGCGAGGCGCCCTGCGGCTCATGGACATCCTGCGGAACTGGGCTTCCAGCTACAACGCGTGGGTGACCATGATCGACGAGAAACGCGGGCCAAACCGCGGGCCGTTTCCGCCGTCACCTACCATCCTGCTGCGCAACAGCCAGGAGCAGAGCGTCACCTACCGCTTCGACTATTACATCTATGGGCAATTCATGAAGTTCGTGCAGCGCGGCGCCGTCCGTATCGACAGCGGCGAAATGGAGAAGACCTTCGGCAGCGTCGCTTTTCGCAACCCGGATGGCAAGATCGTTCTGATTGTCGCTAACTCGGGAGAAGAACCGCGAGAGTTCCGGATCGGGTGGGGCGAACTTACCGCCACGGCGTCCCTGCCTAAGCGCAGCGTCGCGACCTACGCCTGGCAGCCGTAGCGATCAGGGACCGCCGACCGCCGTCGTTTGCGGATGGAAAGGCAGTGACTGCACAAGCCGCGTACTTCCAACCCGTGCGCGAGAACATCTCGCCAACTCGGCGCGTCCCACCGCCGCTCCCATCGCGCGACTTCCAGCACGCCATCGCGGTCCTCCCCCGCAACGTGGGCGAGCGCGCTCGACCATCGCCAATCCAATGCGCGCTCCACCAGGCCCGCCCTCACTGGGTTGCGTTCCACGTACCGCAGGGCTTCCCACCGGTGACGGTCGAAACTACCCGAAACTACCGAAACTACGCAACTCGCTGCCTGGCCCGGTCTGCGGGTTTGCGCAAACCCGATTACTCCCCATAAGTCGGCTTGTCACCAGTAATGGCGGCCGCCCGCCACTCGGCCGTATCCTGCCCCTCGCGCCGCTATAGGCCGCCGGTTCGCCTGTCGTTGACGTCCCGATCAGCACCCCACCCAGCCCGGAAAGAAGCACTGCCGCCTGACATCGGCTGAGGCTAAGGCTCATTCAGCTCGAGCCCTGGGGCTGCGATCTGCCGCCCCTCGCGGGGCTTACCCGGGATCTCCAGACTCAAGGGACCGGTTTCCACCCGGGCAGGGCTTCGGCCCTACTCCATGCGCAACGCGGTCATGGGCTGGATGGACGCGGCGCGGCGCGACGGGCCGGCGGCCGCCGCCACCGCGGCCAGGAGCAACGCCGCCGGGACGGCCGCGAACGTCACGGCGTCCGTGGCGCTGATGCCGTAGAGCAGGCTGGCGGTGAAACGGCTTAGTCCCCACGCCCCGGCCAGGCCGATGAGTAGCCCGCCGCCTATGATCCCCAACCCCTGCACGACGATCAGGCGCACGATGGCCGCCGGCCGGGCGCCCAATGCCATGCGGATCCCGATCTCCCGCGTTCGGCTGCGGACCGAGTAGTCCACCACTCCGTAGAGCCCCAACCCGGCCAGCGCCAACCCGAGCAGGCCGAACGTTCCAAACAGGGTCGCGCAGAGGCGCGGGACAAGGAAGGCATGGTCTACATGCGACGAGAGCGTATTGGCGTTGAAGACCGCCAGGGCCGGGTCGAGGTTCTGAATGGCGTCGCGCACCGGACGGACCAGGGCCGCGGGGTCGCCGGAGGTCCTCACCAGGATGGTCAGGCCAAGCAGGGCGAGCACCTGCTCGGAGGGATTGCGCGGCAGGTAGGTATAGACGCAGGCCTTGGTTTCCTCGCCCAACATGACGGATTTCGAGTCTCCGGAGACGCCGATCACATCGTAGGTTTTGCCGGCGGAGCGGATGCGCCGGCCGAGCGGCTCCCCGTCTCCGAACAGCCGCCGGGCCATGGTGCGGTTGATGACCGCGGTGGGGTTCTTCAGGTCGGCTTCGGGGCTGAAGTTGCGCCCTCGCACGAGCGGAATTCCGACGGTGGAAAAGTAGCCGCCCGTGACCGCGAAGGCGTCCGCATCGGTTCTCTTATCCGCGTTGGCCGCGTCCGTGAAGGTGTCGCCGTTCTGGGCCATACTGAGCGGCAGGATGTTGACCGCGGCTACGGAACGCACGCCGGGAAGGGATCCGGCGCGCTGCTCGGCTCCCCGCAGGAACTCACGCAAGCGCTCGTCGGAGTAGCCCGCGGTCTTCGGATCGACGGCCATGAACAGCACCTTCTCGGGACGGATGCCGAGGTCGATCGACGCGGCCCGCTGCAGGCTTCTGAGGAAAAGGCCGGCTCCGATGAGAAGAACCACGGAGAGCGTCACCTGGACTCCCACCAGCAGGTTGCGCAGCCCGAAACGGCGGAACGAGCCAAATCCGGCTTCCGCCTGCTTCAGCGCCGAAACCAGGTTGGAGCGGGCGGCCATCACGGCCGGCGCAACGCCCGCCAGAATGCCTGTGACCACCGCCAGGGCGGCGGTGAACGCGAGGACGCGAAAGTCCGGCGTAAAATTGAGCGCGAACGGCACGGGGAGCGGCAGCCGAAAATTCGAGAGCGCCCGGGCCGCGGCGAACGCGATCACAAACCCTCCCGCGGCCCCCACCAGGGACAGGGCCACGCTCTCCACAAGCAGCAGGCGGATCAGCCGCCCGCGGCCGGCGCCGAGCGCCAGCCGGATGCCGATTTCGCGCTGCCGCTGGACGGCCCTGGCCAGCAGCAGGTTGGCCACGTTCGCGCACGCGATCAGGAGCACCAGCCCCACCACCACCATCAATAAGGTCATGAGCCCGGTGACGCCGGTCCCTTCTCCCGGAATGCCGCCGGCGTTTACCAGGGCGAGCGGCTCGCGGCGCTCTCGGTGTCCTTGATCATGTCGGGGATGAAGTCCGCGCGCATGGAGAGCGGAGCCCAGAACTCCGACACGATGCCGCGATCGGTTCCGCGGAATCCCGGCGCCATCACCCCCACCACGGTATACGCGCGCCCGTTGAGCAGTACGGTTTTTCCGAGGGCCCGCGGATCGGCGCCGAACCGCCGCCGCCACAGCGAATCGCCCACAACAACCACGGGGTTCTGGCCGGGAATCCGGTCTTCCTCCGGATGGATGCCGCGCCCCAGGGTGACGGGCGGGCCCACCACGGAGAAGTAGTTCCCGGTGACCAGTTGGCCCCAGATGCGCTCGGGCGTCCCGGCTCCGGCAAGGCTCGCCGGGGCCAGGGGAAAGTGCCCCGCCAAGCCTGAAAACACGGAGGCGCACTGATCGCGGAAATCGCGGTAGTCGGGATACGGGAAAGTCTTCCCGCCGGAGACGGCGTACAGCCCACCCGCATCCCGCACGGGAAGGGCGCCGAGCAGGGTGGCGTTGACCATGCTGAAGACCGTGGTGTTGGCCGCGATGCCCAAGGCGATGGAGACCGCGACAACGGCCGTGAATGCGGGGGTTTTGCGGAGGGCGCGGAAGGCGTAAGCGAGGTCGTGGCGCATTTCAGAGTTGAATACGAAAGGATTTGTGTGCGCGTTCCACGCCACATTCAATGGCGGGCCAATACCACGCGGGTCGTGCCTGCCTCCAGGATCAAAGCCGAGGGCGTGCCGCCGTAGGCTTTCGAAAGGCCGGTGTCAATCACGATTACCCGGCCTTCGAACCGCATCGCCACTCCGCCCTTCATGACGGTGTGGCCCGCCACGATCCGCTTCACTCCGAAATTCGTCAGCACGGCGTCAACGTGCGCCCGGAGGGCCTGTTCGTCGCCTTCGCTCAGCCCCCGGTACCAAAGCGGCCCATCATCGCTCAGGATCATGGCCTCGGGCGGCGGGACGGCGCCGTCGAGTTCCTTGCGTACCTGCTCGTTGATGGCCGTCAGGGACATGGCGGCGTACGCCGGCGAGATGCCGCCGTGCACGAACAGCGTGTCGTTGATCTTCACCGCTGCGTTGTGCCCGCGAACCCACTTCCCATAGGCGCCGTCGGGCAGAAACGCGATCCGGTGCTCGAAGAAGCCCAGGGGGTGCCCGGCGTCCCATTTCTTGCGGGCGGCTTCGTCCAGCGGCGCGGCGGCCGGATCTTTTTTCATCAGTTCGGCGTATTGCTGCCAGAAATAGTCGCGCACCGCTTCCGATTTTTCATTGTGGAAGGCCGCGTACTCACCCGGGTCGGTGTACCTCTGGTCGCCATAGACGTTCATGGCTTCGTGGTTGCCGATGAGGGCGTGCACCCGGCCGCCCGCTTTGGCCGACTGCTTCTCCAGGGCGATCATCAGATCCATCACTTTGCGCGAATCGGGGCCGCGGTCCACCAGGTCGCCGGTCTGGACGAAGTGCGATTTGCCGCCCGCCCACTTGTCTTTGCGGTCGAGGATCCCCGCTTCCCGCAGCACGGCCGCGAACTGAGCATAGTCGCCGTGCACATCTCCCACCGCGACCACGCGGGCCACGCCGGTGAACACGTCCTGCGCGGGGGCAGGGAGGCAGAACAGGAGAAAGGGGAGGAGGAACAAATGCTTTTGAGACGGGAAGGCCGGGGACTTGTCCCACCTGGCGCTCATGCGTGCATCTCCCTGGATCGGAGAGGCAGGGTGACTTTGGCGGTGGTCCCTTTGCCCTCTCCGCTGACGATGCGGATCTCGCCCCCGTGCTCGCGGACAATCTGGCGGGCGCCGAACATGCTCCAGTTTCCGGTGACCACGCGATCGCCGGAGACGTGAAAGCCCGGGTCGAAGACGCTCTGCGTCTGCCGGGCGCCCATGCCCCGCCCGTCATCGCGGATCTCCACCTCGATGGCCTGGTTGTTCTGCCGGGTGGAGACGGTGACGTGGCCGCCCTGGTCGAGCGCTCCCAGGGCATTGTTCAGCAAGCCGGCGAAAACAGCGCTCAACTGCTGCGGCCGGCACCGCAGCGGCGGCATGGGGCGCAGGTCCAGCTCGACCGTCACGTTGCCGCTGCCCGCCCGACCGACGAGCGCGCGCACGTCGCCCAGGTGGCCGTTCAGGTCGTCTGCCTACATAGACCAGTATCCTTATCCCAATCCGGAAGATGCTCCTCTCACGAAGCTGCGCAGTTCAACTTAAATGACT
>JAIQFU010000011.1 GCA_020073115.1 Terriglobia bacterium
TAATCGCCCTGCTGCTGCCGGCCGTTCAATCGGCGCGGGAGGCCGCCCGGTGGTGCGAGCGCCTGGGCAAGCCGCAGGAAGCCGCGCGCCGCCTGGCCGATGCTTTCACCATCCCGGACGACGCAGCCACCGCGGCGGTGCGCGAGCGCGACCGCGCGCGCATGGGCGAACTCTACCGCCAGGCGAAAGGATCGGATGCCGGACTGGGAGACCTCGTCTTGGAGGCTTACGACCGCAACGTCGCCCTCCTGCACGCGCGCGAGTTGCGCATCCGGGCGGTCGATCCCAATGCCCAGCTCACCAACCCCATGGAGTTTACGCTCACGGCCGTGGACGGGCCCAAGCTGAGCATGGCCTCTCTCAAAGGCAGAGTTCTGGTCTTGGATTTCTGGGCGACGTGGTGCATCCCCTGCCGCGCCCAGCACCCGTTGCTCGAGAAGCTGAAGCAGCGGTTTCAGGACAACCCCGGCGTCCTGTTCCTTTCCGTTAACGCCGACGAAGACCGCGCCGAGGTGAAACCGTTCCTGGCGGAGATGAAGTGGGCCGGCGCGGTGTACTACGAGGACGGTCTCAGCCGCGCATTGAGGATTGCGGAGATTCCCACCACCGTAATCATCGACAGGCAGGGCCGCATCGTGAACCGGATGAACGGCTTCGCGCCGGAGCGCTTCGTGGACATGCTGTCGGAACGGATCCAAGACGCGCTCGCGAACTAGGATCAGGCATCCCGGAATCGGTTTATCCTAATACCAGCGGAAGGAATCCCATGCCACTGCTCTCCAAGATCCTCCTCCCGGTGGATTTCTCCGAACGTTCGGCCGCGGCCGCGCGTTACGCCCGGCCGCTGGCCGCTCATTTCGGCTCGGAAGTCGTGCTGCTCCACGTAGTCACCGCGCCGCAGTACGAATTCGGCGCGCTCGAAATCGGCGGCTCCATGCTGGCGGAGTTGTACCGCGGGCGCGCGCAGCAGGCCTCGGCGGAACTGGACGCGTTTCTCGCCGCCGGACTGCAGGGGTTAAATGCCCGGCCCGTGGTCCTGGAAGGCGACCCGGCCGGGAAAATCGTCGAGTTCGCCCACCGCGAGGGGATCGATATCGTCATGATGCCGACTCACGGCTTCGGCCCCTTCCGCCGGTTCATCCTCGGGTCGAACACGGCCAAGGTACTGCACGATGCGGATTGCCCGGTGTGGACCGGCGTTCACCTGAAGGACGCCCCGCCGGAAGCCGCATTCCCCTTCAGTAGCGTTCTGTGCGCCGTGGATCTGGGCTCGCAAAGCTCCAAAACCTTCTTCTGGGCGGCCCGCCTGGCCGGCGAGTCCGGGGCGCGGCTCACGGTCATTCACGCCACCGCGTCCAACCCGGACCCGGGCGACGATTCCGAGGCCGATTGGCGCACCGACGTGCATGGCGCCGCCGAGCGGGAATTGTTGCGTTTGCAGCGTTTCGTCAACGCGGATGCCGAACTCCTGATCGAGGCCGGCGAGCCGCCGAAAGTCATTTGCTCCGCCGCGGCCCGCCTGCATGCCGACGCGCTGGTAATCGGCCGCGGGTCCGCCGGCGGCGTTTTCGGCCGCCTCCGCACCAACGCCTACGCCATCATCCGCGAATCGCCTTGTCCCGTGGTGAGCGTGTAAGCCGCCGCCGATCAGATGGGCGGCTACCTTCATGATAAAGTGCATGGAGTGAGCCGTACCCTTTACCAGGTTCTCTCGGAGGCCGCCGCGCAATGGGGCGATGCGATCGCTTTGCGCCAGCCCCGCCCGGGCCGCGACGACTACAGTACCTGCTCCTGGAACGAGTACCGGCGCGCGGCCGAAGAGATCGCCGCCGGCCTGCGCATGCTGGGAGTCGGCAAGGGCGACGTCGTCGCCCTAAACTCCGAGACGCGCATGGAGTTCTACCTGGCCGACCTTGGCATCGTCACCAACGGTTCCATCGCTGCCGCGATGTACCCCAACTATCCCCCCAAAGACCTTCTGCGCACCCTGGAGACCATTCGCGCCAAGGCCGCATTCGTGGAAAACCCCGCGACGCTGGAAACGCTGCGCGGCGCTCCGGTGCGGTTCTGGATTCTGCTCACCGGGTGGGCCGAAGGCGTGCCCACGCTGGAAGACCTGCGCGAGATGGGGCGCGACGCGCTGAGCCGCGATCCCGGAGTTCTGGCCCGGACGCGCGAGGAGGTTCAGCCTTCCGACATGGCCGTCCTCTACCTCACGTCGGGCGCCACGGGGGAGTCCAAAATGGCGCTGGTGACCCACCAGTCCATCGTCTCCAACATCGATATGGGCCCCGCCGTCCTGCCTATCGGCCCCCGGGACGCCACGGTGGCCTTTCTGCCGTCGGCCCACATCGCCCAGCGCGTAGTCATGGAGTTCCTGCCCATCCGCTGCGGCATGCCGGTTACGTTCTTCGAAAGCCTGCTGAAGCTCCCCCAGGACATCCGCAAGGTGCGCCCTACCATTCTGCTGGCGCCCCCCCGCATGTGGGAGCGCATCTACGCCAGCATCTGCACCGAACTGCGCAAACGCCCCGCCGCGGCGCGCAAGGCCTTCTACGCCGCCCTGGCCCTGGCCTTGGCGGCCGCCCGCTACCGCCGCCAGGGAAAGGCCGTGCCGCTGCGCATCCGCGGTCCGCTCAAAGCGGCCGACCTGCTGTTCTTTCGCCGCGTGCGGACGCGCTTCGGGGGTCGCCTGCGCGTGGCCGCCTCGGGCGCCGCGCCGCTCGGCAAAGACCTGGCCGAGTTCTACGAAGCCATCGGTATGCCCCTGATCGAGGGCTACGGCCTGACCGAAGGCGGCGTGGCAAGCCTCAATCCCCTGGATGCGCCCAAGCCGGGCAGCATCGGCAAGCCCATCGGCTCCACCGAATTCCGGCTCTCGCCCGAGGGCGAATTGCTCATCCAGAGCCCGTGCCTGTTTTCCGGCTATCTCAACGACCCGGAGACCACCGCCGAGGTCCTGCGCGACGGCTGGCTGCACACCGGCGACCTGGGCTATATCGACAGCGAGGGCTATATCTTCATCACCGGGCGCAAGAAGGAGCTGATCGTTTCCTCCACCGGGAAGAAGATCTTCCCCTCGCGCGTGGAGAACCTGTTCAAAATGGAGCCGTTGATCAGCCAGGTGCTGCTGATCGGCGATCGCCTGCCTTACCTCACCGCCCTGTTCACCATCAACCCCGCCGCCGCCGAGGCGCTCAAGGGCATGGACGAATGGAAGGGCCGTCCGCCCGCGGAAACCGTTCAGGCGCCCCCCGTCCTGGCGGAGATCCACAAGGCCGTGACCCGTGTCAACAAGCAGTTGGCCGCCTTCGAGCAGGTTCGGAAATACCGCGTGCTCGCCCGCGACTTCTCCATCGAGGAGGGCGAGCTCACCGCCACCATGAAGGTCCGCCGCACCCGCGCCATCGAGAACTTCAAACAGCACATCGACGAGCTCTACGCCGGCCGGGAATGAGTACCGCCGGTGGTCGCATTCCGCAACCGGTGATTTGGCCCGCGGCAGTACTTCACACCCTGACGAATTAATCCACAATCCTCCGCGCACCGCGAAAGCCGCCCGATTATACTGGTAGTTCTGCACACATGAGTACTCCCTTTGAAATCGTGGTCTGCGGAAGCCTTGTCCCAGACCCGCTGCAAACCCTGGAGCCGGCAAGCGGTCCTTCCGGGCCGTCGCTCAAGAATGAAATGATGCTGCCGGCCGTCTTGGATCCGTGGGCCGGACACGCCTTGTATGAAGCGGCCAACCTGGCGCTCAAGACGCCCGGCAGCAAAGTCCGCCTGGTGAGCCTGGGCCCCAAGGCCAAGCTGCAACAGGTGATGATGACCGTGGCCCAGAAGGTCCCGTTCGAACTGGTGGCCCTGGACGGGCCTGCGTCCGGCTTCGCGGATTCGTTCGAGACGGCGGCGGCGCTGGCGGCGGCAATCGAAGCCCTACCGGGGCTGAATAAGGCTCGCCTGCTGGTATTCGGCGGGTGGGAATCGGCTTCGCGCGGCGCTGGGTCCACCCTGCAGATGATCGGCGAGCGGTTGGGCATCGCGGAGCAGTTTCTGGGCGTCGATCAGCTCACCGTGCTCCAGGAGGGCTCCATGGAAATTCTGGAGCGCATCGAAGGCGGCAGGTACCAGGTCTCCGTGTGCGCC
The DNA here is from genome assembly GCA_020073115.1 of Terriglobia bacterium. Classification (GTDB taxonomy): domain Bacteria; phylum Acidobacteriota; class Terriglobia; order Bryobacterales; family Bryobacteraceae; genus BOG-224. The sequence goes on from JAIQFU010000011.1 coordinate 4,147, forward strand.
GCCCCGCCGGCCGTGCTCGGTTGGGCAACGGGACGCCTCCCCGAGCCGCGCAACAACCCGCAGGTGGGGATGGCCAACATGCGCCTGATCATGCCCGCCCTGCAGCGGGCCAAGGCGGCGCCGCTGGCCAACGCCGGGTTGTGCTACGCCTCCGTGAGCCTGCCGAGACAGCAGCGCGAGACCCGCGTGGTGAAGGACATGCCGGCCGAAGAGATCGCCCGCGAGATCGTCGCCTGGATGAGGGAAGACTAATGGAAACCATACTGTTGCTGGCCCATACCGAACCCGGCGGCGCGCTGGCCAAGCCGGCCCTGGAAGCCCTGGCCGCGATTCGGGAACTCGACGGGGAGCTGATCGTCGGGCTGGTGGGCAGCGAGACGCAGCCCGCCGCCAATCAGATTGCCGGTTGCGGCGCCGCGCGCATCCTGGCCGTCACCGGCGAGGCATTCGCGCAACCCCGCTATGCCACCGATGCCGCCGCCGCCGAGGCGCTTTGCCGCGCAGCCGGCGCCCCCATCGTGATCGCGCCCTCCACCTCGCGCTGGGCGCGGGCCCTCCCCGGCGTCGCCTACCGGCTGGGCGGCCGCGTGGACACCCACGCCACCAGTCTTGCCGCGCAGAACGGCGCGCCGGCGGTGACCCGCTGGTTCTACCGCCAGCGCATGGAAGCGGTCCTCACGCGGACGCAGCGGCCGTGGTTCATGCTGCTCGATTCCGGCTGCTTCCCGGCGTGGAACGTTCCGGCGGGCGAAGCGGTGGTGGAAGCCGTAGCCCTCGAGGCGCCGCAGACACGCACCGCCGTGACGGGCATCCAGGCCCCCAAGGCGGACGAGCAGACCATCCGTCCCGACGCGAAACTCCTGTTCGTCGCCGGCGCCGGCTGGACCAAGAAGCAGGCCGACGGCGCGCCGCATCCCAAAGAAGCCGAGGAACTCATCCTGGGCTTTCTCCGCGCCTCGCAGTCGTCGTTGGGTGGCAGCAAGTCCCTGGTGGATCTCAGCGGCGAGGGCGAAGCCGTCCTGGGCTTCATGACGCACTTGAACCAGATCGGCCAGACCGGCTCCACCCCGCGGCACCCCAAGGGCTTGTCCACCTGCTGCCATGGCGAGGAGCCGCACGTGGTGGGCTGGCGTTTCGTCCACCAGCGCCGCGCCGTGAACCTCGACCCCAACTGCGGGTGGGCCCGCGGAAAAGCCGACGTCCTCTACGTAGCGGATGCCTTCGAAGTGATGCGCCACGTGAACCGGTTGCTGGGAACTTAACTGTGGAGTGGGCCTCCGGGCCAGCCACGCCGGCTTCCGCGCCGGCGTTCGGCCATGATGCCGGCACGAATGCCGGCGCACCAAGCCGGAGGCTCACTCCACGTCAATACTTCCATAGCCAGCGGGCTTTCTCGATCACCTTGGCGGCGTTCGGCAAGAACGCCTCCTCCAGCGGCGGGCTGTACGGTACGGGCGTGTCCGGGGCCGTAACCCTCACGATCGGCCCGTCCAGGTCCTCGAACACGCTCTCGGTGATGCTGGCCGCGAGCTCTCCCGCCATTCCTCCGGTCCGCGTGTCCTCGTGCAGCAGCAGGACCTTCGACGTCTTCCGCACGCTGGCGCAGATCGTTTCCCGGTCCAGCGGCAGCAGCGTCCGCAGGTCCACCACCTCCACCGACGCCCCTTCCTCCGCCAGCCTCTCCGCCGCTTCCAGCGCCGTCCACACCATCGCGCCGTACGTGACGATGCTCAGGTCCCGGCCTTCGCGGGCGATTCGCGCTTTCCCGATGGGCACGGCGTAGTCGCCCTCCGGCAGGTTCTCTTTGATCCGGCGGTACAGCCCCTTGTGCTCGAAGAAGATCACCGGGTCGTTGTCGCGGATGGCGGCTTTCATCAGCCCCTTGGCATCATACGCGGTGGCCGGCGCCACTACCTTCAGCCCCGGCGTGCGCACGAACCACATCTCCGGGTTTTGCGAGTGAAACGGCCCGCCGTGCACCCCGCCGCCCGAGGGCGCCCGCACCACGATGGGGACCGCCGCGCCCCACCGGTAGCGGCACTTGGCGGCGAAGTTCACAATCTGGTCGAACGCGCAGGTGATGAAGTCCGCGAACTGCATCTCCGCCACCGGCCGCAGCCCCATCAAGGAGGCCCCGATCGCCGCTCCCACGATGGCGGCTTCGGAGATGGGCGTGTCCACCACGCGCTTCTCGCCGAAGTGTTCGTAGAACCCGGCGGTCACCTTGAACGCCCCTCCGTAGACCCCGATGTCTTCGCCCAGCAGAAAGACGCCGGGGTCGCGTTCCATCTCTTCCCACAGCCCCTCGCGAATGGCTTCCAGGTAGGTGGTGGGCATGGCTATTGGTTCTCGTACACCCCTTCGAGCAGCGTCGAGGCGTCGGGCAGGGGGCTGCGTTCCGCGCGCTCCACCGCCTCGTCCACTTCCCGGCGGACGCGCGCCCGCTCGGCTTCGATCTCCTCCGCCGCGCTCCACTCCTCGGCCAGCATGCGGGCTTCCAGGCGTTCGATGGGGTCCTGCTTGCCCCACTCGTCCCAGAGGTGTTGCGGTACGTAGTGCGCGGCGTCGTGCGCCGAGTGGCCGGTCATGCGGAACGTTTTGCATTCCAGCAGGTAGGGGCCGTTCCCGCCGCGCGCGTGCGCCGCCGCGCGCCGCGTGGCCTCATACACCGCCAACGCGTCGTTCCCGTCCACGATCTCGGCGGGCATGTTGTACGCCGGTCCGCGGTCCGCTACGTTGGCGCAGGCCATCTGCGCCTCCGCCGGCGTGGAGTAGGCGTACTGGTTGTTGTTGCACAGGAACACGACCGGCAGCTTTTGCACCGAAGCGAAGTTCAACCCTTCGTGCCAGTGTCCCAGGCTCGTGGATCCCTCGCCGAAGTAGCTGAGCGCCACGTTTTTCTTGCCCTGGTAGCGGAGGGCCAGCGCTGCCCCCGCGGCTACCGGCACAGTGGCGGCCAGGGCGCTGATGATGGCGATGATGTTCAGCTTCAGGTCGCCCATGTGCATGTTGCCGTCGCGGCCCCGGGTCAGGCCGTCCACGCGCCCCATGTACTGCGCCAGGATGCGCCATGCCGGCACGCCGCGGATGAGGAACGCCCCCATGTCGCGGTGCGAGGGGCAAAGCACGTCGCCCTCCTCCGCCACCAGCGCCGACCCCACGGAGATGGCTTCCTGCCCGCGCCCCACGTACACCCCGCCCACGATCTTCCCCTGGCGGTACAGCTTGCGCTCGATGCGGTCTTCCACTTCCCGCATCAAAGCCATGTAGTAGAAACACTTCCGCGCCAGTTCCGCCTGCTCGCGCCGCTCCCCGGGGCGCGCTTCCGTGGTGGTGCTCATGGGGGTCTCTGAGTATTCGTGAGTAGTATAGCAGTGTCTAAGAACCGCTCCCTGACAGTCGCGGCTCGTACCGTCAGGGAGCGGTTGTAAGCGGTCGTTAGAACTGATAACGGAGCGCGAACTGCATTTCCCGCGGCCTGCCGAGTTGGCCGGTCAACTGGCCGAACTTGGCGGTCGAGGTCAGGCTGAGGTTCGCCGAGTTGGGGTCGAACTTCATCGTATTGGTGGCGTTGTAGGCCTCCCAGCGGAACTGGAGCTTGTGCGTCTCCTTCCAAGGCATGCTGAAGCTCTTGTAGAGGCCGGTGTCGATATTGAAGTAGCCATCGCCGCGGAGCGAGTTGCGGCTGCCCGTCTGGCCGGCCATGGTTTCCTGGAAGCAGGCGAGAGCGGCCTTGGGATCGGCCCACAGGTTGGGCGCGCCGGCGCCGGAGACCGCTTGCGCGTTGTGCTCGTTGGTAATCGCGGGAATGGGTTGCCCGTTAGGCGTGGCGAAGGAACTGAGCTGCCAGTTGGTGGCCCAGCGCGAGCCGTCGCTCACCGAGAACGGGAGTCCGGACGTCTGCCGCCAGGTGCCGCTGACTTCCCATCCGCCCAAGAAGGCATCCAGCGCCCGGTTCATCGTGGAGCCGAATTTCTTGCCCCGCCCGAAGGGCAGCGGGTACACCAGGTACGCGTTGGCCTGGTGCAGGACGTCGAACCGCGAAACCGCGCGGAGCTGCTGCGCGTTCCACGAGTTGATCATGAAGTCGGTGGAGAAACTGGCCGAGCTTTCCGCGCGCGAACCGATGTCCAGCGACTTGGAGAGCGTGTAGTTCAGGGTCATGACCATCCCGGAAGCGGCGCGCTTGGTAACGGTCCACTGCATGGAGTGATACGCGCCCGAGCCGAGGGAACTCCAGGCGTTGAGCGCGGAATACTGCGGGCTCCACATGGAATACTGCCCCAGGACGCCGCACCCCACCTGCGACACGCGCCCGGTGGTGGCGCTGAACTTGGTGGCCGGGCCGCAAGCCGAGTCCATGTCGTTCTGCACGTTTGTGAAATCGCCCGGGTTGCTGCGGTAGAGATAGTCCTGAGCGATCACCTGGGTCGCCGTCAGACCGTTGCCCGCCGCGGTGGCCCACAGATTCTCGAAGAACGGGATTTTGGGCAGATTGGTGATCGAGACCCCTTGCAGGTCCATCAGGGTTCCCAGTTGCGTCATCGCCTGGAAGTAGGTCTGCCCGGACTTGGGGTCCGTCAGGTTGGTGGGCATGGCCAGGTCGCGCTGCACCAGGCTGTGCCGCGACAACCGGCCTACGTAAGAGCCCTGCACGAACCAGCCGTTGCCGAACTCGCGCCCCACGCTGAAGTTCAGGTTCATGGTGTACGGCGCCTTCAACTGGTCGTCGAGCGAACTGGTGATGGTGAAGGCGTTGGGATAGGTCACCGGGAATCCGGCCGGCGGAGGGGCCTGGACGAACAGGGGCGCTTTGGGCGATGAAGGAATGGTGTTGAACCCGACGAAGCGCGGCAGTTGGGTCTCGTCGTAGACGTTGGGCGGAGCCGACATTTGATTCGACAGCCCGAAGGAGTTGCTGCTGATGAAGCCCGCCAGCGGCTGGCCGATCAGGTCGTAGTACATGCCGGCGCCGGCGCGGATGGAGGTCTTGCCGGAGCCGAAAAGGAACCGGGAAATACCGCTCTCGCCCTTCGGCGAATACGCCACGGCCACGCGCGGCTGCCAGTTGTTGTGCTGCGGATAATAGGGGCGGCCGGCCACCAGGTATTGGACCGTGCCCGCGGACTGGTCCGATTTCCCCAGCGTGGCCAGCGCGCTGCGCGCGTCCATCCAGGCCCCCAGCGGAATGTTGGTGGTGATCTGCTGGCCATTGGCCTCGCGGACCGGAGGCATGATCGAGAAGCGCACGCCGTACGTCAAGGTGAAATTGTTCTTGATGCGCCAGGAATCCTGGCCATAAAGCTCGCCTTCGCGGCTCACGAAATTGCGGAGAACCGGATCTCCCCGAGGGATGACGGTACCGTCTGTTCTGTAGTTGTAGTTAATGGTGGACTGGGTGAGGATGCCCAGCACCGCGACCATCGCGTACTCATACGTAGTGGTGTCGCCCTTGGCCAGACCGAGGGATGCGGGCACGAGGTTGTTGCCGCTGCCCGACAACATAGAGGCATTGGTCATGGCGTTGCTGTAGGCGGTGGCATAGTTCACCGACTGGTTGGAGATGAAACGGCCGATGCCGCCGAAGCGGAAGTCGTGCGATCCCTGCGTCCACGCCAGGTCCTCGGAAACGGAATGGACCGGGACGATGCGCGCCAGCCCCGTGCTGGTGCCGCTGATGGGATCGATGCCCCGGAAGGTGACGAAATCGGATCCGAGAATCCCGGTGGTCTCGCCGCCCTGGCGGGTGAGGCCGTAGCGCAAGGTGCTCACCACCGTGGGCGTCAGAACCGAAGTCAGCCCGACCGCCATCCCCTTGTTGTTGGACAGCGTGGTGCTGTTGGGCGGAGCGCCGGGGAACTGCGGCACGCCGGCGGCGTGGTCGTTCTGCAGATTGCCGCGCAGGAACAGCGAATACTTACCGGTGTCGTCGATCTTATAGTCCAACTTCGCCACGTAGGTATCCTGCTTGCTGTGCTGCGGAGCGATAAAGCGGAAGCCGGTGGTGTTGACGCCGTCGCCCAGGCTCGGGAAGTTTCCCGCCGGGTACTGCTTGAGGACGTCCAGCGAGGCCTGAGCGACGCCGATGCCGGCGGGGTCGATGGCCTTGATCTCGGCAGGACTGAGACTCACCACGGCTCCTGCGGTGGTGTGGTACTGGACGATGCCCTGCTTTAGAGGCTCCATGGGAACCGTCCGGGTGACGTTACTGGAACTGGCGTCGCGCCGCCCCTCGTAATTCGCGAAGAAGAAGGCTTTATTCCGCTTGATGGGACCGCCCACGGAGGAGCCGAAAAGGTTGATCAGCAGCGGCGCTACCGGCAGCCCCGATTTGTTATTGAAAAAGCTGTTCGCCGCGGTCTCGGTGCCGCGCCGGTATTCATAGAGGCTCCCGTGCAGGTCATTGGACCCGGACTTCGTCACAAGAGCCATGTCCGCGCCGGACCCTCGGCCGGTATCCGCCCCGCCGTTGGCGGTGGTGACCTTGAACTCCTCGACGGAGTCCGGAGTGACGCGCAGAACACTGGAGAACGCCGCGCGGTTGCTCTGCTGGTTCACGTCGGCGCCATCCAAGGTGATGTTCGCCTGGTCGGAACGGCCACCGTTGACGGAGCCATTACGGTCGTCCGAGCCGCCGAACGTCGCCACGCCGGGCTGCAACGAGAGCAGGGTGGCGACATTGCGCATGTACGACGGCAACTCGGTAATCGCCGTCGAGCCGATGGTGTTGCCCAGAGCGGCATCCACGGTGTTGATCTGGACGGCGGCTCCTTCCACCACCACCGTGGTCGACGTAGCGCCGAGTTTCTCGAACTTCACCACCACCGCGGACGGCGAATTTACCCGGAGTTCCAGGCTGTGGATTACGTAATCGGTGAACCCGGCCGCCTTGGCGGTCAAGGTGTAAGCGCCCGGGGCCAGTTGGGGTATGCTGTAATACCCCTGCGCATCGGACGATGTCGAGCGCTGGAACCCGTTCTGCGCGTTCGTGACGGTGATGCTGGCGTTGGGAACGACCGCCCCGCTGGGGTCGGTTACCACGCCGTTGACGGCGGTTGTCTGGCCGAGCGCGACGGACGCCAAGGCAACCAGGAGCAAAGAAACCACTAGCAGGTAACGCATAAGATGGCTTTCACCAGGCAAACGGACAAACGGCTTCCAAAACCGCTATCACGTAAATGTTAGGTTCTTGGGTAGCACGTTTCCCGGGAGGAGTCAACCGGCGCCCCGCAAACGCAGCGAGACATACAACCCCCGCGCATTTGTATCAGGGCACGCCTTGAGGCGTACCTGAGAGCAAAAAGAGAGAAATCGAGCTTAGCCGCTGGCTTTGTCCAGCGGCTAAAGCCCGGTTCTTCCAGCGGCGGAGGGCACCGTCTAAAACCGTGCCCTGATACAAAGCAAGCGCTCCACGCTGAAAACAAACGCAATTCAGTTATTGACTTCAATTGCAATTTGCAATAGGCTGATTGCAGATTGCGATATGGCGGCTAGAGCGACCAGGGTGGATTCAACGACTCGAATCGGAGCGCGTGCTATCGTAATCGACGGCGAGCCCGCGGAACTTCGCCGCGGGGGAGCGCGTAACTCAAAGGAGAACACTCCAAACTATGACAGCCACAACCAGCCCACAACTGGGGCAGATCCACGCCCTTCTGGCGGAGGCCGGATACGAGGTCTCCGATTCGGGGGCCGATACGTTGAAAATTCGAGAGGTGGAGAGCGGCGTCGCCATCCAGGCGGTGCTCGAAGGCCAGATCCTGTACTTCTCGCTCCCCTGCACCGTGGTTCCGCAGTCGGCCATCACCCCCGACGTCATGCGTCGCATGCTCGCGGCCGATAGCGGGATTTCCACTTCCCACTTCCACATCCACGACGCCGCCGGCGGCCAGGCGCTCGTGACCTTGAACAACTTCTGCAAACTGCAGGATATGGGCCCCGACGACGAGGACGACATCCTCTCCTGCGTCCATTTTCTGCTGGTCGATGTGATGAGCGCGCACCGCCTGGTGGGCGAACTGGGAAAGTAAGGGGGAGACGAAGATGGCATTTCTTTCCGACATATTCAGCCGCATGGGCCGCGTGGCGCGCGGCCAGGCGAACCAGGGCGTGGATGCCCTGGAGGACGCTACCTTTGAGTCGACCGTCAAACAAACGGTGGCCGACATGAAAGGCGAGCTGGTGCGCGTGGTCCAGGCGTCGGCCATGGCCATGAGCAACTACAACCGGCTCGACGCCGAGTATCAGAAGTACGTCCGCCAGGCGCAGGAGTGGAAGGACCGCGCCGGCGTGGCCCTGGACGCCGGCAACGAGGACCTGGCCCGCAAAGCGCTGGCCAAGAAATCCGAGTGCGACCGCCAGGTGGCCTCTATGCAGCAGTCCGTGGAGCAGGCGCATCAGACCAGCGAGAAGCTGAAGCAGCAGGTCGGCGAGCTGAAACACAAGATCGAGGAAGGCGAGCGCACCGCCACCACCCTGGTGGCCCGCAAGAACGCCGCCGTGGCCCAGCGGAAGGTCTCCGAAGCCATGGCCGGGGTGGGCAGCGCGGACAACGCCTTCGCCGCCCTCAACCGCTTCGAGGACACCGTTTCCAAGGAAGAGGCCACCGCGAAAGCGTTCGACCAGTTGGCCAGCGCCGGGAAGGACGAAGACCTGGAAGCCCAGTTCGCCCAACTCGGCGGCCACAGCGTCGATGCCGAGCTGGAGGCCCTGAAGCGCGAGCGTCTGGGCCCGGCCGCGGCGCCGAAGGCGGTTCCGCCGCCCTATTTACCCAAGGAGTTGCCGGAAGGCGCCGCGCCCATGAATGCCGGCCAGAAGGCCGCGGACAAGGCGGGGCAGTCGTAGGACCGGCCTTCGGCCGGCCCCCGGTGGGACGCCAATGATCACCTTCACACTTATACTGATTCTGGGCGTTTTTCTGGTGATTGTGCTGATGCAACTCGCCAGGAAACCCGCGGCGAAGCCGGTCGCTTCGGCCCCTCCGCCCGTAGACGTCGCCAATCTCAAAATCACCGACGCCCGCCCCGGGGATGTCGTCTCCATTGCCGGCGCGGGCGACGAGATGAACGACCTCGACCTCTCCGTGGACCGCGCGGTCCGCGTTCAGGCCGGCACGCGCCAGTGGATCGAGCTCAGCGGGCCCTATCGCGAACGCCGCGCCATCCTGCGCGCGGCCGCCGGCGAGGAGGGAATCCAGGCGGCCCTCCACTCCGACCCGCGCCCGATCACGCTCGAAGACCTCGGCCTCTCCGAGGACGATCTCGCCCAGATAGACGAGCGCCAGAATACGGCCGACAACTTCGAATCCGGCGACAAGACCTGGATGTACCATCTCAGCCGCGAGGCCCGCGCGACGGGCGACGGCCAGCCGCCCGCGGGCTACTATTACTGGGAGTTTCACGAGCAGGGCGGCCCCGGTTTGCTGGCCATCCGCAAAGCCGAAGGCGAGCCCTTCGCGGTCACCGTCTATAAGTCGATTCCGCCCGGTGATATCACCGTGTATAGAGGACGTCCATGAGCCGATCCGGTTTGAAAGTTCTCGCCATCGTCCTTGGGCTTTCCATCATCGCCGTGCTCTTCGCCGGTCTGGACAACCTGCCGCGGAGCGTGCGGAACCAGATCGATGGCGAGCGCGCGGCGCTGGCTTCCGCCCAGCAGCAGGTCCGGTCCGCCAAGGACGGCGTAGATCGCGACATCCAGTCCGAGGCTGCCCTTTTCGCCGAGGTCCCCGCCGCCAGCCAATACCCGGCGCGCTTCAGCCGGGCCAACGGCCTGCTGGCGACCGCTTCCGTGGAGATGGCGCAGGTTTCCGAACTGCAGCGGCGCAACCGGAGGCAGGACCGGCCGCAGGTCGAATCTTTGCTCTCCCAGGAGCGCAGTCTCCGCCAGAGCGCGGTGGCGGAAGCGGAAGGAGTCCACAAGGACGCGGACCACTGGGTGCAGCTCAAGCAGCGCCTGCCCCAGACGCTCGCGGAGATGGAGCGGAACCACCGCGCCATTCACGATTACGACCTCGCCGCGCTCGCTCCCGCCGTGCAGAAAGCCGAAAGCGACTGGCCGGATAAAAAAGCCGACCTCGATGGCCGCCTGCAAGCCGAGCGCGACATCATCGCCGAGAGTGACCGCCTGTGGGAAACGACGGCCGACGCGCGCCGCCAGGCCGAGACGGGGAAGTACGCCGGCGTCGATCTGGCCGCGCTCGTAGTGGCGGCCGGCCAGATGGAAACCAACGCCGCCGCTCTGCCCAGGAAAACCGCCGATCTGCAGTCTCTCACCGCCCAGTTGTATACCGCCTGGGACAAGGTCCTGGTGGACATGGAGACCCGTGGCCGGGGGAGTTCCAAGGAGTACCAGCAGAAGATCCGCACCGTCAAGACCCAGGTTGCGGACGCTTCATCCCAGGGCGGCGCCACCACTTCCGACGAGCGCTGGGTCGGCGTATCCCCCTTCACCTACGATGCCATGCGCAACAACCTGGGCATGGCGGTGGAGCACAAGTCCGCCGGCAAGTACGATGACGAGGCCGAGAAGGTGGCCCAGCCCGCGGGTTTCGCCTACATGGCCCCGCCCGGCCAATCCAACCGCTACGGATACTGGGAGCGTCGCAACGGCAGCGATTTCTGGGTGTTCTACGGCCAGTACGCCCTGCTGCGCGACCTGCTCTTCAACCGCAACTACCGCCCGCTCGACAGCCGGGACTGGAGCGGGTATCGATCGTCCCAGAGCCGCGGCCAGACCTACTACGGCAACGAGGCGTCCGGAGGCCAGAAGTACGGCACCCAGAGCTCCAGCACCCAGCAGAGCTATTCCGGCAGTTCCTATGCGCGCAGCGGCGGGTTCAAGGATTCCAGGTACGCCGCCAAACCCGGCGGCTACCGCGACTCGCAATACGCCACGCCCATGAGCCGCAACCCGGGACAGGGCGACTCGAGTCCGCGCTCCTTCGGCCGCAATCGGCCCTCCGCGCCATCGAGCGGCTACCGCCCCTCCAAACCTTTCAGCCCGCCCCGCAGCAGCCCCGGCCGCAGTTTCGGCCGCAGCTTCGGAAGGAGAAGGTAAAACCAATAGCTACGGATGAACACGGATAAACGCCTTATTTGTTTTGTCCGTGTGCATCCGGGTTCATCCGTGGCTAAATTATGTTTTTCCCGCGCAGGGCGCGGCCCTACCTTCCGAACAGGCGGTTGAAAAATTCGCGCGTCCGGCGGCGGATCTCGCGCAGGGTGGCGTCCAGGCGTTCCTGGTGCAGATGCTCCGGTGTCCAACGGCGCACCAGCGCGGCGAGGTTCTCCAACTGGCCGGGCGCGGACGGCAGGCTGCCCTCGGCATGCCCGGTGGAGACCCGCTGCCCGTGGTCGAGCGCCCGGTAGAACGTGGCGGCGTCGCGCAGGAAATCGGCGTCCTCGCGTTCCAGGTGGCCCATCTTTTCGATGACATCGATGCGCTCGGGGGTGTTCAGCACCTTGTAGAAAATGCCCGCCCCTTTCAGCCGGAGGTACATCAGGGCGAAGTCGATGTCGTAAAACCCGCCCGCCCCGGCCTTGAGGGGATTGCGCGAGCCCTGCTCCCGTTCCAGGCGGGCGCGCATCTCCGCCAGTTCCTTGCGGGATCGCATGCTCTGTCCGTAACGCCGCCAGTCCACCACCTGCAGCTCGTTGAGGAACCCGGTGGCGCGTTCCAGGTCGCCCGCCACGCCGCGGGATTTCATGTACGTGATGCCTTCCCACGCTTCGGCGTGGCTGGCGAAATAGCTCTTATACGCGCCCTCGGACTGAACCAGGTCGCCCTCGCGCCCGTTGGGCCGCAGGCGCGTGTCCACGGCGAACATCATGCCTTCGGCGGTATAGGAGCTCAGGATGTGGATGATGCGTTCCGCGGCGCCAGTCCAGAAAGCATGCTGCCCGGCGTCGGCATCCGGGATGACGAAGAGCAGGTCGGCGTCGGAGCCGAGGTCGAACTCGCGCATGCCGAGCCGCCCGAGCGCGATCACCATCATCTGGTTTCGCGGCGCGTACCCTCCCGCTGGCCGCGGGGTCTCCCGCACGGCGAGCCGATACGCGGCCTCGATGACACGGTCGGCGAGGGCCGAGGTGCGGCCGATCGTCTCGAAGATAGGGGGCGCCGCCAGCATGCTTTCGCTCTGGATGCGGAGCATCTGCCGGCGATAGAACCGCCGCAGCACGGCCGCGTCGCCCAGATCCTCCGCATCCAATTCCGGCGGCCGGCCGATTTCGTTCAGCAGGTCGGGTTCGCGCAGCAGGTCGTCGGCGAAGTGCGGGCTGTGCTCGAAAATATCCAGCGCGCCGGCGGCGAGTTCCGGATCGGCGTCCAGCCGCGCCAGGGTCTCCGGGTGGGCGAAGGCTTTCTCCAGAAAATGCTCGAAACGCTCGCGGCCGCGGTGCAGTCCGGCCCCGGCGACGCTTTCCGCGAGGTGCGGCGCACGCTGGTCCAGGAAGCGCGTCAGATTGCTGGCGGGCGCCAGCGCCTCCACCTCGTCCTCCACCGGTAAGGGCTCGGGGACCGCCGTGTAATACATCGGCTTCTGGGCGTGAATGACGCGCTCGTAGATCTCGCGCACGTCCGCCAGGAGCTCTTCCAGGCGCTTCTTCAGCGTCGCTCCGGTCAGTTTCTCCCCGCCGGCGCCGGCCGGCATTTTGCGCGCCAGCAGGTCGAGTTGAATCGGGTCGGCGGGGAGCGCGTGCACCTGCCGGTCCTCCTCGATCTGCAGGCGGTGCTCCAGGTAACGCAGGAACTGATAGGCGTCCGCCAGGCGGGCGTACTCCGGGCCGGACAGAAGCCCCTTGTCGCGGAGGCGGAACAGCGCCAGCAGGGTGCCTCCGTGCCGGACCCACGGCTCCCGTCCGCCATGCAGCCGCTGCAGGCACTGCACCAGAAACTCGATGTCGCGGATTCCGCCGGGCGCCAGCTTGATATCGAGCCCGCCCTGGGAAGCGCGGCGCGCGGCGGCCTTCTCGCCGATCCGCTGGCGCGTCTCGCTTACGGCTTCCACCGCGCTGAAATCGAGCGAACTCTGGTAGATCAGCGGCTCCACGGAATTCAACACGGCCTGGCCCGGCTCCGGCTCCCCCGCGGCTACCCGCGCCTTGATGAGCATCTGCTTTTCCCAATCGCGCGCGCGCTGCGCGTAATAGGCTTCCGCGCCCTCTTCGGAGATGCAGATTTCGCCCAGCCGGCCGTCCGGACGCAGGCGGAGGTCGACGCGATAACACTGGCCTTCGGACGTATATGTCGAAAGCATCGCCGTGTAGTCGTTGGCGACCTTCTTGTAGAACTCCTTGTTGCTCAGCGGCGCGGCCCCGTCGGATTCGCCCGCGCCGCCATAGACGAACATCAGGTCGATATCGGAGCTGTAGTTCAGCTCCCTGCCGCCCAGTTTGCCCAACGCGATCACCGAAAAGCCGCAGGGGCTGCCGTCCGCAAGCCGCGGCTCGCCGTGGCGCGCCACGTACTCCGCGCGGATGCGGCGGTAAGCGAAGTCGAGGATGGCGTCGGCCAGGTTGGAGAGCTCTTCGGTGACGTCGGAAAGGGTGGCGGCGCCGAGCACGTCGCGCAGCGCAATCCGCAGGTACTGCCGGCGCCGGAAACGCGCCAGGTCCTCTGCCGCCGGCGCGGCGGCGCGATCCTTGCCGAGGAACGCCAGCAGTCGCTCCCCGTACTCTTCCGCGGTGAGGACGCGGTAGAAGCTGCCCGAATCCGCCACCTGCAGGATGCGTTCCGGGTTGCGCATCACGGCATCCGACAGAAACCGGCTGTAGGAAAACAGGTTGATGGCGTAGCGCAACGCGGCCGGCGAACTCGAGATCCGGTCGAAAGCGGAGAGGTTCTCGCCGCGCGGCCGCTCCAGGTAGCGGAGGGACGCCTCGGAGTCGGGGGCCGAGGCCAACAATAATTGCACGCGCGTGGCGATGCGCTCCGGAACGCTGGCCAGTATGCTTTCCACCGACTGCAATTATAGCGTTGAGGCTCGGCGGCCGGTCTTCCGGGCGGTTTCTAGGCTTCTTTGGATATCGGGTCTCCCGGCCGCACCGCGCCGGGCTCGATGACGGCGGCGTAGAGGCCGCTCATGCCCCAACGGGGCGAAGCGTGATCCCACGCTTTCACCCGTTCATCGAAAATCTCGTCCTTGATCGAGGGGCCGTACACATCCAGCGCCGCGCAGGGGCCGCGGGGCTGGGTGATTTCGAGCAGCGCGCCGCCGGTCCGGAACCGGTCGCCGATCCGGATTTCGCGGAAATCGATGCCGCTGACGGTGAGGTTTTCCCCGAACGCGCCGCGGAAGAGGGCATAGCCGCGAGACGTCAGATCCTCGATCACTTCGGATGAAACGAGCAGGACGGCCTTGCGCGGTCCGCCATGGATTTGGGGGTGCGCCTGGCGGTCGCCCTCCAATCCAAGGGGGGCGATGCGGCCTTCCGAAACAGGATATTTCGGGAGGCCGCCATTTGAGACGCTAACCTGGACGATGGAGCCCCGAATCATCGCTAAATGTCGTAGTACAGCGCGAACTCGTACGGATGCGGCCGCAACCGCACCGCCTCCGCCTCGTTCTTGCGCTTGTAGTCGACGTAGGTCTCGATCAGCTCTTCGGTGAACACGTCGCCCCGCATCAGGAAGGCGTGGTCGTCCTCGAGACAGGCGAGGGCGTCGTCGAGCGAGTAGGGCATCGACGGTACGCTCTTCATCTCCTCCGGAGAGAGATCGTAGATGTCCTTGTCCAGCGGTTCGCCGGGGTCGACCTTGTTCAGGACGCCGTCGAGGCCGGCCATCAGCATGGCGGCGAAGGCCAGGTACGGGTTGGCCGAAGGATCGGGCGGGCGGAACTCCACGCGCTTCGCCTTGGGGCTGGCAGAGTACATGGGAATGCGGCACGCGGCGGACCGGTTGCGGCGGGAGTACGCCAGGTTCACCGGCGCTTCGTAGCCCGGCACCAGGCGCTTGTAGCTGTTGGTGGTGGGCGCGATGATCGCCGAAAGCGCGCGGGCGTGCTTCAGCAGGCCGCCGATGTAATACAGGGCCATCTGACTCATGCCGGCGTAGCAATCTCCGGCGAAAAGCGGCTTGCCGCCTTTCCACAGGCTCTGGTGGCAGTGCATCCCGCTGCCGTTGTCCGCGAACAGGGGCTTCGGCATGAACGTCACCGTCTTGCCGTACTGGTTGGCCACGTTGCGGATCACGTACTTGTACAACATCATGTTGTCGGCCGACTTCACCAGCGTGTCGAACCGTTGATCGATCTCGCACTGGCCGCCGGTAGCGACTTCGTGATGGTGGCACTCGATATTCAGACCGCACTGGATCATGGTCTGGACCATCTCGCTACGCAGGTCCTGATAGTGATCGGTGGGCGGGACGGGGAAGTAGCCTTCCTTGTACCGCGGGCGGTAGCCGAGATTGTTTTCCTTGCGGCCCGAATTCCAGCGTCCCTCCTCGGCGTCGATGTAGTAATAGCCGGAATGCTGGTTCTGGTCGAAACTGATGTTATCGAAAATGAAGAACTCGGCTTCGGCGCCGAAGTACGCGGTATCGGCCGCGCCGGTGTTCTTGAGGTAGAGTTCGGCCTTCTGGGCGATCCAGCGCGGGTCGCGCTCGTAGCGCTGCTTCGTGATCGGATCCTTGACGTCGCCGTACATCACCAGGGTGGGAATCTCGGCGAAGGGGTCCATGAAGGCCGTGGTCGAATCGGGGATCAGGAGCATGTCGCTCTCGTGGATCGCAGCCCAGCCGCGGATGCTCGATCCGTCCATGCCGAAGCCTTCTTCGAAGCTGCTTTCCTCGAGCTCGTTGATCGGGTAGGAGACGTGATGCTGCAGGCTCGGAATATCGGTGAATCTCAAATCGAGCTGCTTGGCATCGTTTTTCTTGGCGAATTCCAACACTTCTTGCGGACTCATCCATCCTCCAAGGGGGCAAGTTTAGTGGGGTTGTCGAAGTCGCAGGTTGGAACAAGTATAACATGGGGAGTGGGGCCTCCCGCTCACTCCACAAGAGATCACTCCACAAGAATCACCCCAGGCCCGGCACGCCGCCCAGGGTTTTGGCCAGTTTCACCGCCCGCAGAATTGCCTGCGCCACCGCTTCGGCCGCGGCTACGCCGAGCACGTTGATATCGGCGGTCTTGTCGCCAATCGAGAGCGCAAAAGTCGTGTCGCCGTCGAACATGGTGTTGATGGGCGAGATGGCGCGCACCACGCCCTGGCTGCCGAATTGGGCCAGTTTGGCCGCCTGGATCTTGGTGAGCCTGGCATTGGTGGCTACCACCGTCAGGGTCGTGTTGCCGCGCGCCCCCAACCCCCCGGGGCCGGCGCCGCGCAGCATCTGCTGCGCCGTGTCCACGAACTCGCGGCTGTCGGCGGACCTGCGCGCTCCGGCCACGATCTTCCCGGCCCGGTCGCGAACGTCGCCCAGGGCGTTCACCGCCACCAGGCTGGCCACCAGCACGCCGCCGGGCAGCGTGACGGTGAACGATCCGAGGCCCGATTTCATGGCCTGCTTCATCCCGAAGATCTTCCCCACGGTGGCCCCGGTTCCGGCGCCGATGGAGCCTTCTTTGACAGCGTCGTCCGTGGCCGCGGCGGCCGCGGCTTCGCCCATGGCAAGGGTGGGCCGCACATCCGCCTTCCCAATCCCCAGGTCGTACAAAATGGCGGCCGGAACGATCGGGACTTTGGCCGCGCCCGTGGGGTAGCCTACCCCGCGCCGCTCCAGGTAGCGCCGCACGCCGGAGGCGGCCTCCAGGCCGAACGCGCTCCCTCCGGCGAGCAGAATCCCGTGCGCCTGCGGGGTGACATGGCCCGGATCCAGCGTGGCGATCTCTTCCGTGCCCGTAGCCGAGCCGCGAATGTCCACCCCGCCCACCGCGCCGGCTTCGCACAAGATGGCGGTGCATCCGGTGATGGCCTCATAGTCCGAGACGTGCCCCACGCGGATGCCGGGAATGTCGGTAAGTCCTTTCATGGTAGGAGTTACAGTTGTATGGTAGCATCGGAGTTCGGGGACCGACATTCTTGCTCGATTTGCTGAAAGGCCCTGTCGCCGCGGTTCAGGAATTTCTGTTCCTTACCGGAAGCGCCTTCCGGAACATCTTCCGACCTCCGCATTACACCGATGACATTGTCCTCCAGATGGACAATATCGGGGTCGGAAGCCTGCCCATCGCCATCATGGCCGGATTTTTCAGCGGCGCCGTCATGGCGCTGCAGATGTCGCGCGCCCTGGCGACCTACGGGCAGGTCGGGCGGACCGGAACAGTGGTTTCGATTACACTGGTGCGCGAACTGGGGCCGATGCTGACCTCGTTCATGGTGGCCGGGCGCAACGCTTCGGGCATCGCCAGCGAACTCGGCTCCATGAAGGTGACCGAGCAGATCGATGCCATGCGCGCGCTGGGCACGGATCCCGTGCAAAAGCTGGTCACCCCGCGCCTGCTGGCGACGTCCGCCATGCTGCCGCTGCTCACCGTGATCGCGGATTTCGTGGGGATGGTGGGCGGCTGGCTGATCTCCTTTCTTTTTCTGAACCTGACGTCTCGGCAGTACTGGAGCACCACGTGGCGCGCGCTGGAATGGAACGACGTGGCGCAGGGGCTGCTCAAACCGCTCGTCTTTGCGGTCATGATCTCGCTCATCGGCTGTTTCTACGGCCTGCGCACGACGGGCGGGACGCAAGGCGTGGGACGCTCCACCACGCAGGCCGTTGTGGCTTCCATCGAAATGATCTTCGTCCTCGACCTGCTGATCACGAAGATGTTCGTGTGGGCCGCCGGCGGGGCGATCGGGTAATGCCGCGAGAGGCGCCCGTACCAGTCCTGCGTTTCGAGAACGTCACCGTCGCCTTCGACGATGTGACGGCCCTGGTGGAGGTGTCCTTCGAAGCGTTCGAAGGCGAATCGCGCGTCATCACGGGCGCGGCCGGCAGCGGCAAGACCACCCTACTGAAGGCCGCCCTGGGGCTGATCCAGCCGCAATCCGGCAGGGTCTACGCGTTCGGCCGCGACCTGGGAGCCATGCGCGAAGAGGAGCTTTTCGATATCCGCAGCAAGATGGGGATGCTGTTCCAGGAGAGCGCGCTGTTCGATTCTCTGACCATCGAGGAGAACGTGGCCTACCCGCTGCTCAACCAGAAGGCGATTCACTGCGCTCCCGAAGAGGTGAAGCCCCGGGTGGTGGAGGCGCTGGACTTCGTGGAACTGGGCGGCACCCTGGAAAAGTTCCCCAGTGAGTTGTCGGGAGGCATGCGGCGCCGCGCCGCCATCGCCCGGGCCGTGGTTACCGCGCCCCCGCTGATTCTCTACGATTCACCCACCGCCGGGCTCGACCCCATTACCGCCCACACGATCATGGCGTTGCTCATCAAGGAGCGCGATACGGCGCGCACTACCACGCTGATGGTGACCCAACGCTACCAGGATGGCAACCTCATGGCCAACTTCCGGTACAATTCGGAACAAGGGCGGCTGGAGCCTGCCCGCAACGGGGCGAGACAGGACCTGCACACGGTTTTCATGGTTCTCCGCGAAGGCCGGCTGGTTTTCGAAGGCAGCCAGGAGAGCCTGGAGGCTTCGCGGGATTCCTACATCTGCAAGTTTGTGAAGCCGCGAGCGTAACAAGATGCCGGATCGCGCGAAAATACGCTGGTCGCAATTGAAAATCGGGGCCATCGGGCTGGGCGGTTTCATCATCCTGTTCGTGCTGGTGTTTCTGCTGACCAGTTCCAAGGGGCTGTTCCGCCGCAATATCGAGCTGCGGACGTTCATGGACGACGCTTCCGGCATCGCCGAGGGCACGCCCGTCCGGCTGAACGGGATCGTCATCGGCTACCTGGACCGGGTGCGGCTCAGCGGGTCGCGCAACCCCAAGCGAACCGTGGAGTTCGACATGAAGGTCCAACGGAAGTTCGAGCAGGAAATTCCGATGGATTCGGTTGTGGGCATCAGCGCCGCCAATCTCCTGGGAGACAAGTTTCTCAACATCACCAAGGGCCGCAACCCCCAGCACGTGCAGGACGGCGCGGAACTGCCCAGCGCCCAGGTGCAGGATATCCCCGAGCTGATGGCGCAAAGCGCCAACCTGCTGCAGTCGTTTCAGACCATCGTCAACCGCGTGGACGCCCTGCTGGCGGGCGTCGAAGCCGGAAAAGGCAATATCGGCAAGCTACTGAAAGACGAGGAGCTTTACAACCGGCTGAACGGGATCGCCTCCGAGGGCCAGAGACTGCTCACCGACGTGCGCAACGGGAACGGCACCATCAGCAAACTGCTCTACGACGACGCCCTCTACCAGGAGATGCGCGCGCCGCTCAAGCGCGTGGATGCCATGCTGGCCGATTTGCAGGCCGGGCAGGGGACCGCGGGCAAGCTTCTCAAAGACCCCGCCCTCTACGACGAAGGCCGGCAGACGATCGCGGAGATCCGCACCCTGGTGGCGGGCATCAACGCCGGGCAGGGTACCGCGGGCAAGCTCATGAAGGACGAGCAGCTTTACAACCGCTTGCAGGAACTGACGGCGAAACTGAATACCATCGTGGACAAGATCAATTCCGGCCAGGGGACGCTGGGGCAGATCATGGTCAATCCGGCGCTGTACGAATCGCTCACCGGGGCCACCCGCGAGTTCCAGTCGCTGGCCAAGGACATCCGCGCGAACCCCAAGAAATTCCTCACGATCCGGCTGACCCTGTTTTGAGCACCCGCAAACGGTTGGTGATCAACGCGGACGATTTCGGCTTCACGCCCGACGTGAACGAGGGGATCGTGGAAGCGCATCGCCGCGGGATCCTCACCGCCACCACCATGATGGCGAACGGAGCGGCCTTCGACGACGCGCTGCGGCTGGCGCGCGAAACTCCGTCCCTGGACATCGGAGCGCACCTCGTGTTGATCGGCGGACCATCCATGCTGACCGGCCGCCCCCTTCCGTTGACCGTGCCGCAACTGCTGAAAGCAATGGCCCGCCGCGAGATCCCGATCTATGAAGAACTCCGCGCGCAGGTGCGGCGGATCGTGGATGCGGGGCTGTGCCCCACGCACCTCGACGCGCACAAGCACACCCATGTTGCCCCGCCAGTGCTGGACGCTGTGGCGCGGGTGGGCGAGGAATTCGGTATCCGCTGGGTGCGGCGACCGTTCGATTTTCCCCTCAATTCCCTGCCTGTCCCGCCCATGAAGCGGCTGGTGAGCCGGTCTCTGGGCCTCTTGCGCCGGCGCTTTCACCGCGTCTTGACGGCTCACGGGTGCAGGACAACCGACCATTTCGCGGGTTTCCAAATCACGGGGCGTTTCCGTACGTCGGAACTCGTGCAGTTGATGGGCGTGATTCCGGGTGGCACTACGGAGCTGATGTGCCATCCCGGGCGCTGCCGCGAGCCCCTGCGGAACGCCCGGACGCGCTTGAAGGAGAGCCGCGAGCGCGAGTTGGATGCGCTGGTGTCGCCCGAAGTGCGGGCGGCCGTGGAGCGGAACGGGATAGAAGTAGTGAACTACGCGGAACTGGAGTGACTTGTGGGGCGGGGGTTCCTGCCCGGCGGAGCGGCCGGGCCGGGCAAAAGCCCAGCTGCGGGGCGGATGCCCCGCCCCACTAAAATAAATATCTATGCTTCGACTGAGACTTACTGGACTGGTTGTTCTCGCGGCCCTCGCCTCCGCGGCGGCGCAGAAGCGCCGAGTCG
>JAIQFU010000394.1 GCA_020073115.1 Terriglobia bacterium
CATGCCGCCGTCTCGCCCTCACGTCCCGGAAGCGGCGCAGCCGGCCGCCGCGCCCGTAGTGCGGCCGCGCCAAGTCGTGGATGGCAAGCTTTACCAGCCCGTGAAGCCGTCGGTGGGGGTCCCGGTAATCGAAGATCCGCCCGAGGCGGCGGCCGGTCCTTATGTGGTCGGGGCGGTTCCCGCCGGCGGCCCGGGGGAGGGCGTAGTGGGAAGTCTCGTGGATAGCATTATCCGCTCCGCCGCGCGTCCGGCCATCGTGCCGCGGCCGCCGGAGGTTGCCAAGGCGGCGCCGGCGCCCGCCGCCGTGGCGGCTCCCCGGCGCGTCGCCATCAGCTCGTTGGAGCAGGGCATCCCCATCCGGCGCATCGAGCCGGTCTATCCCCCGCTGGCCCTGCAGGCCCGCATTTCGGGAGTGGTCCGTCTGGAAGGCGTGATCGGGACCGACGGCCGCATCAGAGAACTGAAAGTGCTCGGCGGACACCCGCTGCTGGTGAAAGCCGCGGTGGATGCGGTGAGCCAGTGGCTCTACCGGCCCACGATTCTGAACGGCCAACCCGTGGAGGTGGTCGCGCCCATCACCGTCACCTTCACGATGAGGTGAAATCGCCTCTTAACTGAACCAGGTCGGGCCATGCCCGGCCCGCCCCGGACCCTCTTCCATCCGGCACAGGCTGCAAAGCGGGGACTGGCTCGAATTTCGCCGTTTTTGCGAAACTTCGTGCCTGTACCCGGTTTGCCCTTTCCCGAATCGTGGCCCGGACATGCTCGCCCGCCCGGACCCTCTTCCAGCCGGCACAGGCTGCAAAGCGGGGACTGGCTCGAATTTCGCCGTCTTTGCGAAACTTCGTGCCTGTACCCGGTTTGCCCTTTCACAAATCGTGACCCGGGCCATGCTCGCCTTCTAAAACCTGCATTGCCCCACGCAGTCTCCACCCTCACAGGTCTTACAGTCGCGGGTTCCCGCAGCGCGGCTCAATTGCGCCCGCTGGGGCTCCACTGCCCTTTTCCTGCGCGCTTTTTGCGCACTCGCGCGAGAGGGCTCGGCTTTGGCGCTTGCCCCACTTCCTGAGTGCGCGGTTTCCCCCAGAACAATCCTGGAACGCGGCATGCCACCCTCCGAATCCCGTGTTTCCAGGCGGTTAGCGATGGCCGGCCGTCTGGAGCGGTGTCTGAACTGGCACGTTTGGGGCCACGTTTGATGGGGCACTAACAGACGGCGTGGGGCTGCCACCCGACGGCAAATCCACGATGCGGTCCGCCGCCTGTTGCGTCGCCATGCCGTGCATCTGGCACTCGACCACAGGCTCGGAGCCGCTGATGAACACCTCGGAGCGGGCGTTCGGGCAGAAGTCGGTCGCGAGTTGTCCGCTGTCGGGGCATATCCGGGCCGAGGTCACGCCCGCCGGAGGCTGGAACGGTTTAGCGTCCCGGTAGCGGCGAAACCGCGCGGCGGACTTCATGAACTCGGCCCAGACCGGCAGCGCCGAGCGGGCGCCTTCCAGGTCCAGGTCGCGGTTGTCGTCGAAGCCGATCCAGACCACGCACAGCAACTCGCTGGTGAAGCCCGTGAACCAGCCGTCGCGCGAGGTGCCGGTCTTGCCCGCGGCGGGCAGCGTGAACCCGAGGGAATGGACCCGCGCCCCGGTTCCGGAGCGCAAGACCTCCTGCATCATGCTGACCATGAGGTAGGCCACGCGCGGATCGAGCGCGCGGTAGGCCACGGGCTGGGGCTCATAGAGCACCTCCCCATCCCGCGCCCGAACGAGCGAGATGGCGGTGGTCTTCACGCGCATTCCGTGGTTGGCGAACGCGGTGTACGCGCCGGCGATCTCCAGGGGCGTGGTCTCATACGCCCCCAGGGCGACCGCCGGAGTGGCCTTGATGCCGTCGTTCAGCCCCACCCGGCGGGCCATCTCCACCACGTTTTGGTATCCCACTTTCTGGGCGAGTTCCACGGTCGCCACGTTGAGCGAATGCGCCAGCGCGGTGCGCAGGGTGACGTCCCCCATGAACTCGTGCTTGAAGTTCGCGGGCTGGTAGGCGCGGCCGTCGAAAAAGAACGACGTAGGCTCGTCCGACAGCACGCTCGCCGGCGTGAAGATCTGGCGGCTGCCGCCTTCCACCGCGGTATCCAGCGCCGCGGCGTACACAATCGGCTTGAAAACGGATCCCGGCTGGCGCATGGCGCGCGCGTGGTTGAGCTGGCTGGAGTCGTAATCCCTCCCGCCCACCAGGGCCTTGATCTCGCCCGTGTGGGGGTCCAGCGCCACGAGCGCCGCCTGCGGCTGGCCGTGGGGGATGGGAGCGTGCTTCTTCCGTTTTCGAAGCTGCTGATCCACGTTCCGCATGCCGTCCGCCACGGCTTGTTCGGCGGCTTCCTGGAGGTTCGGATCCAGAGTGGTGTAGATGTACCGCGTCTGCTCCTCATGGTCGTCCAGCCGGGACTGCAGCTCGTCGTTCATGGAATCGACAAAGTACTGGCTGGCAACGCTTTCCGATTGCTCCGGGACCAGTTTCACGGGCTGGGCCAAAGCGTTCCGGTACGCCGTTTCGTTCAGGTATCGGTTCTCGCGCATGCGGGCCAGCACCAGGTCGCGGCGCTCCCGCGCGCGGCCGGGATAGCGGTAGGGGTTGAAGAAGCTGGGCCGCTGGACGAGGCCCGCGAGAAGCGCCGCCTCCGCCACCGTCACCTGCGAGAGGTCCTTGCCGAAGAATTCCCGCGCGCCCTCGCCAAACCCGTTGATGCTGAACGTACCCCGCCGGCCGAGGTACACCTGGTTGGCATAGTCCTCAAAAATCTGTTGCTTCGTCAGCCGGTGTTCCAGGTGGACCGTGATGACCAGTTCCTGCAGCTTGCGCTTCCAGCTCTTGTCGGGGTCCAGCCAGAAGCCCCGCGCGAGTTGCATGCTGAGCGTCGATGCGCCCTGCTCTTTACGGCCGTCCCTCAGGTCCACGTAAGCCGCCTTCATGATGCGGAATGCGTCGAACCCCGTGTGCTGAAAGAAACGCTTGTCCTCGGCCGAAAGGACCGCGTCCACCAGAGACGGCGGGATATCGGCGAAATGGACCAGGCGCCGCTTCTCCCGGTTTTCCGAGAGGTTCGCCATGAGCTCCGGGGGAATCTGGTATTCGCCGCGCTCGGTGTTGTCCTGAAGGGAGAAGATGCGCGAGATCTTGCCTGCCTCGAATTCCAGCACGCCCGGCTCTCCCCCCGGCGGGCCGTCGCGCCCGGGGAAGATCTCGACAGCGTTGGACCGCAAGTGGTACCACCCCAGCGCGTTACCCCGCGAGGTGGTGTAGCCGTCCCGGATCAAGCGAGTGACAACCTGTGGAAGGGTGAGCGCATCTCCCACCGCGACGGTCCGGGGAGCCGAAAAGATGTCCACGGTGTTGGAAAAGGGCCCGGCGGCCAGGCGGCGGTCGATCAGCCGCGAGAATCTTACGTAATAGAAGCCGAAAACGGCGAAGCCGGTGAGCACCAGAGCCGCCGCCACCGTGACGCCGTTTCTGGCCCAGCGGGAGAAGTCGATCCGTTTTAGCGGCCTTTTGGTGGGCGTAAGAACTTCCGGCGCTTCATCGATGCCCCTCATGTTACGTACAGTGATTGCACGTACAGGGCCACGCTGCCTGCAATCTCTCAGATGGGGGTTGTGTTCAGTTGGAACAGATTCCCCGGAAGGGGAGTACGTTAACGCGCATTTGATGGGGTCTTCCCGCCCGCGACAGGCTCAAGCCGGTCGCGGGCGGCCGGAGGCGGTCCTATTTACCAGACCCGGCAGGCGTTGTCGCTGACCATCGGCTGCCCGGCCTTGCAGGCGAACGCCTTCTGGAATTCCGGCATGTTCTGCACCGTGCCGTTCACGCGGAAACGCCCCGGCGAGTGCGGATCGGTCATCGCCCGGCTGCGCGCTTCCTCGGGCGACATGTTCTCGCACCACACCTGCGCGAACCCGAGGAACAGCCGTTGCTCGGGGGTGAAGCCGTCGATCTTGCCGTTTTTCCCTTTCAACGCCTCTTGCATGGCCATGTACGCAATGCGCACGCCGCCATTGTCGGCCGAGTTCTCCCCGAGGGTGAGTTTGCCGTTGAGGTTTACGCCGCTGACCGGGGAGAACGCCGAGTACTCGTTCGCGATGCAGGCCGCGCGCTTGTCGAACTCCGCCCCGTCCTGCGCGGTCCACCAGTCGCGCAGGTTGCCGTCGGCGTCGTACTTGCGCCCCGAGTCGTCGAACCCATGCGTCATTTCATGCCCGATGACCGCCCCCACGCCGCCATAGTTCACGGCCATATCGCGTTTCGGATCGAAGAAGGGCGGCTGCAGGATGCCGGCCGGAAAGTTGATGCTGTTGTTGGGCGCGGAATAGAAGGCGTTCACCGTGGGAGTGGTCATCATCCACTCGGATTTGTCGGTAGGCTTGCCGACCTTCTCGATGCGCTGCCTGTAGATGGTCTCCACGGCGCTGCGCGTGTTGTCGAAATACCGGTCGCGGGCGATGGTCAGCTTGCTGTAGTCGCGCCACTTGGCGGGGTATCCCACGTTGTTGGTGATGGCCTTCAACTTCAACAGCGCCGCCTTCCGGGTGGCGTCGGTCATCCACGGGAGCCCTTCGATGTCCTTGCCCATGGCTTTCTCCAGGCCTTCCACCAATTCCGTGATCTGCGCTTTGGCGTCGGGCCCGAAGGCGACCTCGATATATTTCTGGCCGAGCAGATCGCCGAGTGCGCCGTCGGTCCTCTCCGCGCAGCGCACCTCGCGGGGACGCGGCTGCTGGACGCCATGCAGGGAGCGCTCCCAGAAATCGAAGTACTCATCTTCGAAAGGCCGCGCCAGTTCGGTGGCCGCGCCGCGAAGAAGGTGATACGCGTAGTACGCCCTCCAGGCCTCGATGGGCTGCTCGGGGAGGGTTGCGTTGAGTTCTTTGATGGTGTCCGGTTGGCCGACGTTGAGCTGGTCGAATGCCGGGGCGCCGGTGGCCTTGAAGCAGCGATCCCAATCGAACCCGGGAGCCAGCGCCGCCAGGTCCTGGCCGCTCATCATATGGTAGGTCTTGTTGGGATCGCGCATCGTCACGCGGTCCATCGACGCTTTGGCGAGGACGGTCTCGAAGTCCAGGACCATTCGGAACATCCTGGCCACGTGCTCCACGTACCGCTGCCGGATCTCCACCGACTTCGCGTCCTGTTTCAGGTAGTATTCGCGGTCGGGCAGCGACAGGCCACCCTGGTTCAACCCGGCGACGGTGCGGTTGGAGTCCTTCGGGTCGGGCCGCGAGCCGAACAGGAAAAGCACCCCCACGCCCGCCTTGTGCAGGCGCGCGGTTTCGTCCACGATCTCTCCCGCATCGGACATGGACATGGAGTTGATGCGCTCCAGTTCGGCCTGGATGGGCGCGATCCCGGCCTTGTCGATGGCCGCCGTATCCATGCAGCTTGCGAAGTAATCGCCGATCTTCTGATCGAGGGGGCTCCGTCCGGGCCTGGGCTCCGCGGCGGCCTTCAGGATATCGAGTTCCACTTTCTGGTTGCGGTCCTGAAGCTCGGCGAACCGGCCGTACCGCGCGTAATCCGAGGGCAGCGGGTGCGAGGCGATCCAGTTCCCGCAGGCATACTGGTAGAAATCGACGCAGGGATCGGCCGCCTTGTTCATGGCCGGCGCATCGACTCCCGTCTTGGAAGCCTGCGCCCAAAGGGCGGCCGGCAGGGCGGCGGAAAGAAGAAGAATCGCAATTCTCATTGGCTTTTCCAAAGTTCCGATTGTAGCGCAGCACGTTGTGGCGCATGCTCCGGCGCACGATCAACGCCGGCGGCGAACCGAACTTCGCCGCTGAAGCGTGCGCCGCGCCGCATCGGCGTAGAATCGTACTGGAGGCTCCTCAATGCGATCTCTCCTGGTGTTCGCCCTGCTTCCGGCGGCGCTCTCGGCCGCTCCGGCGCTCGCAATCGTCAGGCCGGTGGTCAGCCAGATGGAGGGCGGCGAGGCCGACCCTCCCGGGTTCGAGCACGCCGGGGGAGAGACGCTGTTCTTCTCCTGCCGCGTATCGGGCTTCGCCAAAACCGAGGAAAACAAGATCCACATGGCGTACTCCGTGCAGGCGTTCGACCCCAAGGGAGCGCCCCTCGCCGAGATCTACAAGAACGAGATCAGCGAAGAGGTGTTACCCCAGGATAAGGACTGGCAGCCGAAGATCGAGACCTCCCTGGCCGTTCCCCCGCTGGTTCCCCCGGGTGCATACAAAATCCTCGTCAAGGTGGAAGACCTCGTGGCGAAGACGTCGGCCGAGTTGCCCGTTCCCTTCCGGATCCGCGGCCGGACCGTCGCCCCCAACGACAGCCTGGCGGTTCGCAATTTCCGCTTCTACCGCCGGGAGGAGGACGCCCAGCCGCTGGCCAAGGCGGCCTACCGCGTGGGCGACGAGCTGTGGGCCAAGTTCGACATTGTGGGATACAAGTACGGCCCCAACAACAAGGTGGACGTGAGCTACGTGGTATCCATCCTGAGCGCCAGCGGAAGGGTGCTGTGGACCCAGCCCGACCCGGCGGCGGAGCAAAGCGAATCCTTCTACCCCAAGCCTTACGTGCCGGCTGTGATGAACCTCGACCTTAAAACGGTAAAGCCGGCGGAATACACGATGCTGGTGCAGGTGAAGGACGCCATGGGCAAGCAGGCCATCGAAACCAGGCAGACGTTCACGGTGGAGTAGTACGTTACCCTGTTTTCATGTCTGAAATTCTGGAGTTGGGCGCGCGCCCGCTGACCATCGAAGAGGTGGTGCGCGTGGCGCGCGAAGGCGCGGAGGCGCGCATCTCCGGCCCCGCCCGGGAGCGCATCGCGCTGGGCCGCCGCCGGCTGGAGGAGCTCCTGGCGCGCGGCGAGCGGATCTATGGCGTGAACACGGGGGTCGGCGGCAACGCCGGGATCTCGCTTGCTCCGGACCAGATGGAACTGCTGCAGCACAATCTCGTGCGGCATCTCTCCTGCGCCACGGGCCAGCCGCTGCCACGCGACGTGGTCCGCGCGGCCACCCTGCTGCGCGCCGCCACGTTCGTTACCGGCGCCTCGGCGGTCCGCCCCGAGCTGGTGGAGGCGCTGGTGGCGCTGCTCAACCGCGGGGTCACCCCCGTGGTCCCGCGCTACGTGTCCGTGGGCGCGGGCGGCGATCGCATGCCGTCGGCCTACATCGCTCGCGTGCTGATCGGGATGGGCGAAGCGGAATTTCAGGGCCGCCGGCTGCCGGCGCCCGAAGCGCTGCGGGCCGCGGGGTTGGAGCCCATCTCGTTCGCGCCCAAGGAATCCCTGGCGCTCATCAACGGCACCACCGTGATGACCGCGGTGGCGGCGCTGCTCCGGGTGGACGCCGTTCGCGTACTCCGCGCCCTGCTGGACGGCGTGGCCCTCTCGATCGAAGCCATGCAGGCCCCGGACCTGCCGTTCCAGCCCTGGGTTCACGAACAGAAAGGCCATCCGGGACAGATCGCCGTGGCCGCGTACCTGCGCGAGATGCTCGGCGGGTCGGGGTACACGCAGGCGTCGGCCGGCCAGAGCTGCTACTCCCTGCGGTGCGCCCCGCAAGGCCTCGGCCAGGTCTGGGAGGCGCTGGAAGATGCCGGCGCCGTGATCGAACGCGAAATCAATTCGGCCAACGATAACCCGCTCATCGACCCCGACAGCGGCGTGCTGTACAAGGCCGGCAATTTCTACGGCGGCCACATCTCGCGCCTGTTGGACGGCTGGAAGATCGACTTCGCATCCATGGCCAACTGGGCCAACGCGCTGATGGCCCTGCTGGTGGACGACCGGCTCAACGCCGGGCTGCCCGCCAACCTCACGCCCGCGCCGGGCGTGAATTCCGGGTTCAAGGGCATGCAGCTGAGCATGACCAGCCTGGCTTGCGCCGTCCGGCAGATGGCCGGCCCCAGCTCGATCCACTCGCTTCCCACCGAGCAATACAACCAGGATGTGGTGAGCCTCGGGGCCATGGATTCGCTGGATTGCCTGCGGAACGAAACCGCGATGCTGCTGTTGGCTTCCGCCCAAGCCGTGGACCTGCGCGGCGGTCCCGCGCGGCTGGGCCAAGGCTCCCGCCGGGCATACGAGGCCGTGCGCCGCCTGGCCGCCTTTCAGGACAAGGACCGGCCCATGGAGCAGGAAGTAGGGGCCGTGGCGGCCTTAGTGGCGAATCCTACCAGTCCGGCGCGGTGAGCCAGCCAGCGCTGACGCGCGCGGAAGCTGCCACTCCCCGCGGTGGGGCGGGGCTTCTGCCCGGCCGAAGCCGGGAAAAGGAAAAGGGGACGCATTTTTCGTCTGTGGAAGTGCAGGGAACATCATGGCGTTGAACGCGTCCGTCCCCTTTTTGCTTACGAAGCCAGCGCTTCCGTCAACCGCGACGCCACTTCGTCCAGCGTGAGTATTTCGTAGAGCGAGGCGTCCGACATGATGCGCGCCACCAGCGCGGCGTGCATGGCATGGCCCGCGCGCTCGGCGATCACGTGGCCCAACAGCGGGCGGCCCAGCAGCGCCAGGTCGCCGAGCAGGTCGAGCGCCTTGTGGCGGCAACATTCGTCGGGCGCGCGCAACCCGCCAGGGTTCAGCACGCCGTCGGCGGTGAAGCACACGGCGTTTTCGATCGATGCGCCGCGGATCAGTCCCATGTTCCGCAACTGGCTCAGGTCCCGGTCGAACCCGAAAGTGCGGGCGGGCGCGATCTCCGCCGCGTAACTCTCCGGCGTCACTTCCAGTTCCAGGGACTGCCGGCCCACCAGGGGGTGGGGAAAGTCGGTGTTGCACGTCAGCCGGAAGGTCTCGTCCGGCAGAATGCTGATGCGCTTGCCCTTGTCCTCCACCGAAATCGGCCGCCGGATGCGCAAATACCGCCGTTTCCGGCGATACTGGCGAATCCCCGCCTCGCGGATCAGGTTGACGAACGGCAACCCGCTGCCGTCCAGAATGGGGACTTCCAGGTTGTCGATCTCCACGTAGGCGTTGTCGATCCCCATCGAGTAGCACACGCTCAGCAGATGCTCGGTGGTGGAAATGAGGACGCCCTGGCGCATAAGGCTGGTGGCGTAACTGACCCGCGCCACGTGCCGCCAGCTTGCCGGGATGGCGAAGTTTTCCAGGTCGGTCCGGACGAAGACAATACCCGTCGATGCCGGGGCCGGCAGAATCCGAATCCGTACCGGCACGCCGCTGTGAAGCCCCACTCCCGCCGCTTCCACGGGACGCTGCAGCGTGGTCTCGAATCGCATGCTTCCATTTCAGCACCTTATGCGCCGGACTGCAAATCTTTGATTTGTAAGGTTTTATTAAAGTGACACTGTGGCTAAAGCGCAACACTTAGGGGCTGCGAGTGTGGCTCCGGCGCGCCGCCGGGAGAGCCCGCTGCTATGCTGTAGCTGATATGACGAAGGTGCAGATACGCTTCCGCCTGGAGCGGCCCCTGGACGGCGTCCTGCTGCCGCGCCTTGCGGACGCGCATTCCCTGTACGGAATCCACAGAGTGACGGTCGCGCCGGCGCTCGACAGCATCATGGTGGAATACGACGCCACGCGCCTGCGCCCGGCGGAGGTGGAATCCGCGTTGGCCGCCGCGGGCATTCCCATCGCGCCCGAAATGGCGTAACCGGGCGGGCCCTACTCGTATCTCAGCGCATCCAGCGGGTTCACCCGCGCCGCGCGCCGCGCGGGGAAGTAGCCCGCCGCGGCCGCCGCCAAGGCGAGTGCCAGCACCGCCGCCACCGCCACCACCGGATCGCCCGCCTTCACCCCGTAGAGTTCGCTCTCCACGAACCGGCTGAGGGCCAGCGCGGCGGGCACTCCGGCCACGAGCCCCAGCCCCAGGATCCAGCCGATCTCCCGCGCCACCATCCCGCGGATCCTGACCGGCGCCGCCCCCAGCGCCATCCGGATGCCGATCTCGCGCGTGCGGCGCGTGACGCTGTGCGCCATCACGCCGTAAAGCCCGAGCATGGCCAGCACGGTGGCCAGGCTCGAAAAAATTCCCGCGAGCTTCAGCACCACCGTGTCGCTGCGCATCCCAACCTGAATCCGGTCGCTGAGCGTGCCCAGGTTGTCTATCGGCAGGCTGGGATCGAGCGACGTCACGATCCTCCGCGCCTGCGCGATCACCTGGTCCGAAGGCAGTCCCGACGTCAGGTAGAACGACATGAAACCCACGGATTTGTCCTGCCGCCACGGCGTATAGAAGACGCGCGGGACCTTTTCCTTGACGTTGGCGTACCCGATATTCTTCACGACCCCCACGATCTCGATATCGGGAATCGCCTTCGGCCCCCAGCCCGTGGCGAACTTCCGTCCCAACGGGCTGCCGTCCCCGAAGAAGTCACGCGCGAACTTCTCGTTGACCACCGCCACCTTCGCGCCCGCCGGCGCATCGCGCTCGGTGAACTCGCGGCCCATCAGCAGCGGGACGCCGAGTTTGCCGAAAAAGCCAGCGCCGATGCGGTTCAGGCTGGAATTGGTGTCCTTGCCGCGGCTGGCCTGAAAGCCTTCCACGGTCAGGGTGCTCATCCAGTTTTCGCCGCCCAGGAACGGGATCATCGCGCTCGCTACGCTGCGCACTCCGGGAATCGCGGCCAACTCCGCCTCAGCCCGCTCGAACAACGCACGGCTCTGCTCGGGAGTATACGCGTTCAACATCGGCGCTACCTGGAAGGTCACCACACTGTCCGTCCGCATCCCCACATCCACGTGCAGCAGATTCACCAGGCTTTTCATGAACAGTCCGGTGGGGATCAGCAGCACGGCGGAAATGGTCACCTGCGCGCAGACCAGGACGCGGCGGACGCGCGCCGTCCCGCGCCCGGACGACCCGTGGCCGGATTCCTGGCTGAGCATTCCCGCCGGCGAATTGCGCGCCGCTTCCCACGCGGGATAGAGTCCGAAAAATATGCCGGTCAGCAGCGACAGGCCCAGCGCGTACAGCAGCACCGGCCACTGAATGCCCGTATCGAGAAAATGAGGAGGCACTTCTCCGCCCGCCAACAGGCTCATAATCAGCCGGAGAGTCCCGGAGGCGAGGAAGACGCCCGCGAAGCCGCCGCACACCGCCAGCACCCGCCCCTATGGCGGCGCGTATCGCGAGTTCCTTCCGGCGCTCGGCCGAGCGCGCCAACAGCAGGTTGGCCGCATTGGCCATGGCGATGAGCAACACCATTCCGGTGGCGATCATGAGGATGATCAGCGGCGTCTTGCTCTCCCGCCGGACGAAGCTGTTCCCGTGACTCCCGTCCACCAGGCGCAGGCGGGATTTCCGGAGCCGCTCCGCCGCCTTCTGGTCGTAATTGTTGGGAATGTTCACCTGTTCTTCGACCAGGGACGCATAGGTTCCACTCAGCGCCGCCGCGGCCTGTTCGCGCGTGACGCCGGGCTTCAGGCGCGCCAGCACGTAGAGGAAGTAGTCGTTGTGACGCGTGGCGCCCTTCCAGTCCGGCGTGATGAACGATTTCGTGGCGAGCGGAATGAAAACCGACGGCTCCTGGCCCAGCGTCGTACCGTTGAAATTCTTCGGCGCGATGCCCACGATCGTGAACACGCGGCCATTCACCCGCAGCGGCTGGTTCAGTACCGGCTCGCCCGCCAGCCGGTCGTTCCAGTAATTGTAGGAGAGCACCGCCACCGGGTTGCCGCCTCCAGCCTGATCGTCGGCCGGGGTGAGCGGGCGGCCCACAACGGGCCGCACCCCCAGTACCCCGAAATAGCCGCCGGAAACCAGCATCACCGCGCCGGTAAATGCCTGCTTGCCGTACCCGATGCTCGCGCCGGTGTTCTTGAACGCGGCCATCCCCGTCACTCCCTGCCGCTGTTTTTCCAGTTCGCGGAAGGCGGGGTAGCTGAAGACGTACTCGGCGTCCCCGGAGGCGTCGGTGGAGAGACTGCCGCTTTTGGGCGTCCCCGGCGTGCTCAGCAAGGCGATCTCCTCCGGTTTTTCCACCGGCAGGGAGGCCAGCACCATCTGGTGCATCACGGAAAAGATGGCGGTGTTCGCTCCAATCCCCAGCCCGAGCGAAAGAATGACGACCAAGCTCAGCAGCGGAGCCTTCGCCAAGCTGCGAAACGCGTAGCGGATACGTGGCATAAGGTACGTCTAGCATACGTGTGAAGAGGAGAGAAGGTTCCGCTTCGCGCGGATTGTGTTGAGCTCTCAGCTGACGGCTGAGAGCTGACAGCTTACTTTTTAATAAACAGCGACAGCGCCATCCCGAGTCCGATGGCGATGACGATCCGGCGCACGCCCGTGCGGCCGATCTTGCGCGCCGCCCCGGCGCCGCCCCACCCGCCCAGGATGGAGGCCACCGCCATCAGCACCACGTAAGGCCAGTAGACCATCTTCGCCCAGATGAAATACGCCGCCGCGATGCCGTTCACGCTTCCGCCGAAGACCACCTTGAGGCTGTTCATCTCGTGGATGTCGCGCAGCCCCATGATGCTCAGCGCCGCCAGCATCAGGATCCCGATCCCCGCCCCGAAGTACCCTCCGTAAAGCCCCACCAGCAACTGGAAGAACAGGACCGCGGCGAACCACGTGGTGGATTGGTGACGCGCGGCTTCGGCCGTCTTCAGTTTCCGCTGGATCGGCTCCTGCGCCATGAACAGCAGCGTGGCGAACAGGATGAGATACGGAACCATCGCGTCGAAGGTGGAAACGGGCGTCCAACGCAGCAGCAGCGCCCCCGCCAATCCGCCGACGAGACTGGGGACGATGAGCGCCAGAAAACGCGGCTCGGCCCCGCGCAGTTCCCTGCGGTAGCCCAGGGCGCTGCCCACGGTCCCGGGCCAGATCGCAACCGTGCTCGTGGCGTTGGCGGTGACCGAATCGAGTCCCAGCCAGATCAGGGTGGGGAAGGATACCAGCGTTCCTCCCCCGGCCACCGAATTGATGGCGCCGGCCAGGAATGCGGCTCCGAAAGCCAGGGCCGCATGGGGAAGATCGAGGGCGGAGATCAAAGAACAGGATACCCCACGCGGACAGATCCCCGGCCTGCCCTTCGGGTTTTTGAGTTTCCGGCTGGCGATCAGGAACCTACCCTACTCCGTTCGGCGCCCCAAACTCCCCGAACAACCGTTAGAATCCGCACTTTAGCCTCCGATTGTAGTTTTACTCGCGCCCGTTCCCTAGAATGCGGTTATGGCGCAATTCCAGGTACTCCAACCGAATACTACCTACACGGGCACGCCCATCCAGCCCCTCAAGAAAGGCCTCCCCAAGACCACGCAGTCGCTTTGCCCCGAATGCACGCAACTGATTGAAGCCAGGATCTTTGAAGAAGGCGGCAAAGTGGTGATGGAGAAGAGCTGCCCGACCCACGGCGAGTTCCGCGACATCGTCTATTCGGATGCCAAAATGTACCTGAAAATGGAAGAGTGGGAGTTCGGCGATAACCGCGGACTCTCCAATCCGGCGGTGACCACGGCCGCCAAATGCCCCGACGATTGCGGCCTGTGCAACCTGCACACCAGCCACACCGGCCTGGCCAACGTCGATCTGACCAACCGCTGCAATCTCACCTGCCCGGTCTGCTTCGCCAACGCCAACTCCGCCGGCTACCTCTACGAACCGGATTTCGAGACCGTGCGCAAGATGCTGCAGGCTTTGCGCAACCAGAAGCCCGTGTCGGGCCGCATCGTGCAATTCTCCGGCGGCGAGCCGACCATCTATCCGCGCTTCCTCGACGTCCTGCGGATGGCCAAGGAGATGGGCTTCTCCCACCTGCAGGCGGCGACCAACGGCCTCAAGTTCACCAACCTGGAATTCGCCGAGCAGTGCAAGGAAGCCGGCCTGCACACGCTCTACCTCCAGTTCGACGGCGTGTGCGACGACGTCTACCGCCGCACGCGCGGCGAGTCGCTGTGGGAAAAGAAGATCCGCTGCATCGAGAACGTGAAGAAGGCGGGCCTCAAGATCGTTTACGTCCCGACCATCGTGAAGGGCATCAACGATCACCAGATCGGCGATATTCTGCGGCTGGCGCTGGAATACATCGAGTGCTCCAGCGGGATCAGCTTCCAGCCGGTGGCCTTCACCGGCCGCATCTCGCGCCATGAGCTGGAAGCCAAGCGCTTCACCCTCTCCGATTTCGCCCACGCCGTGGAACAGCAGACCGGCATCGCCAAAGCCCACGAGGACTGGTTCCCGCTTTCCTGCGTGACCCCCTTCTCCAAGCTGATCAGCGCGCTGCGCGGCGACGAAACCACCACCCTGAGCTGCCACCCGCACTGCTCTGTGGGCACCTACCTCTTCGTGGACCAGAATCGCAAGGCGACGCCGGTTACGCAGTTCATCGACGTCGGGCCCATGCTCCAGGAAATGGACCTGCTGGCGCGCAAGGCCGGCAAACGGCGCACCAAGTTCTGGACCAGGCTCCAGGCCTGGAACAACCTGCGGAAGTTCTACCACCAGGACCGCGCGCCCGAAGGCCTTACCTTCACCAAGTTCCTGCAAACCCTGCAAGGCATGACCGACAAGCGGTACGGCCGCGGCGACAGCGAGAAATCCGGCTTCACCTACCGCACCCTGATGCTGGCCGGCATGCACTTCATGGATTCGTACAATTACGACGTGGAGCGCGTGAAGCGCTGCGTGATCCACTACGCCGCGCCCAATGGCCTGATTTACCCGTTCTGCGCCTACAATTCCGGCCCCGTCTACCGCGAGAGGATCGAGAAGGAGTTCTCCGTGCCTTTCGAAGAGCAGGAAGAGATGAAGCGCCTGAGCGTGCAGGCCAAGAACGGCTGCAGCGGCTGCGTCAGCGAACCGGAACTGGTGGGCTAGCAGCAGTCCGGTGGGGCAGGCAGTTTCGCGCGCCACGCGCCGGCGGGCGAAACCGCCTGCCCCACCCGCAAATCCAGTTATCATCGGGATTTGAAGAAAGCCCGTAAGACCCCCAAGGTCCCTCTCGCTAAACCCGCCCGCCCCGCGTGGCGCGCCCACGCCCTTGCGCTCGCCGGCCTGTGGGCTCTCACGCTCATCGCGTACTCCAATTCGTTTCAGTCCGATCTCATCTACGACAGCGACGCGGCCATCCTCCAGGACCCGCGCGTCTCCTCGGCCACGCTCGAGAACGTCAAAGCGCTCCTGACCCAGGACTACTGGAACTCGAACCGGAGCAACGGGCTGTACCGGCCCCTCACGAAACTGTCCTACCTGTTCAACTACGCGGTTCTCGGGAGCGGCCCGCAGCCGGCCAGCTATCACTGGGTGAATTTCGCGCTGCACGCCGCCAACATTGCGCTGGTCTACCTTCTGGGCCTGCTCGTGTTCGAGAGCGCGCCCGCGGCCGTTGCGCTCGCGGCTCTCTGGGGCGTGCATCCCATCCTCACCGAATCCATCACGAACGTGGTGGGCCGCGCCGACCTGCTCTCCGCGCTGGGCGTGCTGGCGGGCCTGCTCTGCCACGTCAAGGCCTCATCGGCGGTGGGGCGGCGTAAAGCGGGCTGGCTGGCGGGGTTGGCCGCGGCCGCCACGGTCGGCATCGGTCGTGGCGGACTTCTGGACGGCGCGGCTCACGGCGTTCAAAGCGCTCGGAAAATCTCTCTGGCTGCTGCTCTGGCCCGCGCATCTCTCACCCGACTACTCGTACAACCAGATTCCGCTCTCCACCTGGAACCTCCACGGGTTGGAGGACTGGAAGGCGCTGTCGTCCCTCGCCGCCTACGCGGCCGCCGCGGCTTTCGCCGTACTTTGCTACCGCCGGAGAAAAGCCGTTTTCTTTTTTATCGCCTTCTTCCTCGCCGCCATGGCGCCGACCTCGAACGTCTTCGTCCTGATCGGGACGATCATGGCCGAGCGCTTCCTGTGCCTGCCGTCGATCGGCTTCGCGGGGTGCCTGGTGGCGGCGATCTTCGCCGCTGGCGAGCGCTTCCGGATGCGCGGGCCGCGCGCGCGCCTGGCGGTCGCGACGGCCGTGACCGGGCAATCAGCCCCGACCTCACCACCAGATGATACGTCCGCGAAAAAAACCAGCACGCCAGCCCCAGATAAAACACCGCCAGCGCAGCCCCGATCGCTAATGACGACCCCAGTTCGACCGTGCGTTCGCCATCATCGACCCGTTGCCCGATGTTCGGAACGGGGCGTCCGCCTACGGCACGGCGGGATCCTGGTCCCGCGGCCGGGGAGATATGTTCCCCGCCGCTTCGACCGGTTGGTATCAACAGGCGCTCGCGTCCCTGCTGCGGGCCCGCAGGATCGATGCCGCTCTCGCCGCCGAAGCGCACCGCGCCAATCTGCGCCGCGGCGTCGCGCTTTCGGCCTACAGTTCCTGGCCTCCGCTGTATCTCGAGTTGGGCCGGGTCTATCTGCGGTTAGGCCAGCCGCGGCAAGCGCTGGAGGCCCTGGAATTCGGCCGCTCCGCCGGGGGCGCGCCGCCGGCATTCGACTACGAGATCGCAAACGCGCGCAACGCGCTGGGGTATTAGTACGGCCGGCGCTCGCTTCGACGCCGAGCGCCGGCCGTATGGGCTAGTGGTCTGCGGCGCAAATACCACGCAGTACGATCCGTGAAAGGGCAAACCGGGTACAGGCACGAAGTTTCGCAAAGACGGCGAAATTCGAGCCAGTCCCCGCTTTGCAGCCTGTGCCGCTACACGACGATATTTTCGCCGCACTCCACTAGGCCAGGCAATTCTTCGCGTACGCCAGGCACTTCTTCACTTCCGCTACCGGGTCGGAATCCTGCGGAATCTGGTACTCCAGTTCGATGTTCGCCGGGAACTTGTACTTCTGCGCTTTGAGCAGCTGAAGCACTTCCTTCATCGGCGTATCCCCCTGGCCCCAGACCGTGTTCGGACCATGGTTCTTTTTGCGGTCCTTGATGTGCAGGTTGGTGATCTTGTCGTGGTGCTCCTTGATGTAAGCCACGGCGTCGTAGTTGGATGCGGTGAAGTGGCCGATGTCGAGGTTGATGCCGTTGTACTTGCCGTACGACATGCCCACCGCGTAGCTTTCCAGCGTGGCGAACTGGTTGGGGTCGTTGGTCTGGTCGTGGCCGTGATAGCCCACCAGCAGCTTGTGTTTATCGGCGAAAGGCGCGATGCGCTTGGACATGCTCACCGTGGTGCTGGTGGTCATTCCCTTCACGCCGAGTCCCTTGGCCATCTGAAAACCGTACTCGACGTCCTCGTCGGTCATGCGGTCGTTCATGTTGTAGCAGAGCAGCGTCACCTGAATGCCGGCGTCGTTGAACTTCTTGCGGACGGCCTTCCAGGTAGCGGG
>JAIQFU010000395.1 GCA_020073115.1 Terriglobia bacterium
AGTTTCTGCGCCGATGTCGGCTACGAGATGGTGAACGCGGTACTGCCGGCGTTTCTGCAATCCATCGGGGTAGCGGCGGCGGCGCTGGGGTGGATCGAAGGGTCGGCGGACGCGCTCTCCAGTTTCCTGAAGCTCGGCGCGGGGTGGTATTCGGACCGCGTGGGCCATCGCAAGCCGATCGTCACCCTCGGGTATTTCCTCTCGGGGACCATGCTGGCCCTGTTCGCGGCGGCGGTTTCCTGGCCGCTGGTCCTCGCCGGGCGGCTGGCGGCGTGGTTCGGAAAGGGGATTCGCGGGCCGCTGCGCGACGCCATGCTTTCCGACTCCACCCCGCCCGAGGCTCTCGGCAAAGTGTTCGGGATGCATCGCGCCGGAGACACCGCGGGCGCCGTGCTCGGGCCGCTGCTGGGGGCGTGGCTGCTGACCGTGCTGCCGCGCCCCAATGCTTCGGCCCCGTTCCGCACCATCTTCCTGGTCTCGCTCATCCCCGGCCTCATCGCGGTGGCGGCGATGGTATTTCTGGTCCAGGAGCGTCGCGGGCCGGGCGACCGCGGGCGAAAACTGTGGCGATCGTTCCGCGACCTGCCCCGGCCGTACCTGCGGTTCCTCACCGGAGTCGGACTGTTCGGCGCGGGCGATTTCGCCCACACCCTGCTGGTGCTGGCCGCGACGCAGTTGCTGACGCCGGAATGGGGCGTCGTGCGGGCTGGCGAGATCGCCGCGCTCTTCTACGTGCTGCGCAACGGGCTGTACGCCGCCGTTTCTTTCCCCATTGGGGCGCTGGCGGACCGGACCAACAAGCAGATGCTGCTCGCCGTCGGCTATGTGGTGGGAGGCGTCACCGGGTTGGCCGCCGCGGGGTTGTTCTTCTGGCACGTGACGTCCCTTTGGATTCTGGCCGTGGTGTTCGGGTTGGGCGGGGTCTACATCGGGATGGAGGACGCGCTGGAAGGGGCAATCCCGGCGGAGATGGTGACCTCCGAAGCGCGCGGAACGGCCTACGGCCTCATGGGAGCGGTGAACGGGGTGGGAGACCTGATCGCCAGCGCCCTGGTGGGCACGTTGTGGACGGCGGTTTCCCCCGTGGCCGCGTTCGCCGGCGCGGCGGCGCTGATGCTGGCGGGGGCGGGGCTGACGTGGAAGAACGCGGGGTAGCGGGAGTGGGCTTTCCGCCTGTCGCGCCGGCTTCCTTGCCGGCACGAAGGCCGGCATGGCAGGGGAAACCCACTCCACCGGCATCTACGACGGTTGCAGACAGTCCGCCAGTTCTTTTTCTTCGATGGCGCCGGCCTTAATGACGCGCCAGTACGGCTCCGTGATATCCACAGTGGTGGCGCCCTGCCCCGCGCAGGCGCCGCCGTCCACCACCAAGTCCACGCGGCCGTCCATCATGCCGAAGACCTCGATCCCGCTGCGGCAGGTGGGCTTGCCGGAGATGTTGGCGCTGGTGGCGATCAGCGGCTGGTTCAGAATTTCCACCATTTGGTTGGCGATGTGCGAGCGGGAATGCCGCAGCGCCAGGCGCCCGGTGTTGCCGGTCACCTTGAGCGGCACCTTGGCGGAAGCGGGCACGATCATGGTGAGCGGGCCGGGCCAGAAGCGCCGCGCCAGAAGGCAGAAGCGGTTGCTCAACTCGCCCACGAGCTCCTCCGCCATCATGAGCCCGCCGACCAGCAGCGGCAGCGAGCGGTGCGGTTCGCGCCCCTTGGCCTTGAACACCTGGCCTACGGCGCGCAGGCTGAACGGGTCTGCCACCAGGGCATAAAGAGCGTCGGTGGGGATCGCCACCACCTGCCCGCGCCGCACGGCGGCGGCGGCTCGTTCCAGGATTTCCGGCTGGGGCCGTTCGGGGTCGATTTCGACCAGGTCGGTAGCCATGTTGTTTCGGTTCTAGCGCGGACCGATCGCCTCCGCCACATCCAGGGCCATCTGGTATCGGCCGAACGGCGCGCTTAATTGTACTCCTTCGACCATCTTACGCACGCGCATCACCATTTCGCGAGCGATAGCGATGCCTTCCTGCCGTGATTTTTCCGCGCTGTCCGCCCGGCGCATGCGGTCCATGAACTCTTCGGGCACGGGGACACGCAGCTCGTTGACCATAAATTCGGCGTTCCGAAAGCTGGTGAGCGGCCAAATGCCGCAGATCACGGGGATCTTGCAGCCTTCGATCCGCCTGAGAAAGCGTTCCAGGAGGTCGAGATCGAAAACCGGCTGGGTGATGGCGTACTCGGCGCCGGCTTCCACCTTCCACTCGAAGCGGCGGATCTCCTCCTCCGGATTCAGCGCCCCCGGGTTGGCGCCCACGCCGATCAGCAGCGCGGTCTGCGAGCCGATGGGATTGCCCCCGATGTCGAGCCCGCGGTTCAGGCCGCGCACGATGTTGACCAGCCCGATGGCGTCCACGTCGAAAACCGCCGTGGCGTCGGGGTAGGAGCCCATCCGCGGCGGGTCGCCGGTGATGCACAACAGGTTACGCACGCCCACGGCGTGGGCGCCCAGCAGTTCCGACTGGATGCCGAGGATATTGCGGTCGCGGCAGCAGAAATGATTGATGGCCTCGATCCCGACCTCTCGCTGGATGAGCTGGCAGGTGACCTGGGCGCTCATGCGGGCGCTCGCGCGGGGACCGTCGGGGACGTTGATGCAGTCGATCCCCTGGGCGGCGCACAGGCGGGCGCCGGCGACTTCGCGCGAAGCGTCCACGCCACGGGGCGGCAGGATTTCCACGAAGGCCACGAACTTGCCCTCTGCCAGCTTTTCGCCCAGCTTGGATTTACCCGCGGTTGGCATGGGGGGCAGGACCTGCGCCTTGGCTTCGTGCTCTTCCACCGCCACATGCGCGATCCTCTGCCCCGGCTGGAGCGAGCGCGCTTCGGAAACGATGAGCTTGATGTGATCCGGCGTGGTGCCGCAGCATCCGCCCACGATCTTCACCCCCGCCCACAACAGCCGGCGCGCATACTGCGCCATATATTCCGGGGAGCAGAGGTAAATATTGCGGTTCTCGACGCGTTGCGGCAAGCCCGCGTTGGGCATGGCGCTCATCGGTTTGGAGGAGAACTCCATCATACGCTCGATGGTTTCGAGCATGGCTTTGGGCCCGATCGAGCAATTCAGGCCGATCACGTCCACCGGCCAGGAATCCATCTCGCGGGTGAAGGTTTCGGTATCCGTACCGCCGGGCAGGCGTCCGAAATCGTCGATGGTGACCTGGGCGACCACGGCCATGCCGTCCCCCGCGGCTTCGCGCGCCGCGTAGGCCGCCTCGCGGAGCTCATCGAGGTTGAGGAAGGTCTCCAGGATCAGAAGATCCACGCCGGATTCCAGAAGGGCGTCGATCTGCTCCCGGAAAGCCGCGCGGGCCTCGGCGAAGGAAGTGGGGCCGAGAGGCTCGATGCGCAGTCCCAGCGGGCCGACCGCCCCGGCGACGAAGGCGCCCCCGTTGGCGGCCTCGCGCGCCAGGCGCACGGCCGCGCGATTGATCTCCCCGAGCTTTTCCGCCACCCCGAAGGCCGCCAGTCGCGGCCGCGTAGCCCCGAATGTATTGGTTTCCAGGATCTCCGCGCCCGCTTTGGCGTATTCCTGGTGGATTTGCCGGACCATATCAGGCGCCGAGAGGCACAGTTCGTCGAAGCAGCGGTTGATGAACACGCCGCGCGAGTAGAGCATGGTGCCCATGGCGCCGTCCGCCACCAGCACGCGGCGGGCAAGCTGGTCCCGGAATTCCTGGGCACGGGTGGTAGGAGCTGTTGTCATTGAAATGAAGGGAGTTGCGCTATAGGGTGATTGTACAACAGGTGTTAAAACTCCAACCCGTCAGTAGCGCCGCTATCTCTCGAACACCAGCCCCGCCGAGGGCAGGATCGGGAACGTCTTAGTCAGCGTGACCCACGCCTGCCCGGTCCTGTTGTTGAACCCGTTGAAACTCTCGAAGCGGTAGTTGTCGCGGTTCGTCAGGTTGACCACTTCGCCGTAGAGCGTCAGCTTGTACCGGTCCTTCGTCCACGACTTGTTGATGCGCCAATCCAGCCGCTCGTAGGCTGCCAGGCGGAGTTGGTTCCGGGAGTCCGATAGATAGTACGCGGCCCCTTCCTTGCGGAGGAAGCCCGGGTAGGGGTAGCCGCTGCCGTACGTCGATCTCACGCTGAGATTTACGCTGGGACGGACGCGGTAGCCCAGGAAGATGTTGATGGTGTGCTTCTGGTCGTAGTCGGACGGAAATACGGTGCGCTCGACCCCGTCGCGCTGGCGGGTGCTCCCGAAGGCATACGAAATCCATCCGGTCAGGCCGTTGGCGCTCCGGCGCTCGGCCAGAAACTCGAAGCCGCGGGAATAACCGCGGAGCGAGTTTCGCAGCGGCGGGTTCGCTGGGGGGACAAACACCTTTCCGTTCACCATGCGCGGATCGAAGAACGGACGGTACAACAGGTCGCGGTCCTCGCGGTCGTACAACTCCAGGCGCACGCGGGTGCGCTCGCCGAAACGCTGTTCCACCGCGGCGATGGCGTGTGTGGCCCGCTCGGGCAGCAGGTGGGGCCCGCCCAGCGGAGAAGTCAGCGAGGCGATCTCGGGATACTGCACGTACTGGCCCCAGCCGAAATTCAGACGCGTGGAGGATGTGACGATCAGCGCCACCGATCCGGCGGGCGAGATCGCCGCGACGCCGTCGGTCGAATGGTGGTCGGCGCGCACCCCGGCGGTGAGGTGCACGTGTCCGCCGCCTGCGGTCCAGGATTGCTGCGCATAGCCGCCCTGGCGCAGCACGGTCCCGTCATTGTGGTCCAACAGGCGGACGTACGGGGCATTGGTGAGAAACTGATTGGAGTATCCCGACCCGCGCTCCCGGCGTACCGACCAGCCGGCATCGAGCGGGGCCGTCGAGTTCCAGATCCAGGTCGCCGAACCCTCCCCGACCCATTCCCCGTAATTACCGCCGGAAAGCGGCAGGCTGTTCGGGTTGGTGTTGTCGAACCGCTCGCGCATCCAGGCGCCCCGGTTGGTCACCAGGAGGGAGTTTGTGGGCGCGTACCGCCAGGCCAGGTTGGCGAAGCTGAAATGGTAAGCGGACTCCATGAGGGAGTTGATGCCCAGCCGGTCCTTGGCGTGGGAGC
>JAIQFU010000396.1 GCA_020073115.1 Terriglobia bacterium
AGCACGCCCTCCGCATCGCGGTTGAACTGCATGAACACCAGGTTCCAGATCTCGACGAAGCGCCCGCCGGCGTCGCTGGGGAACGCCTCGTTCTCACGCCCCGGGTCGGCGGCTTCCACGCCGAGGTCGTAGTGGATCTCCGAGCAGGGGCCGCACGGGCCGGTCTCGCCCATCTGCCAGAAGTTGTCCTTTTCGTCCAGGCGGAAGATGCGGCGCCTGGGGACCCCGGCGACCTTCTGCCACAGTTCTTCGGCTTCGTCGTCCTCGCGGAAGACGGTGACGTAGAGCCGGTCCTTGGGGAGGCAGTAATGGTTGGTGATCAGGTCCCAGGCAAAGTCGATGGCTTCGGTTTTGAAGTAGTCGCCGAAAGAGAAATTGCCCAACATCTCGAAGAAAGTATGGTGCCGGCGGGTGTAGCCGACGTTTTCCAGGTCGTTGTGCTTGCCGCCCGCGCGGACGCACTTTTGCGAGCTGGCGGCGCGCGTATAGTCGCGCTTTTCCAGGC
Organism: Terriglobia bacterium; assembly: GCA_020073115.1. GTDB lineage: Bacteria > Acidobacteriota > Terriglobia > Bryobacterales > Bryobacteraceae > BOG-224. The sequence goes on from JAIQFU010000396.1 coordinate 506, forward strand.
CCAGGAAGACGTCCTTGAACTGGTTCATCCCCGCATTGGTGAACAGCAGGGTGGGATCGTTCGCCGGAACCAACGAAGAGCTGCGCACAACGCGATGGCCGCGTTCGGCAAAGAAGTCGAGAAAGCGCTGTCTGATTTCGTGACCTGTCACTGGAATTCCTTTTGGAATGGGCTAAATACAATTGTAGCGGAGGCGGGGCGCACTCCCCGCGCTCGCGGGCCCGATGCGCCTGGTGAAGCGCGCTTCAGCGCACCTCGGGTTTCCGAGCCCCGCGACGGGCTGCCCCGGCCGCCTCCGGCTGAAGCGTGCGCCACATTGTTCGCCGCCGCGCCGGGCCGGTGGACCCGTCCTCGGCGCTGCGGCCGGAGGAGGGCCGGTCCTACCCTGCCAGCGCCTGCTCGAAATCGGCCAACAGGTCGCGCCAGTCTTCGATCCCTACCGACACTCGCACCAGGCCGTCGGTGACGCCGGAGGTAGCCAGTTCCTCCGCGCTCATCGGAGAGTGCGTGGTGCTCTTGGGGTGGCAGGCCAGCGTTTCCACCCCGCCCAACGAAACGGCGTTCTTGGCGATCTGGATGCGGCGCAGGAAATCGAAGGCCGCTTCCTTGCCGCCCCGGAAATCCATCGAAAAGAGCCCGCCGGGGTACGCGCACTGCTTGTCGAAGATGCGCTTCTGCTCGGGATCCTGGAACAGCGTCGGATAGATCACGCGGCTCAGGCGCTTGTGCCCGTGGAGCGCTTCCGCAATCCGCTGGGCGTTCTTGCTGGACCGGTTCATCCGCAAGGCCACCGTGGGAAGCCGTCCGTCCAGCATCCAGCACTCGTCGGGCTGCAGGATGTTACCGAACATGACGCGGTTGCTCAGGATTCGCCGGATCATTTCGGGATCCTTGGCGATGGCCACGCCGGCCACCATGTCGCTGAACCCGGAGAGGTACTTGGTGGCGGAGTAAAGCGTCAAATCCGCCCCCAGCAGCAGCGGGTGCTGGAAGGCCGGTCCGAGAAAGGTGTTGTCCACCATCATCACCGGGTGGTCCGGATGGCGCGACGCGGCTTCCGCCGAGCGCTCGATATCGGTCATGATCAGCGTGGGATTGGCCGGCGTTTCCATATAGACGATAGCGAGGTTTCGGGCCGACCGGATCGCCTCGTCCAGGCCCGCCATATCCCCCGCCGCCACCGGAATGCAGTGCACCCCGAACGGCTCCAGGAAGTGGTGGATCAGTCCCATTGTGCCGCCGTACAGCGGGCGGGTGAAGACCATCGAGCAGTTCGGCCGGGCAAAGGTGAAGAAGGCGGTCATGATGGCCGCCATACCGGAATTGAAAACCGCCGCGGCGCGCGCGCCGGGCTCCAGCGGAACCACCTGGTCTTCCAGGATTTCGGCGTTCGGGTGGGAGATGCGCGAGTAGATCAGGTCGGGACGCTCGCCCTCCGCCGGCTCGACCCTCCCGCCGGCTATGTCGAAGGCGCGCTCCGCTGCTTCCGGGCTGGAGAAAACGTAGGTGGAACTGCGGAACACGGCCGGCCGGGCGGAGCCGAACGACAGGGCGGGATCGAAACCGCGAGTGAGAACCGCCGTCCTAGGCCGGACGTGGGCATGAGCGAGATCGTGCTGCGACATGAGTGCCTCCCGACCAAAGTGTACCGCGCACCGGCCGGGAATGCACCTCCAAAAAGTGGTGTTTCGATCGGGTACCTCGGTGGTCGGTTTTGGCCACCGGCGGTCCTACAGAAACGCCATGGTCTTGACGCCCGATATGTCGAAGCGTTTACGGCAGCGCAGGTTTTTGCAGGCCACCTTGTCGTCCATCAGGACCATGTAGCTTTGCGCTTTCTGGAAGCGGGCCCGGTCACGCTCGTCCGCCCCCTGCGGGATGCGGTCCTTCTTCTTGCGGATCACCCAGTGAAGGTCGTACGTTTCCGCCGAGCGGCAAAAAGGGCAATTCAAGGTAGCCGGCTTTGTGGTGGGCTGGTCGGTGTAGAAAGCGCGCTCGTCCACTTCTCGCTCCTCTATGAGGGGCAGGCCGGAGCCTGCTCCGCTAGCGCTGCGCAATCGGAACCCAGGGCTGGCCGTCGGGTTTTCCCTTGTACTCCGCGCGAGGGCGGATCAGGCGGTTATTGCGATACTGTTCCAGGACGTGCGCCGTCCAGCCGGACATGCGGCTGACGGCGAAAATCGGCGTGTAGAGGTCGATCGGAATCCCCAGGGAGTAGTACGTGGAGGCCGAGTAGAAATCCACGTTGGGATTGAGCCCCTTCTCCTGCTTGACCGTTTCCTCCATGCGCCGGGATAGGCGGAATAGCTTCTCGTGGCCCGTGCGCCGGCCCAATTCCTCCGAAAGCACGCGCAGATGGGTGGCGCGAGGGTCCTCCGTGCGGTAAACGCGGTGGCCGAACCCGGGGATCTTCACTTTCCGCGCCAGCGTGTTCCTGACGCGATCTTCGGCCTCCTCTTCGCCGCCGAGGGTCAGCAGAACCTTGATGACGTCCTGATTGGCCCCGCCGTGCAGGGGACCCTTCAGGGCGCCGATGCCGCTGGTGATGGCGGAGTAGATATCCGAAAGAGTGGCCGCGGTGACGCGGGCGGCGAAGGTGGAGGCGTTCAATTCGTGATCGGCGTGCAGGATCATGGCCACGTCGAACGCGCGCTCCATCACATCGTCCGGCCGCTTGCCGGTCAGGGTGTAGAGGAAATTCGCCGCAAACCCCAGTTTGGGATCGCCCTCCACCACGTACACGCCCTTGCGCATGCGGTCGAAAGAGGTCACGATGGTGGCGGTCTTGGCCATCAGCCGCACGGCCTTGCGCTCATTGGCCTGCGGCGACATGTCGGCCGTCTCGGGATCGTGCAGGCTCAGCATGGAAACGGCGGTGCGCAGCACGTCCATGGGGTTCCCACCAGGCACGCTCCTTAGAAAATCGGTGATGGCCGGTGGAATTCCCCGTTCCGAAGTCAGCTCTTTCCTGAAGCGGTCCAATTCGCCCTGGCTCGGCAGCCTGCCGTTCCACAGAAGGAAAATGGCCTCTTCGAAAGTGGCGTTGTCCGCCAGGGTGTGAATATTATAGCCGCGATAGCTGAGGATGCCCTGATATCCGTCGATGTAACAAATTTCGGATTCGCCCGCGATGATGCCTTCCAGGCCTGCCGTAACAGTTCCCATCTCTCCACTCCGCTTTCTATTTTATGCCCCCGGTGGGGCCGGACTCCGGGGGGCCCGCCCAAGGGACAGGCCGGAGACCTGCCCACGGTCTCTACTTGTACGTTTTCCCGTGTAGGCGGTAGCGGATATCGCGGACGAAGTCGTAGATGCGGTTCCCCCGCGGGCAGCGTTCCATGCCGGGCGGCAGAAAACCCAGGGTACGGTTGCTGCGCTCCACCCAAAGCTTCTTGTCGCCCGCCTTCCCGGCATCCACGTCCACGATCACTCCCGACCCGCAGCTCTCGCCATCCAGCACCTGGAAGGTCGTGACGGGAACAGCTTCCGGTCCCCAATCCTGCAGGAACGAGGTGAAGGGATAATCGCGGCACGGCGCAGCATCGGTGCAGCCCCACATGGCATAGGCCTGCTTGTAGTCGTGGGCGGCGAGCAACTGGAAGAAACCGTTGACTTCGCCGCGCTCGCTGCGGTTGGGAATCACAAAATGAAAAATAAAGTACAGAACGGCCGCGATCACCAGGGCGAGGCCCACCCAGAAGGCGAGAGTGCGGACGGTTTTCTCGCGCTTCTCTTCGCCTGCGCCGTAGGTGTCGAGATAACCGCCCATCGTCCGATCTCTTCCGGATTACTTGCCGGTAGGCTTCGCTGGAGCGGCCGGGGCCGCGGGGGCCGCGACCGGATAGGCCTGATCGTACGCCACGATCACGTCCTTGGTGATGTCCATCGGCTCCTTGAAGTACAAGGTCGTCGAGGTGTCCACCACCAGGTCGAAACCTTTTCCCTCGGCCACTTTTTTCACGATTTCCTGCATCTTCTGGCTGCTCTTGGAAAGAACTTCGTTGCGATCGCGTTCCGCGTCGGCCTGGAGATCTTCCTGCCTGCGCTGCAGGTCGCGCTGGAGTTTCTGGCCCTGGGCCTGGAGCTCCGCGGCCGCCTGTTCGCTCAGCTTGCCCTGGCCCGCCTGCAGTTTCTGTTGCACCGCCGTGAGATCGGCGGTGATCTTCTCGATTTCCTGCTGCCGGGGGCGGTACCTGGCCTGCATCTCGGCGTCCGCTTTCTTGATTTCGGCCGATTCGAAGACCGCCTGCTGCAGGTTGACCACCGCCACCTTCGTCTGGGCCGATGCGGTCTGTGCGACCAGAAACAGGGCAGAGCAAGCCACCCAGGGCCCAAGCCCCATCCGTAGAGACATGAAAACCACTCCTCTAAGTAGGTTTAGACGTTTAGATTAGCACAGTGGTCTCAGAGCTTTTCATTCCAAAACGCCGAGGATTTCGTCTTCTTTCAGGATCAGGTACTCGTCGCCTTCGATCTTGATCTCGGAGCCGGAATACTTGCCAAAGAGGATGCGGTCGCCGGCTTTCACATCCAGCGCCACGCGCTCGCCCGAATCCAGCAGCTGGCCGTTCCCTACGGCCTTGACCTCGGCCTGTTGGGGCTTC
>JAIQFU010000397.1 GCA_020073115.1 Terriglobia bacterium
GAATGATGCTGCTTTCAGGCAGTTTCATCCAACAGGCCGCAAGTTCCGAAGAGGTTGAAATTGCAAACCCGGCATCAGCGTACTGCGTGCAATCCGGCTATACGCTGGAGATCAGGAGCTCCGATGGCGGAGGCCAATACGGCGTTTGTATTTTCCCCGACGGCAGTGAATGTGAAGAATGGGCCTTCTTCAGGAATGAGTGCGGCACCGGATACAGGAACCTACCTGATATAAACAGTAAAGGAAAGGACAAGCCGGAGAAAGATTGAGCTGGCAGCTCTGCAAGAGGGCGTCGCATATTTCTTCGAGGACAAACAATTGCTCTAGCCGCGAGACAGGCGTTCCATCCTTCCTATAGGACTTTCAGTCTTCCGACCCTTCCTGCAGGCATTATTAACTGGTATGCCTTTTCACAGTGGATTCAGAACACAATCCATGATAGTTAAAAACGGTGCCTGGAGCGACATAGAATCGCGCAGCATGACGGCAAAAAACATGAGCAGAAATCGATTTCGTTAGCGATGGCATTTACTGCCTCGACACCGACGGCCGTTTTATCTTTGTGAACAGTTCGATTATAAATAGATCCGGCATTCCCCTGGAAAAATTATACGGGTCTCACTTTCTCGATATTATCCAGCCCGCATACCACCGCTTGGCCCGGGAAAATTTTGAACATGTCATGAATGGCAAGGATGGCACACCTTATGAATTGAGCTATAAGCGACCTGGTGGGCAGCTGCACATGATAGAAGTTCATTCCAAGCCGATCCGGCATGGTGGGAAAATTGTCGGTCTACTCGGCATCGCGCGAAATATCACCGAACGCAAGGTGGCTGAACAGGCGCTCAAAGTGTCCGAAATAAGTCTATCCAGGCTTGTAAAGGAAAAGAGTGCGGAGTTTCTTGAGAGAAATATGGAGATGGCGATGGAGCTCAAGGAACGCAAACGTACCGAGTCTGAATTGAGGAAAAGAATTCGGGATTTGAAAGCGGCATTAAGTGCCCTTTTGCGAACAACGGAAGCCTTAGCTTCCTCGGATAAGGGTCCCGGAAATAAGACAAACACGCTCGCGCAGAGCGGGAAAAAGCATACAACGCATTAGATGACCAGAGAGCATTTCCCATCGACGCCGGCCATTCGCATCCTCAAGGATGAAAAGGTCAACTTCACCCTTCGTCCGTACAAATATGAGGAGAGAGGCGGTACCGAGGTGGCAGCAAGAGAGCTCGGTATAGACGAGCACATGGCAATCAAGACCCTCGTGATGGAGGATGATCGGAAAATGCCATTCATCATTTTCATGCACGGAGACAGGGAAGTATCCACAAAAGAACTGGCCAGGATTCTTGGGGTCAAATCCGTACATCCCTGCGATCCCGGGACAGCCCAAAAACACACAGGATACATGGTCGGAGGCACTTCCCCCTTCGGTATAAGAAAGAAGCTCCCCATATACATCGAAGAGACGCTCCTCGGTTTTCAGAAAATTCTCATCAATGCCGGAAGGAAGGGGCTGCTCGCAGAGATGGCAACCGACGATCTTCTCTTCGGGCCCCGCAACGATCAGCTTGAACACGCCCCCCTCGTTCTTCACGGCGGCGGCGCGGATGTCCTCAAGCTGATTCAGGCCTATGAAGGGGCGTTGTACGGGATCCCGAAAATGCGCTCCACGAACGGCTACGAGCAACGGCGGCAGGCGGCGCTGACGACCGGCTCGTCCAAAATGCGGGCCGCGGCCCTGGCTAGCGCGGTGGCGCTGGTGCAGACAAAGCTGATCCCGGGCCAATCCACGGACGGCGCGGTATTCTTCCAGACCGATGGAAAGCCGCTCGGTCCCGGACACCTGGTGGTGCAGACGAACACGGACACGTTCGAGTTCAAGGGGGAGTAGGAAACCTACCCCAGCGGATAGCCGCGGATCAGTTTGAAGGTGCGCTTCCAGCGGGTCTTGGTGGGGAAGTGGATGATCACGTCGATGATGTGGCCCAACCCTATGTTCCCGTTCGTCAGGTCCGAGGTCGGCGCTTCAAACGACCAGTAGATGATCAACGGAGTCCCGACAATATTCTCCCGGGGCACGAAGCCCCAGTAGCGGCTGTCGTCGGAATCGTCGCGGTTGTCGCCCATGGCGAAAATCTGGCCGGGCGGTACCACCAGTTCGCCGTTCACCACGTTGTGCTCCAGCATCTCCGCCGCGCGCGGGCGCGGGGGCATGGTGGGGTACGTCGGGAAGTTGTCGCGATAGCTATCGGGGTACGGCGCAACGTGCTTGACGTAGGGCTCGACGACCGGCTTTCCGTTGAGGATCAACTGGCGATTGATGAACTTGATGTGATCGCCGGGGACGCCGATGGCCCGCTTCACGTAGTCTTCTTTGATGTCGAGCGGATAACGGAACACGATGACATCGCCGCGCCGCACGTCGTGGTAGGGCAGCGGACCTTTCATCTTGTCCGGCGGCGCATAGACCAGCTTGTCCACCAGGACGTGATCTCCGATGAGCAGCGTGTCCTCCATGGATGCGCTGGGAATCACGAATGCCTGGACCAGCGTTGTCGTCGCGAAAAGCAGCAGAATGATGGTGACGGTCCATTCCGCGATGAAGCCGCGGCGCACCTCCCGAGTCATCTGCCGGAACCGCTTCCATTGTCCGATTTGCTCACTCTGCTGCGTAGTGTCCACAACGGTCATTGTAATCAATAAGACGAGCCACCATGCGAATCGTCTGCTACAATCGCGGTCAGAGAGAGGGGGGAGCTTGTCGCCAGCCACAGAATTACCCCGAACCCTGGGCGCGCTACGTCGCAGTTCTCATTTTCCCGAAGCCAAAATCGGCCAGCGGTCCGTCAAGGACGAACTCAGAAACAACCTGATCTGCAAGATCCAACGGGGGGAGACCCTTTTCCCGGGCATTGTCGGGTATGAGGATACCGTAGCGCCGCAGATGGTGAACGCCATCCTTTCGCGGCATAATTTCATCCTGCTGGGTCTGCGCGGGCAGGCCAAAACGCGGTTGATCCGGCTGCTCACGAGGCTGCTGGACGAAGCGCTTCCGTACGTGGAGGGCTGCGAAATCCACGACAATCCGTACCATCCGATCTGCCGGCGCTGCCGGGACCTGATCGCGGAGAGCGGTGACGACGCGCCCGTTGCCTGGCTGGATCGTGAACATCGCTACGTGGAGAAACTCGCCACCCCGGACGTGACCATCGCCGACATGATCGGCGACATCGATCCGATCAAGGCGGCGCGGCGGGGAAAGGACATCTCCGACGAGTTGACGGTCCATTACGGGCTGCTGCCGCGGGCGAACCGCGGGATTTTCGCCATCAACGAACTGCCGGACCTGGCCGGAAAAATCCAGGTCGGGCTGTTCAACATCATGCAGGAGGGCGACGTGCAGATCAAAGGGTACCCCGTGCGCCTCCCCCTGGACATGGCGCTGGTGTTCACGGCGAACCCCGAAGACTACACCGCGCGCGGCAAGATCATCACCCCGCTGAAGGACCGCATCGGAAGCGAGATCCGTACGCACTACCCGGCGGCGCTGGAGCAAGGCATCGCGATCACCGAGCAGGAAGCGTGGCTCGACCGGCCGTCGCCCATCGAGGTCCGGATTCCCGATTACATCAAGCAGGTGGTGGAGCAGCTGGCTTTTCTGGCGCGCGAAGATAAGCGCGTGGACAAGCGTTCCGGCGTGTCTCAACGCCTGCCCATCTCGGCCCTGGAGAACGTCATCTCGAACGCCGAACGGCGCGCCTTAAAAGCCCGGGAGAACGTGGCCGTTCCGCGCATCCTGGACATCTACTCGGCGCTGCCGGCGATCACCGGGAAGCTGGAGCTGGAATATGAGGGCGAACTGAAGGGCGGGGACACGGTGGCGCGCGAGATCATCCGCACCGCGGTGGGCAAGGTGTACGACCAGTATTTCGAGGGCGCCAACGTATCGCAGATCGTCCAATGGTTCGACTTGGGCGGCTCGCTGAAACTGGATGAGACCGTGGGCTCGTCTACCGTGTTGAAGCAGCTCAGCGCGATTCAGGGGCTGATCGATAAGATCAAAACGCTCAAGGTGACGGCCAGCGACCCGGATGCGGTGCGCGCGGCCGCGGCGGAGTTTGTCCTGGAAGGGCTGTACGCGCACCGCAGAATCAACCGCAGTGAAGAGAGGGGCTTTGTAGCGGAGGAAAAGCGCCGCGAGCCGGCCCAGGAAGGCCGCCCCGAGCGGCCCAACTTCCGGCGCCAGTACAACTGAGAGGGCAAAAGCAGGGAATTAGCCACGCATGAACACGGATCAACACGGATAAGCAATTTCTTTCGTTGATCCGTGTTCATCCGCGTTGGTCTGTGGCCATTTGGCTTTTTTATGAAATGGGTTCGCTACTCCCGCTACACGGGCGAGGACATGGGGGTCGGCGCCGAAGACCTGCTTCAGGCCTTAGCCGATTTCTTGCTGGAAAGCGGCTTCAACACGCAATACATGCCGTTCAGCGAGTGGAACCAACACACGCTGGAAGACCTCAAGAAAGCCATCCAGCAGGCGCTGGAGCAAGGCAAGCTCTTTGAGGACGAAAATCTCCAGGAGATGATGCAGCGCCTGCAGAACATGTCGCAGGAGCAGATGGAAAAACTCCTCGACAACCTGGTGCAGAAGATGGTGGACGAAGGCCATATCACCATCGAAGAGCCCAGCGAGCAGCAGAGCCCCGCGCCCGGGGTCGCCAATGGCCGGGACGCCAAGGTGAAGTTCGAGGTCACGGACAAATCGCTCGACTTTCTCGGCTTCAAGACCCTGAAGGACCTGCTGGGGTCGCTCGGGAAATCGAGCTTCGGCCGCCACGACACGCGGGACCTCGCCACGGGGATCGAGGCCTCCGGTTCATCCAGGCGGTACGAGTTCGGCGACACGCTGAACCTGGATGTCAGCGAAACGCTGTTCTCCGCCATCCGCCGCGAAGGCGCCAAGGTTCCGCTGGAGCTGGACTACTCCGACCTGCACGTCCACCAGTGCGAGTACCAGAGCTCGTGCGCCACGGTCCTGATGCTGGATTGCAGCCACAGCATGATCCTTTACGGGGAGGACCGCTTCACGCCCGCGAAAAAGGTGGCGCTGGCCCTGGCCCACCTGATTCGCACGCAGTACCCCGGCGACAGCCTGCGGTGCGTGCTGTTCCACGACACCGCCGAGGAACTGGCGCTGAGCCAGCTGGCCCGCGTGCAGGTGGGTCCGTACTACACCAATACGCGCGACGGCCTGATCCTGGCGCAGCGCCTGCTGAACCAGGAAAAGAAGGACATGCGCCAGATCGTCATGATCACCGACGGCAAGCCGAGCTGCCTGACGCTGGAGGATGGCCGCATGTACAAGAACGCCTTCGGCCTCGACCCGCTGGTGATCAGCCGGACCCTGGAAGAAGTAAACCGCTGCAAGAAACAAGGGATCCTGATCAACACGTTCATGCTGGCCAGCGACTACGGCCTGGTGAACTTCGTCCAGAAGATCACCGAGATCTGCCGGGGCAAAGCCTGACGAGGACGATTCATTGAAAGCAGGAGTCAGGACAGCGGCGGCGTAGGCGTGCAGCAGGCGGCCCACCTCGTCCAGGGATGCGGCCAAAAGTGCTGCGTCTCCGTATTTCAGGTCCTGAGCGAGCATCCGGTAGTACCGGCATTCCTCTAACGAACCTTCAGCCACGCTCCTGCCTCCTGCCTCCTGCTCCTTATTGTTTCGAGAAATTCACCACTACCTGCGATTGCGTTTCGACGACGGCGCCGTTGAGCATGGCGGGTTTGTAGACCCAGGTGCGGACGGCGTCGGCGGCGGCGCGCTGCAGGAGCGGATGGCCCGAAAGCACCTTCACATCTCTGACCTTGCCGTCGACGCCCACCGTGGCCACGAGGCGGACTTCTCCCCACGCGCCGGTCTGGCGGGCGAGCGGCGGGTAGACGGGAGGCTTGCGGGAGACGATTTCCGCCTGCTGAAGCTGGCTGCTCTTACTCTGTTTGGCGGCGGACGCGCCTGGAGCCGGCATGGCCGGCAGAGGTACAGGGGCGCCCGTGATCGCGCCGAGATTGACGCGCGCGGCTGGGGCCGCGGGCTGCGCGGCGGTGGGAGCGTCGGGTAGGTCGGTGGGCTGCGCGGGACGCAGCCGCTCGGCCAGGGACGAGGCGTTGAACTGCCGCGTGGGCGAGGAGGCGCGGTTGGGCGTGGTCACGGGCTCCACTTCGTCCGCCGCGGCTACCCTACTGATTCACCATCGAAAGGTTTCGGTACTGAACAGGCGGAACTGCCATACAGGCTCGGATTACGGCGGGCCTGCCAGACCCAGAGCAGCAGCTCCAACGCGAGCAAACCAAAAGCGTCCATCTTCCAACGGGCACCGGGGTCCAACCGGATCGGAGGAGTGATTTCATCGCGTTCGATAACTTTGAGAACGTCTCTAACCGATTTAGCCTGGTTTTTCTCGATTTCGCCTACCAATAGCCGCCAACCAATTTTTGCTTCCCGACATCCTGCATCGGAGAGGCAGGCCAAAGCGGTTGCGTATTGTACAGTTTTGACACCAAACCGTTGAATTGACGAAGGGATTCGGCGGACATGCTTCCGCCTGATCGTTAAAAAGTAAAATCGAAAGCGGGGGTTAGCAGGCATGGCACAATGTGACTCCTTCGATCCCCAGAATCGAGAGGTTCGTGAATAGCGGTATTGGGCTAATCATTCCGTCTGGCAGGA
>JAIQFU010000398.1 GCA_020073115.1 Terriglobia bacterium
TGATCATCACGATCCACTGCTACACGCCCACCATCGTTCTAAAACAATCCTTCGTTTTTTGTAGGGCTGAAAGGGGGCTAGACGGCGACTCGTGATTTACTGCCCTTGCCGTCAGTTCCGGGGCCGGATTCCGGCACGTTTTTTGTACGCTGGCTTTGGTAGGCGTTGTAGGCCGTCATCGCCGGGACGTTCAATTTCTCCCCGATCAGCCGCCACGATAACCCTTCGGCATCCCGGAGCCGCACGACTTCATCACGCCTGAAAACCTTCTTCGGTCTACCGAGCGTCTTGCCCTTCGATCTCGCCGCCCGGATGCCCGATAGCGTGCGCTCTCGAATCATCTCAACCTCAAAAGCGGCCACGCTACTGAGGATGTTCAGAAGAAAGCGGCTGGCGGGATCGCAAGCATTGGTGTCCAGATTCTGGGATGTTGAGATGAACCGGACCCCATAGGAATCGAGTGCGGCCAAGGATTGACTGAGGTTCAGCACCGAGCGTCCGAACCGATCCAACTTGTAGACCACCACGGCGTTGAATTTCTTTTTGGATGCGTCCTTCATCAGCGAGTCCAGTGCTGGCCGGGATGCCTTGGTGCCGCTGAAGCCGCTGTCAAGGTATTCGTTATAGATCTCCCAACCCGACTGGTTGCTCACGTATTCACGGAGTTCATGCAGTTGTGTTTCGCAGTGTTGATCGGACGTGGAGACTCGGCAGTAGAGTGCAACCCGGTAGGCCATGTATCTTTATTGTACGGGTTTTCTGTACAGTTTACAATATTGAGACCTGAAAATATTGGAATGTTTTGGCCGGGGATAAGGGATCTGTTTTTTCCGGCGACCCTACAGGCCGGATCGAATTGTAGAAGCCTCATAGAATCGTCGTACTGACGGCTCAGTGCGATTTCTGGGACTCTCCGAGTCCATCGGCACCGCCGAACCGTTCGGCGGCTTTTTGGATCTTGCGAAGCGAAGACCAACGGGACAAGACGGCGTGCGCCGGGGAGATCCGAGAACTTGCGGAGGGCGGCGTTTCTCAGCCGCCCGGAGCATAAGCCCAAACATCACCATGAGCATTCAAGCGATCTTCTTTTCAAAGGGTTGCACAAGTTCGATTCGGAAGGGCAACGTGAGTACATTCAGAGCAAAGTGATCCCCCGCAACCATCCTAACGCGCTGCTCCCTCCCACCCAGCGAGTCCCAAGCGCCTTCCGCAACGTAGTTGCCGCTCCGAACCAGAGCCTTCCGGTTGCAGGGTTACGGCTTCGACGTGCTTCACAAGCTCGTTCTTCGCGCGAAGCGCCCGGCGGGGGCCTCTCTGAAATTATTGTCACTGGTCGAGAAGAATGGACTGGCCGCGGTGGCATGAGACACGGGTTTGCCGGCCCAGGCCGTTGCTATGCCCGCCGAGAATGACCGAATGACCCGGGTGTAAGTTGTCTACACCCTACGGCTCAACCACAAGCACGGCCTCCGCCGGCGCCAGTCCGGGCGCGGTGGCGCGGACGGTGAGCTTACCCTGCCCGGCGCCGGAACGCACTACGGCGACCGCTCTTCCCTGATACAACTTCGTCTGGCTGCCCGTGACCGGGGTGGGATCGGTAAGGTCGGCATTGGCGGCGGCGATGAGCCGTCCGGGCCCCGCCACCTCGAAGGTAACGGCGGCCTCGGCGTCGGGTACCCGGTTGCCGTCCCGATCGAGCACCGAGACCTCGATGGTAGAAACCTGCCGGCCGGCGTTCTTGAGCGCCTTCAAATCGGGAAGCAACTCGATTGTGGCGGGCCTGCCAACGGTCTTCAATTGAAAACGCGCGGCTACGGCGCCGCCCTTCTTTCCGGCCACTTCCACCGTGCCGGGTTCGTTCGGGACCTCAAACGTAAGAGTCGGCGCCAGAGGATCGGCGAGGGCTTTTTCGCCCACGGACCGCCCGTTCAGGAAGACCTCAACCGATTGGCAGTTGGAGACGATCTCCACGGGAACGGTCTTGCGGGTATCGTTGGGGAAGCCCCATCGCTCCACCGGCTGCGGGCGCCCCATGCCCCGGCCGCCGCCGGCCGACGGCTGGGGATTGGCGGCGGCAGGGGCCGAGGCGCCGGCGTACACCATCGGTTTGTCGCTCCAGAGCGCCTGGCGGAGATAGGCATCCCGCTTCCAGAACCCTTCCAGATCGAGCAGGCCCGAGTTAGAGCCGTGGGTAGGCCAACGCCCCGCTTCACCGAGGAAGTTCATGCCCGTCCACAGGAACTGGCCGGCCACGAAATCGTTAGCAGCCACCTGCCGCCACTGCTCCAGTCCGCGGCTGTTCTCGCTGCCGTAGATGACGCGATTGGGATATGACTTATGGTCGCGGGCGTAATACTGCTCCAGATAGTTGTAGCCGACTACGTCCAGCATATTCGCCACGCCGGTGGCGTTGGAGGTGTTGATTTCGGCCAGGGCCATCGTGACGGGACGCGTCGTGTCGAGCCGCTTTACCGCGGCAATCAGCCGGCGCGCGATGGCCGGCATCAGGTCGGCCGAAGGGCTGGGCTTCTTGTTGGTGTCCACGGGGATGGCGGAATCCACCCTGCCGCGCGGATGCACGAAGGGGTCGTCGGGGTAATCGATTTCGTTGCCGATGCTCCACATGATGACGGACGGGTGATTGCGGTCGCGCACCACCATATCGGCGGCGTCCCGCTCTCCCCACTGCTCGAACGCCTCGTTGTACCCGCGGCGCGCAACGGCTCCGTTGTTGCGGCCCTCCGCCCATTTGCGCTTGCCGATGATCCACTCGTCGAACGCCTCATCCATCACCAGGAATCCCAGACGATCGGCGAGGTCGTAGAACTCGGGGGCCATGGGATTATGCGAACAGCGGATTGCGTTGACGCCCATCTCCTTGAAGCTCTTCAGGCGGCGCTCCAGCGCTTCCTCGAAGAGTGCGGCGCCCAGCGAGCCGAGGTCGTGGTGGATGCAGACCCCCTTCATCTTGGTCTGCCGCCCGTTCAGGATCAGCCCCTTATCCGGGCTGAAATAGAAGCTGCGAATGCCGAATGGCGTCTGCTGTTCGTCAATCAGCTCGCCGTTGTGATAAATCCGGCTGACGGCCGTGTAAAGATATGGCTGATCGGGCGACCAAAGGCTGGGACGGGAAACCGCGACCTGCTGAGCGAAATTGCGATCCTTGCCGGCCGCGACGGCCTCTTCGGACCTGGCGCTCGCAACTTCTTCGCCCCGCGCGTTCACGATGGTGGTAACCATGGTGGCCGGAAGCTGGGCCGGCGTTTCGTTCATCACCCGCGTCTCCACAGAAACCAGGGCCTCGTCCGCTCCGGCGACCGGCGTGGTGACATAGGCGCCCCACGGGGCGATATGAACGGGACCCGTCACAGTGAGCCAGACGTGCCGGTAGATGCCCGAGCCGGGGTACCAGCGCGAATCGGCGATGACGCTGTGATCCACGCGCACGGCAATCACGTTCGGCGCGCCGAAGCGGAGATGCGGCGTCAGGTCGTACTCGAAGGTGATATACCCGTAAGGCCGCGCGCCCAGCCGCACACCGTTGATCCAGACGGCGCTATCGCGGTAGACGCCATCGAACCGGATCGAGACCTTCCGTCCGCGCGCCGTGGCGGGAAGCGTGAAACTCTTCCGGTACCAACCGATCCCGCCCGGCAGGAAACCCGTGCCGCTGGCGTTCCTGGCGCTGTAAGGTCCTTCGATGGACCAGTCGTGAGGAAGGTCCACCCGCCGCCAGGCCTTATCAGCAAGGGCCGGCGACTGCCCTTGCTGCACATCGCCCAAGTGGAAGCGCCAGCCGTTGTCGAAGAGTTGGCGGTCGCGGACCTGCTGAGCATGGCCGCATACTGCCGCAAAGAGAAGTATTCCCGTGCCCAGGACAAGGGCCGAGAATCTCCGGCGAGGCAAGCCGAAGCCTTTGAAAGAAGCCTCTTGGAACGCGAGCTTCGTCATGGAAGTCGCCTCCATTTTATTGCGTTGCAGTCCGCAACGGTTTCCGGGGCGCAAATTTCAGGGCGCCTGGTTGCAGCCGATCCGCGGTCCGGCGGCGGGTTCGTCGCAAAGCGGACGAAGTGATGAGGGTTGGCGGGCGTTTCGGCCCGCCCCGCCGCAACTCGGAGCCCCACTTGATTCGGTCCGGACGGCTCAAACATGACGGGGTGAAACGAGATAAGAATGAAAGATAGCCACCATGAAAATGTTCCTATCACGTTCGCATTCGCAAGGCGTTTTGACCGCGCCGATATTCCTGATTTCGATCGGCTGGCTCACGCCGGCGCACTCGTTCGCGCAGCAGCCGGCGGATGCGAGGCCGAAGTTCTACATGGGCGCCGATATCTCCTCCCTGGCGAGCGGGCGCGGCGGCGCCGCCGTCTACCGGGAGAACGGCCAGGAAAGCACGGAGTTCGGCATCATGATGAAGCACGGCTGGAACGCTTTCCGTCTCCGCGTGTTCGTGTCGCCCGTCCGCGCGGCCCCCAACAACAGCCTGGAGAACGTCCTGCCTCTGGCCAGGCAGATCAAGGATGCCGGCGCGGCCTTCATGCTGGATATCCACTACTCCGACACGTGGGCCGATCCACAGCACCAGGAGACCCCGCTCGCCTGGCGCGACCTTGACGTGGCCGGCCTCGAAAAGCGGGTCGAGGAGTACAGCAAGGACGTGATCACGCAGTTCAAGAACGCCGGCGCCATGCCGGACATGGTCCAGGTCGGGAACGAGATCACGGGCGGGATGCTCTGGCCCTCGGGTTATGTCAAGGTTCCGCCTTCCGATGTGAAGCTGGACGCCGGGCAGATTCGCGGCCCGTTCCCCGAACCCTACGTCGAGGCCAAACAATGGGACAACCTCACCCGGTTCCTCAAGGCCGGCGTCCGGGGCGTGCGCGCCGGCGCGGCGGGGAAGCCTGTGCAGATCATCATGCACATCGACTGCGGCGGAGACTGGCCCGTCACCAAGTGGTGGTTCGATCGCCTCAAAGACGCCAATGTCGAGTACGACATCATCGGCCAGAGCTTTTACCCGAGGTGGCACGGCTCCCCGGCGCTGCTTCAGCAGAATATCGGGGAG
>JAIQFU010000399.1 GCA_020073115.1 Terriglobia bacterium
GGATTAGCCTCCTGCCGCGGTACCGTGGAAGTAGTGCGGATCCTTGGCATCGAATCCTCTTGCGACGAAACCGCCGCGGCGGTTGTGGAGAACGGCGAGACCGTCCTTTCCTCGGTGGTGGCATCGCAGATGGATACCCACGGGAAGTACGGCGGAGTGGTGCCCGAACTGGCCTCGCGCGAGCATTTGCGGGCCATCGTCCCGGTGGTGCGGGAAGCCCTGGAGCGCTCCTCCACGCGGCTGGAGGATCTTGTGGCAGTCGCCGCCACGGTGGGGCCGGGATTGGTCGGCTCGCTGCTGGTGGGTCTGACCTACGCCAAATCGCTGTGCTTCGCCCGCCGGATCCCCTTGATCGCGGTGAACCACATCGAGGGGCACATCCACGCGGTGATCCTGGAGTCGCGCCGGGCGGGAACCCCGATCGAATTTCCGGCCCTGGCGCTGGTGGTGAGCGGCGGCCACACGCACCTGTTCGAAGTGCGCGCAGGGTTCCACTACCGGCTGCTGGGAAAGACGCGCGACGACGCGGCGGGGGAAGCCTTCGATAAAGTCGGCAAACTGCTGGGGTTTGGCTATCCGGGCGGTCCGGTGATCGACCGTCTGGCTCCCTACGGCGACCCGCGCGCGGTGCGGTTCACTTTCGCCAGGATGAAGGGCAACGCGCTGGACTTCAGCTTCAGTGGCCTGAAGACCGCCGTGCTCCGCTGGGTGGAGGCGCGGGATATGGAGGCGGAGATCGCCGCGCGGCGCGCCTTGCTGCGCGCCAACCCCCAGCCCACCGCGGAGGACTGGCTGGCTGCGACCCCGCAGGCCACCCTGGACCTGGCGGCTTCGTTCCAGCAGGCGGTGATTACGGAATTGCTGCGGCGGGCGGCGGCTTCGGCGGAGAGTATCGCCGCGCGGACGATGATCGTTTCCGGCGGCGTGGCCTGCAATTCGGGCCTGCGCGCCGCGGTGAAGCCCGGGCTGCGGCGTTTCCTCCGCAGCCCGGACCGGAGATCATTAGCGAGCATGCCTGCCCTACATAGATGACGCATCCGGCGGCCGGGGCGTGGAGGGTAGTGGGGCCGGATCTCGGCAAGACTGCCGGCATGGCGGGCAGAAATGCCCACACCCCATCGCGCGGCGCGATAAGCTGGCGTGGATGCCTTGGAGACGGTGGGCCGCGGCGACGCTCATTGCCTGCGGTCTGAGCGCGGCCGAGCGCGGAACGTGGACGGCGGTCCTGCGGAACAACTTGGGCGGCCCCATCGCCGGGGCCACCGTGCATGCGGTCTGAGCGCGGCCGAGCGCGGAACGTGGACGGCGGTCCTGCGGAACAACTTGGGCGGCCCCATCGCCGGGGCCACCGTGCAAGTGCGTTCCGGCGGCTATCGCGCATCGGCGCGCACCGGGGAGGACGGGCGATTCGTTTTCACGCTGGAAGTGGGCGCGTACGCCGTTACCGCGGAGTTCGACGGCCGGACCGCCGCCGCTCCGGACGCCCTTTCCGTTCCCGGCGCCGGCGCGCCCGGCGTCCTTCAATGGGGGGCTGACGGCGTCCTCTCGCCGGCGCCGGCCGAGTTGCGCGAAGCCACCGGCGGCGAGCAGCTTTCCGGCAAAGCGGTGTCGGGGCTGCCGCTGAACAAGCGCGACTTCAGCCAACTGCTCCTGCTCGCCGCGGGCGCCATGACGGACAGCAACGGCGCGGCCAATTTCACGCAGCAGTTCGCCATCAACGGGCAGCGCGGGACGGCGGCTGTCTTCGCCATGGATGGCGCGGATATTTCGGACCCGGAAATGGGTGGCGCTACGTTCTCCAATCTCAACGTGGATGCCGTGGCGGAAATACGGTCGAGCTCGGGGTGGATGCCCGCGGAAATCGGCCGCGGCGCCGCCGGCTTTACCAATATCGTCACCCGCTCCGGAAGCAATGCCGTTCACGGATCGATCTTCGAGTTTCTGCGCAACGCGGCGCTCGACGCGCGTAATTTTTTCGACCGGCGGTCGCCGGCCAGCCCGGGACGCATTCCGCCGTTCGCGCGCAACGAGTTCGGGCTGACGAACGCCGGCCCTGTGGTGGTCCCGGGAATCTACAACGGCCGCGGCCGCACCTACTACGCGGTCGAGTACCAGGGCTTCCGCCAGGTGTTGGGCTCCACTCAGGTGATTCCGGTTCCGACCGCCGAGGAACGCGCGGGGCGGGATACCACGGCGTTTCCAGGCGACACTCTGTTCGTCCCGGTGGACGAGCGGATTGCGCGGCTGATCGGGCGCTATCCGCTGCCCAACGACCCGCAAGGGCCGTACGGCGTCCGCACCTACGCCACGTCTTCCAAGGTGGCGACGACTTCGGACCAGGCGTCGGTACGGATCGATCACCGCCTCTCCGGGAAAGCGCAACTGTTCGGGCGGTTCACCGCGGACAATATTACGGGACCGACGACTAATCCCAGCCAGACCGCCATAGACCCAAGTTTCGGCGTGCGCTACATCGATCGCCAGCGCAACGCCGTTCTCACCTACACGCGCACCCCCTCGCCGGGGTTCGTCTGGGAGGCGTCCGTGAGTTACACCCGGGCTACGCCTTCGTTTCCGGCGCAGAACACGGCCGACCCCGCGCTGAAGTTCGGGGATGGCCTGTACGAGGCATTCAACAACTCCGCGGGATTGGTGGTGGCGGCGTACGGCAACCTCTTCCAGGCGCGGCAGAACTTCACGTGGGTTCGCGGCAGGCACACGATGAAAGCCGGTGGAGAGGCGAGGGCCAACCGCGACACGACGCTGTTCGGCCTCAGCCCCAACGGCGAATACCAGTTCGGCGGCGGAACGGCGTACGCCCCGGTGGCGATCCGCTCCGCCAGCGGGGCGCACGACCTGCACCCCGGCGATCCGCTGCCGGACGCCCTGACCGGCCTGCTCACGGCGAGCGCGTTCACCTACACGACGGCCGTGGCGCCGCTGCTGTTCGCGCAGGGGGAACGCATCGGCGGCGCCGCCGTCCGGCGGGACGCCTACAACGCCTACGTCCAGGACAGTTGGAGAATATCGCCCCGCCTGCTGTTGAACTACGGGCTGCGCTACGAGATCACCACGCCCGGAGCGTCGGCGCCCGGTTCGGAATTGCTGATCAATCCCCAGCCGGGATACAGGCTCGACAAAAGAGGCTGGGGCCCGCGCGTGGGAATGGAGTGGCGGGCGGGGAACACGGTGCTCCGGGCGGGCGGGGCGGTGACCACGCTGTTGGTAAACCTGTGGCAGGATAATTCACTGACCGGCAGCAATCCGTTCGTCGTGTACCCGCGGCTGACGGCCGCTCCGGGGCAGCCCATCCGGTTCGGCACGACGATTACGCCCCAGCAATTGCCCGCCATCTACACGACCGCCGGTTCGCTGGTATTCGCGGCGGGGGACTCCAGGCAGACGCCCGCGAATACGCTGATGGACGTGCAGCGTTTCGAGCGCGACCTGTCGGCGCTCTCGCCGGACGGCCGCATCACGCCCCTGACGGTCAGCGGCATCGCGCGCAATTTCTCCGGCGGATACATGGGGACGTGGACGGCGGGGCTCGAACAAAGGTTTGCCGGAGCGACCCTGAATGCGGCCTACGTGGGGACGGCGGGCATCCACCTGCCGGCCATGGATTACCCTAACGGCTATACCGGCGCGTCCCCGGCGTTCGCGCCCTACACGCAGTTCGATTCCTCCGGACGCATCGTGGGAGGGTACGGGCCGGTCATGCTGATCACCAACCGGTCGCACTCGACGTATCACGCGCTGCAACTCTCCGGACAGAAGGAACTGTCGTCCTCGGGGCTCGGATTCCAGGCCAGCTACACGTGGTCGAAATCGATCGACGACGCGAGCGCTGTAATCGGCGGCTTCGTTTCGGGCTCGTCCGGCGCGGCCGCGCTGACCTCGCCGCAGGACCCGTTTCGGCCCGGCATGGATAAAGGCCCTTCGGTGTTCGATACTACCCAGGCGTTTACGTTCAGCCTGTTCCAGGAACTCCACGCGGAGCGTGCGCCGGTGGTGAAGCTCCTGGGGAGACGTCTGACGGCCGGCTGGCAGGTTTTGGGGATGGGGACGGCTCTGAGCGGCTCGCCGTTCACCATCTACTCGGGCGTGCAGCAGACCGGTGTGGGCGCGGGTGGCGCGGACCGGCCCGACCAGTCCGGCTCGCCCCGGCTTTCGACCAGTCGGACGGTCCGCGAGGATTATTTCGGGCTGGGCGACGGGAACGCATCGTTCTTCCGTATCCCCGTCCAGACCTCCGGCGGCACGGGGCCCAACCAGGGCCGGTTCGGCGCGGTTGGCCGGAACACGTTCCGCGGCCCGGGGTTTCGCAACCTGGATGCGGCCATGATCAAGGACACGCCGCTGGGGAGGCGCTCCGGAGGCGAGTTCGCGTCCCTGCAATTTCGCGCCGAGTTCTTCAATATTTTCAACCTTGTCAATTTCGGACTGCCCTCCAATATCGTGCTGGGACCGGGTTTCGGGCAGAGCAGCCGCACAGCGGGGTCGTCGCGGCAGATCCAGTTCGCGTTGAAGGTGATTTATTGAGTACCGCCGGTGGTCGGTTTTTGCCACCGGTTCTTGTCCAGGGCGCAAACAACCACCGGCGGTACGCGCGCGGAGGCGGTCCTATATCTGTGTATCTGTGTTGACTTTCGCGGCGGTTTTTGGCGTATACTGAAGCTGACGTAACTTGCGCTTGTTTTACACTTGCACCATTCCGATTCTCGGCCAGAGAATTCTTCCGGGCTTTCCGCCCGCCCTCGCTTGCCTCCGTAATCGCGACGTCAACGCATAACCAATGTATCCAGGCAGAAATTTACCTCCTCGCAGGCAGAATCGCAGAGAGAACGTGAACGAGTCCATCCGTGCGCGCGAAGTCCGCGCGGTTTTTCCGGATGGAACCACGGAAATCATGCCCACCTCAGCCGCTTTGCGAAAAGCGCAGGAGCTCGGGCTGGATCTTGTGCTGGTGGCGCCGACGGCCGTTCCGCCAGTCGCCAAGGCCGTGGATTTCGGCCACTATCAGTACGAGCAGAAAAAGAAACAGCACGATGCCAAGAAGAAGCAGCACGTGGTACAGGTCAAGGAACTCAAGTTCCGCCCCAACACCGACGACCACGACTACGACTTCAAGAAGGCCCATGCCATCCGGTTCCTTCAGGAAGGCAACCGCGTCAAGGCGGTCGTGCAGTTCCGGGGGCGCGAAATTGCGCACGCCGATCTCGGGAAGAAACTGCTGATGCGCTTCGCGGGCGACCTTTCGGCTTTTGGCAGCGTGGAGGGCGTCCCTCGTCTGGAGGGGCGGAACGCCCACATTCTGATCAGCCCCGTGAAGGCCGCGGTCAAGCCGGGGGAAAAACCCCAACCCGCGGCGCAGTAGCTCGGCGGCCCAGGGTACGGCGCGGTACGTGGCGGTTTTCCCCGATCGGGGGCCGCGTGCTACGATGCGGAAAGCCCGTCGTGGCGCCGCGTATGTACAACGCTTTCTTCGGCTTTACACAGAATCCGTTTAACATGAGTCCGGACCCGGCCTTCCTGTTCCGGAGTGCGCAACACGAAGAGGCGCTGGCCAATCTGATCTACGGCGTCCAAAGCCGCAAGGGCTTCATCGTGCTCACGGGCGAGGTCGGCACCGGGAAAACCACGATGCTCGAGTGCCTTCGCGACTTTCTGTATGCGCAACAGATCGCGTTCGCCTCGCTGTTCAACTCCCGGCTGACCGTCGAGCAGTTCTTCGAGATGCTGTCCTACGACCTCGACCTGCGCTGCAACCGCCTCTCGAAAACGGAAGTCTTGCTGGCCCTCAACAGCATGCTCCTGGAGCGGACGAGCGCCGGCCGCACCACGGTGCTGATCGTGGACGAGGCGCACAACCTGGCGTGGGATGTGCTGGAGGAAATCCGCCTGCTCGGAAACCTGGAGAACCGCAAGGGCAAACTCCTACAGATCATACTGGCCGGGCAGCAGGAACTGGACCGCAAACTGGAAGCCCCGGAATTCCGCCAACTCAAGCAGCGGATTGCGTTGCGCTGCGTCCTCCGTTCGTTCCTGCCGGAGGAGACGCTGGCCTACGTCAACTCGCGGATGGCTCGCGCCGGCTTGAAGGACCAACAGGTCATCTCACCGGAGCTGATGGAGGAAATCCACCTCAGGTCTCAGGGAATACCGCGTTTGATCAACGCCATCTGCGACAACCTGCTCCTCACGTCCTTCGCGATGGAGACCAGGACGGCGACGCTGGAGATGCTCGACGAAGTCACGTCGGACATGCGGCTGGAATATCCAGGCAATCGGCCGTTCCGGACGGAAGAAACCTACCCGGGAGCCGTGTTGCGCCCATCCCACGCCCGCATCCAAGCGGATTAGCTCTCCCCCAAGGGGTTTACCCGATACCGTTTAGAAGTACTAGGTGTCACTTTACTTCTGTTAGCTAAATTACAACGATAACTTTAAAAAGGATATACGGAGCCGTTTAGGGCTATTTCTGCCCTTCGGTTTCCCTTAGGGGACATTTACATGCGTACTTTCGTTTCGAACAAATTCGCTGTGACTGCGATTCTCGCGTTATTCGTACTGGCCTTCGCCTGGAACCTCGCGCAAGGCTCGGGACTGGCTCTTCGTGGCCGCAGCCTGGTTGACGCTGAACCCACACTGGTATCGCACGGTCCTGGCATCCCGCCGGACCCATGGGAGGGAGTTCGGGTGGCGCACGGTCCTGGTATCCCGCCGGACCCGTGGGAGGGAGTTCGGGTGGCGCACGGTCCTGGCATCCCGCCGGACCCGTGGGAGGGAGTTCGGCTGGCGTAGGCGGCCATCACACAACCCCGGCGCGAAGTCTTAGAATTGAGGGAACATGCCTAAGCTCGCGCTTGAGGTCTGCGCATTCGTTCTCGGCATACCGCTCGAAGCGCTGGTCGTCGCTGCATTGCTGCGCGGACCTTACCGCCGCTTTCCTTTCGTGTTCGTGTACATGAGCGTCTTTTTCGTGGTGACACTCGTGGAGGCCCCGCTCTGCATCGCGACGTATGGCTTCGGCGTCGTCGATATCGTGACGTATGCGAGGTGGTACTGGATTTTCGAGTGGATCCTGCTGCCTCTCATATTCCTGGTGGTGATCAGCCTGCTGTATCAGGCGACCTCCGGGCTGCCCTCGCGCCGCACGGTGAGGGCTGCGTTGATCGGCGGCGCGGTCCTGTTCGCCGTCGCGACCTTCGCCTGGTACTACGCGCCTGGTGTGAAAGCGGGAAGATGGATGACGCCGTGGACCGGCAAACTGAACTTCGGCGCCGCGATTCTGGACCTGGCGCTGTGGACTTTTCTGATTGCAGGCCGGCGGAAAGAGGATCAACTCCTGATGCTCAGCGGCGGGCGGCACGTCTGCCCGATCGCATTCCTCTTCCTCGGTAATTCCAAGCACGTCGGCAAGGCCGTGCCGCCGGAGGAGATCGCTCAGGCCAAGGTCCGCTGGACCGTCTTCGACGGCCGCGTCATCTACGGGAAGATCACGGCTGCAGGATTGAAGTTGCTCCGCGAAATGGATGGACCGATCGAAAAGCAGGGCCGCGAAATGCTCAAGCATGTGAGCCAGGGAAAACTGAAGCAGCTCATTGATCTGCTGGAGTTAGTGCGGGCAAAGGGAAACAATCCGGCGCGTGAATAGAGAACGCAGCGCTGTCCTCCGTCAATGGCGCCAGCCCAGCAAAGTCTGCAGTCCCCACCACGCCGCGAGGCCAAACGCAGCGATGAAGGCCACCCCGATCACTCGGCCTGACATGTCGCTCTTGCTCCAGCCCTGGAGCACGGCAATCACTCAAACCACGAAGAGCAGGATTGCGCCTGCCGCAAGACCTTTCAGCCACATGGCATCTTCTCCGATCAACACAAGCAGAGTAGAGTCTGGGCTACGGGTCGCGAAAGTACAGTAGTCACAAGACAGAGTGATCGAAGACGCGCCGTGGCGTCAGTTAGCGCGCTTCGCGCTCTTCTTGCGAGGGGCCACCTTGCCGGAACGATTTGCCGGCACTTACTTGGTTGCAGGAAATACCCTTGCGAAAATCTTGTCGATGTTCTTGAG
>JAIQFU010000400.1:0-5038 GCA_020073115.1 Terriglobia bacterium
GCCAGCACGGCGATGCGGGTGGAATCTGCGTTGGGCGCTTTGGCGGCGATCGAAAGCATCAGCTCATTCACGCTCGCCGCCACCTCTTCCACCTCGTGAGGATCTCCCGTGGCCAGCAGGGTGTAGGGCCGGCTTAGAATCGTGACGCGAACGGGCTGTTTTTCGGGAGTGCCGTTGTCCATCCGAGTGGGGCAGGCACGGAGGCCTGCCAACGGGTTAAGCGCCTAGCTGATCGATCTGCCCCAGCAACTTCTCGATCCGCGTGCGGACCTGTTTCCGGTCCGCCTGAAGACTGCGGACTTCGCCCGCCAGGCGCGCGGCTTCGGCCTTCGCTTCCACCGCCTCCTGCTGGGCCGCGTCGCGCTCCTGCCGCAACCGCGCCACCAGTTGGACCGCCTGTTGGATTCGTTCTTCCAGGCTGCTGAGGGAATCGGAATCCAGTTCCACGGGCGTCATGCCTTCTCCACCGCCGCTTTGGCGGCCGCCACCAACTGGCGGAAGCCCGCTTCGTCGTTCATGGCCACGTCGGCCAGCGCCTTGCGGTTCAGGTCCAGGCCCGCGGCCTTTAACCCGTGTACGAACTTGCTGTACGAGATGTCCGCCGCGCGGCACGCCGCGTTGATGCGCACGATCCACAACGCGCGGTAGTCGCGTTTCTTGTTCTTGCGTCCGACGTAGGCGAATTTCAGGCCGCGCTCCACGGCCTCCTGCGCCGCCCGATAGAGCTTGCTCTTGGTAAGGAAGTAACCGGAAGCCTGATGGAGCGTCTTCTTCCGGGATGCCCGCCGGTGCGGGCCGCGTTTCACTCTAGGCACGTTTCATCTCCTTTATTTCGCTTCTATTCTTGGCGGATCGGGCACGTGCCACGCGCTCCGTCCGCGCAATCTCCCCCGTTTAGTAGGGGATCATTCGCTTGAGAACGGGCTGATCGGCTTTGTCGGCCACCACGCCCTCATGCAGCTTCTTCTTGCGTTTGTGCGGCTTGGAGGTCAAGATGTGCCGCGCAAAGGCATGGTTCCGGACCACTTTGCCCGTCCCCGTCTTCTTGAACCGTTTAGACGCACCTTTGTGTGTCTTGAGCTTCGGCATAGATATTCCCTGGATTGAAACAGGTAGACTTAGGGATTATAGCATGTACCGCCGGCGGCCGCCTTGCGCCACCGGTTGGTTTGGGCGGAAGGCAAAACCAACCGGTGGCAGAAGGCGACCACCGGCGGTACTAGCAGATCCTGGGCAACTGATCCCCGCTCAGCATGTCTACGATCCGCACCGTCCCCAATGCCGTCCGGATCGTGACCAATCCCGGCGGGCCATCGCCAACGCTACCAATGATCCCTGCCCCCTCGCCCAGCGGGTGGCGGCGCATGGCGGACACCACCGCTTCCGCTTGCGCCGGGTCCACAATGGCGATGAGCTTGCCCTCGTTCGCCACGTACAGCGGGTCCAGGCCGAGCAATTCGCACGCGCCCTGTACCTCCGGCCGGACGGTGATGGCCCGCTCTTCGATCCGGATGCTGACTTTCGATTGCCGCGCGATCTCGTTCAGCGTGCTGGAGACTCCGCCGCGGGTCGGGTCGCGCAGGCAGCGGATTCCCCGCGCCGCGGCCAGCATCTCCGCGACCAGCGTGTGCAGCGCGGCCGAGTCGCTCCCCACCGGGGTTTCGAATTCCAGTCCTTCGCGCTCGGCCAGGATGGCGATCCCGTGTTCCCCGATCGAGCCGCTCAGGATCACGGCGTCCCCCGGTTTCGCCCGGTCGGCCGAAAGCTCTACTCTTTCGGGCACGAGCCCGATCCCGGTGGTGTTGATGAACAGGCCGTCCCCGCTTCCCTTCTCCACCACTTTGGTATCGCCGGTGATCACGCGCACGCCGGCTTCCCGCGCCGCCTGCGCGAGCGATTCCGTCACCCGGCGCAGCGTGTCCATCGCGAGCCCTTCTTCCAGGATGAAGGCCGCGCTCAGGTACAACGGCGTGGCGCCGCCCATGGCCAGGTCGTTCACCGTTCCGTGCACCGCCAGCGACCCGATGTCGCCGCCCCTGAAGAACAGGGGCTTCACGACGAACGAATCCGTGGTCATCGCCAGGCGGACGCCGCCGGCGGCAAACACCGCCTGGTCGTCCAACCGGTCGAGCATGGGATTGGAAAGGGCGGGCAGAAAGATGTCGCGCATCAGTTCCGCACTGAGTTTCCCCCCGCTACCGTGCCCCAGCAGAATCCGGTCCCTGGCGGGGAGCGGGAGAGGGCAAGTGAAAATGCTCATGCGCTCGCCCCCGGCGCTCCGTGGGTCTTATAGCGGTAGTACGCCGCGCACGCCCCTTCCCCCGACACCATGGGCGCGCCCAGGGGCCGCTCCGGCGTGCAGCCGGCGCCGAACGCCGGGCAATCCAACGGCTTCTTCAGCCCCTGCAACACCAGCGCGCTGATGCACTCCGGCGGCTCGGGGACGTCCTTCTCGGGAATCCCGAAGACCTTTTCCGCGTTCCACGCGTCGAATTCCGGCCGCAAGCGCCAGCCGCTGCGCGGAATCGGGCCGATTCCGCGCCACTTGCGGTCCGCCTCTTCGAATACATCGCCAATCAGGCGCTGCGCCGGCGCGTTGCCCTCGCGGCTTACCGCGCGCGCGTACTGGTTCTCCACCTCGGCGCGGCCCTCCTCCAGTTGCGCCACCAGCATGGAGATGGACTCCAGAAGATCCACCGGCTCGAACCCGCCCACCACGAAGGGAACGCGGTAGCGCGCCGCCAGGTCCTCATACTGCCGGTATCCCATCACCGTGCACACATGTCCCGGCGCGATGAAGCCCTGCACGCGGTTCGCGGGCGATTCCAGCAGCATCCGGATAGCGGGCGGCACGAGCACGTGCGAGACCAGCAGGGAGAAGTTCGCCAGGCCCTCGCGCTTCGCCTGCCACACCGCCATGGCGTTCGCCGGAGCCGTGGTCTCGAACCCGATGGCGAAGAACACCACCCGCCGGCCGGGGTTCGCACGCGCAATTTTGAGGGCGTCCATGGGGGTGTAGGCGATGCGCACATCCCCGCCCTCGGCCTTCACGCGGAACAGGTCCGACCGCGACCCGGGCACGCGCAACATGTCGCCGTAGCTCACGAAAATGACTTCCGGCCGCGCGGCGATCTCGATGGCTTTGTCCACCACCTCCAGCGGCGTCACGCAGACCGGGCAGCCCGGCCCGTGCACCAGCTCGATCTGCCGGGGAATGAGTTCGTCGATGCCGTAACGCATCAGCGTGTGGGTCTGGCCGCCGCAGATCTCCATCAGGACCCAGGGACGGGTGACCTGCCTCTGAAGCTTGCGGACGAGCGCCTCGGCGATCTTGGGGTCCCGGTATTCGTCGATGTACTTCACGCCGGCCCTTCCTCCGCGAGCATCTCCATCTGCTCCAGGAGTTCATAGGTCCGCGCGGCTTCCTCGGCGTCCACGCGGCTGATGGCGAAACCGACGTGGACGATGACATAGTCGCCCACCCCGGCTTCCGGCACGAAATCCAGGTACGCCTGGCGCGTGATCCCCCCGAACTGAACCTTGGCCAGGCGGTTCGAGCCGGTGTCCTCCACTTCCAGAACTTTGCCGGGAACGGCTAAGCACATGAGAAACTCCCCTTTTTCATTGTCGAATTTCCGGGGGCCAACCCGCAACAGCACGGAAGGGTGGAGTGGGCCTCCGGCGTGGCAGGCCGGAGGACCACTCCACAGAAACCCCCCTGCTATGATGAAAATTCTCCCGTGATCGTCGAATCCAACACCGTCCGTTTCGATGCCATTGCGCTCGACGGCGGCGCCACGCTGGCGCCCGTGGACGTGGCCTACGAAACGTACGGCGCGCTCAACGCCGCGAAAACCAACGCGATCCTCATCCTCCACGCCTTCTCGGGGGATGCCCATGCGGCCGGCATCCGTCACGAGACCGGGAAGCCCGGCTGGTGGGATAACATGATCGGCCCGGGAAAGGCGTTCGACACCAACCAGTACTTCATCATATGCTCGAACGTCCTCGGCGGCTGCCGCGGAACCACCGGGCCATCGTCGATCAACCCCGCTACCGGCTGCCCCTACGCCATGGGTTTCCCGGTGATCACCATCGGCGACATGGTGCGGCTGCAAGGGATGCTGATCGACTGGTTCGGGATCGAGCGGCTGCTCTCGGTTTCCGGCGGATCGATGGGCGGCATGCAGGCCCTGGAGTGGGCCGTGGCCTACCCCGAGAGGGTGGTCTCCGCCATTCCCATCGCCTGCACCACCCGGCACAGCGCCCAGCAGATCGCCTTCAACGAGGTGGGCCGCCAGGCCATCATGGCCGACCCGGACTGGAACGAAGGCAATTACTACAGCGGCAATCCTCCCGCGCGCGGGCTCGCCGTGGCGCGCATGGTCGGCCACATCACCTACATGAGCGACGATTCCATGCGCGAGAAATTCGGCCGCCGCCTTCGCGGGAAAGAGAATTTCACTTTCGCCTTCGACGACGTGGACTTCGAAGTGGAAAGCTACCTCCGCTACCGCGGCAGCCAGTTCGTGAACCGCTTCGACGCCAACTCCTACCTGTACATCACCAAGGCCATGGACTACTTCGACCTGACCAACGGCCACGGCTCCCTCGCGGCGGCATTGGGCCGGACCGAGGCCCGCTTCCTGGTGATCAGCTTCAGTTCGGACTGGCTCTATCCCAGCTACCAGTCGCAGGAGATCGTGCGCGCCCTTCGCGCCCGCAATTGCGACGTGGCCTACGTCGAACTGCAGTCGAACTACGGCCACGATTCGTTCCTCGTGGACGTAGCCGAGCAGACCGACCTGGTCCGCGGCTTTCTCGCCAGCACCTTCGAAAAAGCGCGGTAGCAACGTGGCGTGGACATTATTGTCCGGGCGCCTCGGCATTCGTTCCGAGTTCCGGCCATGCGTTAGAATTGAGACTTCCCCCGCATGACCACCGCTCCTCACTCCCGCAAACACGCCTTCGTCCGCGAACTCCTGGGGCGCACGGGAGGCCTGGAAGACCGATGCCACCCTCGGCCCGAGAGAACTCC
>JAIQFU010000400.1:5061-8734 GCA_020073115.1 Terriglobia bacterium
AGGTCGGCGACATCGTCGAACCCGGGACCAAGGTGCTGGATCTCGGCTGCGGCGAGGGCGAACTCCTCCAGTGGCTGGTGGAGAACAAAGGCGTGGACGCGCGCGGCGTCGAGATCTCCGGCGAGAGGGTGCGCCGCGCCATCGCTCGAGGCGTCTCGGTCTACCAGGGCGACATCGACCAGGGGTTGGCGGATTACCCCGATCAGGCTTTCGATTACGTGATCCTCAGCCAGACTCTCCAGGAGACCCGCTGGCCGCGGCGGGTGCTGCGCGAAATGCTGCGCGTGGGCCGGCGGGCGATCGTGGCCTTCCCCAACTTCGGCCACTGGCGCGTGCGCCTCTCCATGCTCGCCACCGGGCGGGCGCCCCAGACGGGATTGTTCCCGTACGAGTGGTATGACTCGCCCAATATCCATTTCCTGACCGTGCGCGACTTCGAACGCCTCGCCACGCTCGAAAAACTGGTGATCGAACGCCGCTATTTTCTCGCCGGGCGCCGCTCGGGCGCCTGGCTGCCCAACCTCCTGGCGGAAGTCGCCGTGTTCCTGGTGCGCCGCTAGGACAGGCCCGCCCGGCATGCCGTACGATGGCGTACAGCCGGTTTTTCGGGCGCGCGCCGGCCGGACCCGAAAGTGCACAAAAAGTGAGCGAATTCGATGGCTCGCAGCATCGAATCGGAGGAGAGCCCATGAGAACCGCACTCGTCCTGCTGCTTTCGCTCGGCGCCACGGCGTTCGCGCAAGATTTGAAAAAAGAAAACAAGACCATCCCTCAAGAGCAGAAGCAGCCGGACAAACGCCGCCTGGAATCCGTCACCTGGGATCTGAACGCCCACAAGCTCGTCTGGGTGGTGCAGAAAGGGTCCGAGGTGGACGGCAACTTCGTCGCGGCGTCGTCGGAACGGTACGAGATTGCGCCCGATAAAGCCGTCATGGCCTTCGCCGAAGAGAAGCGCGGGTTCACGGAAGACGAAGCCGAGTCCCTACAGCATCTCCTCGACGTCTTGAGCCTGTATTGCGCCGAGAGCACCGTCTGGTGGGACCAGGGACAGGGCGTTCCGCTGGACAAGAACGGAACCCCCACGGGTCCCGAGAAAAAGCCGGACGCCGCGCCGAAACCGAAGCGCGTGGAACAGCCCCGGCCCAAGCTCGGGATCGGCGACCTCCAGATCGCCAGCCTCGGGCCGCGGTAACAAGGAAAATCCTGCTCTGCCGGGTAGATATTATCGAAAGACCATGTCACCCGGCTTGGATCCTCGGCGCGCACACCAGTCCAGGTAGAGCCGTGCGTAGCTCGCCGTGATGTATTCGCGCTCGCTGAAGCCCAGTTTGCGCGCCGCGCGGTCGATCCAGGCCGGGCTCCCTTCCAATTCCAGGTAGACGCCGATCGGGGTTTCATCGAGCGTGGCAATCCCGACGCTGGAGGGATGCCGGTATTAGGCGCGATATTTCTCGTAGCGAAACAGCGGGTGAAAGCCGCGGCGCTGGAAAAGGGTGGCGATCAGGCTCGCGCTCGGAACTGCGGTTTCCAGTTCTTCCCGGCTCTTGTGCTTCCCCGCGTCCGAGGGCCCCTTGTAGGTCAGCCAGGCTTTACCTCCGGCCTCGCGCACGCGCAACAGGGACCCGGACGCCCGCAGCGTCTGCCCGGGAGTATCGAGGACGATGTTGCGTTCGAAGACCCTGCGTCTAAAATTGCGAAAGCCGGCGCGCCGCAGCAGTGCGCGGGCCTCCGCCGTCCCGTTCACCGCCAGCTTGATTTCGGTCTCCCGGCCGTGGTGCGCCACGGCGACAGAATAGCGCAAAACGGGGCGGGGCTTCTGCCCAGGAGCCGGGCTTCCGCCCGGAACAACGCCGCGCCGGGCGGAAGGCCGGCTGCGGGGCAGAAGCCCGCCCCACAGGAACGGTTGGCAATGGAAACTGCGCTACTCCGGCGCTTCGCCCGCGTGGTGTTTCAAAAACTCGTCGTCGATCGGCTTCCGGCCCGCAAAACCTTCGTCCTCGCCGTGCCAGAACTGGATCCCGGGCTCTCCCAGTTTCCAGCAGAGGTACACCCCGGTTCCGCGGAAGAGCGTCGGAAAGTCCACCAGACCCATGTCGAGATCCTTCACCAGGCAGCCGAGTTCCTGTACCCGCTCGACGCTCTCGCGCAACTGGCCGGCGGCGGCTTCCAGCCGGTCTCTCGCCTGCCGGGCGGTCTCGCGATTCACGGTCATCCCACCCATCGCCATGATCCGTTCCATGGAAGCTTGAATGGCGCGTTGCGCTTCGGCGTACTCGGCTTTTTGCGCAACGGCGTCGCGGAGCAGACGGCTCACTTGCGGTATCAGGCTTTGCGCCTCCGCCACCGTGAAACGCCTGGGCATGGATTACACGCCGGAGACCTGAACCGACACGGAGCGGCTGCGCGGGCCGTCAAACTCCGCCAGGACGATGCTCTGCCACGTACCGAGCAGGACGCTCGCATTCCGGACCTGCAGGCAGAGGCTCTGCCCCAGCATCATTCCGCGCAGGTGCGAATCGGCGTTCCTGCGCTCGCAATCCGAGTAAGCGGGGTCGTTGTGGCGCCAGTAGTCGCCGCGCTTTACCACGCCTTCCAGAAAGGTCCGCATGTCGTGCAGGAGCGCGTCCTGCCATTCGTTCAGAAACACGGCGGTCGTGGTGTGCAGCGATTGAAGATGTACGATGCCGTCGCCGATACCGCTCTTCCGTACGATTTCGTTCACCCGGTCCGTGATGTTGATGAGCTGAGTGCGATCGTTTGTAGTCCAATCCACAATGCGGTTGTAGACCCGGTATCCCGACGGCGCAGCCGAGGGTTTCTCGCTCTCCCGCACAGCAGGAAGTTCTGTGATTTTGGCCTTGGCAGCATTCATAGAGACGCGTTTTCCCTTTAATGCACAGATGCGTCCGGCGGCTCGCAGGTGACAGGAATCTTTCGGTCAACGGCCGCCGGAACGCTTCCTTCACTTTGCATTATAAAGTACTTCTTCCATCGAAAACAATAGGTCATCTGCCGGAGCCAGGGGCATCGGGCTTCAGCCTGGCGAACTCCCGCCTGGCTTCCTTCAGGACCGGCACGCCGGGGTCGGCGTTTTCCCAAAGCGCAAAAAACTCCTGGTAAGCTTGGCGGGCTTCCGCGGTTTTTCCGCCCAGCGCCTGGGCGCGTCCCAGGCCGAGGTAGGCGAGGGGGAAGGTGACATTGGTGAATATGCCCCGGTGGTCGATGACCTTTTGAAACGCCACCACCGCCTCATTGGCGGCGCCGGCGCGAAGCTGCGCCACCCCGCGGAGGTACACCGCCGGGCACGCGGCGGAGCCGAACTCGTACACTGCGCTCTCCAGCAGTTCGACCGCGCGGCGCGGGTTCCCGCGATCGATCTCCACCGCTGCTTCCACGGTGGGGATCTCGGCATTCTTGAGAAGCGTATCCTCGGGGTACCGTTTGGCCAATTCCTCGGCCAGCGCGTGAGCGGGCGCGGGCGACCCCGCAACAGCCAGAGCGCGTGCGGCGGCGGGGCCGGTGCTCCGGCCCCGCGTGAGTTTGAGCGACCTGGCAGCCGCCTGGCCGGCCGCGGGCAAATATCCCACCAGGGCCTCCTCTTCCGCCTGCCCCGCGAGGTAAAAGGCCTGGATCTCGTTCAAGCCGGCGCGCCCTGCCATTTCGATGGCCCGCC
>JAIQFU010000401.1 GCA_020073115.1 Terriglobia bacterium
AACTCGCAGACCGGGCTGGCGGGCGCGAAGAACGCGGCGCTGCCGCAGGTGGACCTGGTCGGGATCATGCAGAATAACGGGCTGGCGGGCGATGCGAACTCGTTCTCGTCCGCGCCGGGCGGGACGTACCTCGGCGGGTACGGCTCTGCCCTGAGCCAGATCTTCACCCGCAACTATCCGACCTACGGCGTCGGCGTTCAGGTGAGTTTGCCGCTCCACAACCGCATCGCCGAAGCGGACCTCGCGCGAGACGAGATTCAATTGAAGCAGTCGCGTATCCGCGAGCGCCAGATGGAGAACCAGGCCCGTCTGGAAGTGGAAGACGCCCTGATTGCCATGCGCCGCGCGCGCGGTTCCTACGAGGCCGCGGTCCAGGCGCGGAAGTTACAGGAGGAATCCCTCGCCGCCGAGCAGACGAAGTTCGAGGCCGGCGCCTCCACCAGTTTCTTCGTCCTTGCGGTCGAATGATACTGGCATGCTCTCCGCATTTCTAATTTGCTCATCAATGCCGACTCTTTCAATAGGTCTTTTCCTTTTTGTCCCTTTGGGATAAAGGAATACGGTCTCTTCTATTTCCTCTGTTGGGCTATGCGCATGCACTGTTCTCTTTCGTAACATCGGATCAGAGGAACGCGTCTTCTGACTAGAGGGGAAAGGCCCGGCCAAATCGGGTCTATTGGTGCGAAGTGGCACGTCTAGAGGATAGGGATGTTGCAGGACCGCCGGTGGAAACCAGGCGGCCGCCACTGCCGGCGTTGAGGCAGCCCACTCCCCGCCGCCGCAGCCGCAAGGGGTATCTCTGGCTGCTGTTCTTCGTGGCGCTGGGTTACGGGATCTTCCGTTACTACCAGGCCGGCCAGCAGCAGCGGCAGGCGGCCGAAGCCGCTCAGGCGCAACGCCTCGCGCACCGCGCCGTCTCCGTGGCCGCCGCTCAGGCCCGGCGCGGCAATGTTCCCATCTATCTGCGGGGACTGGGAACCGTAGGCGCCTTCAATACCGTCAACATGAAGACCCGCGTGGACGGCCCGATTGTCGCCGTCAACTATCGCGAAGGTCAATTCGTGAACAAGGGCCAGGTGCTGGTGGAGATCGATCCCCGGCCGTTCCAGGTCACCCTCGAGCAGGCGCAGGGCCAGCTTGCTCGCGACCAGGCGCAACTCAACGATGCCAAGGTAAACCTCGCCCGCTATCAGAAGCTCTGGGAAGAGCAGGTGATCGCCAGGCAGCAGCTTGATACCCAGGCCGCCTCGGTGGGCCAGTTCGAAGGCACTATCCAGGCGGACCAGGCAGCCATCGACAACGCCAAACTGAACCTCAGCTTCACCAAGGTAACGGCGCCCCTCAGCGGCCGCATCGGCCTGCGGCTGGTGGACATCGGCAATATCGTGCACGCCAGCGACGCCAATCCGCTGGCGATCATCGCCCAGATGCAGCCCATCGCCGTTCTCTTCACGATCCCCGCGGACAACCTGCCCCCGGTCCTGGCCAAGCTGCGCGCCGGCGTGAAGTTGCCCGTGTACGCCTACGACCGCGCCGACCGGAACCAAATCGCATCCGGCACGCTGCTCACCGTGGACAACCAGATTGATCCGAACACCGGCACGTCGCGCTTGAAGGCGATATTCAGCAACCAGGACAACGCGCTCTTTCCCAACCAGTTCGTGAATTGCCGTCTTCTGCTCGACACGCGTCGCGGCGTGGTCCTGATTCCCGTTGCGGCCGTGCAGCGCGGGCCCCAGGGGGCGTACGTGTACGTGGTCAACCCGGACCAGACGGTAAGCATGCGGCAGATTACGCTGGGTACGGCGGAGGGGAACGACCAGGAAGTGACCAGCGGCGTGGCGGCGGGAAATACGGTAGTCACCGACGGCCAGGACAAGCTGCTGGAGGGGGCCAAAGTGCAGGTGTCGGGTGGGGCAGGTCCCCGACCCGCCCGTACGCCGAATCCGGCGGGTGCAAACCCGGCGGCAGGCGCCTTGAAGGGGTCGCGCCAGCGCCCCGCGGGAAAACAAACGCCATGAACCCTTCGCGACCGTTTATTCTGCGCCCGGTCGCGACTTCCCTCCTGATGGCGGGCATTCTGCTGGCGGGCTTCGTGGCCTACAAGCAGTTGCCCGTCTCGGCCCTGCCCGAAGTCGACTACCCCACCATCCAGGTGCTGACCTTCTACCCCGGCGCCGGCCCGGAAGTGATGGCTTCCTCGGTGACCGCGCCGCTCGAGCGCCAGTTCGGCCAGGTGCCCGGCCTCAAGCAGATGACTTCCATGAGCTCCTTCGGGAGTTCCATTGTCATCCTGCAATTCGACCTGAACCTGAATATCGACATCGCCGAACAGGAGGTTCAGGCCTCCATCAACGCCGCCGGCACGTTTCTGCCGCGCGATCTGCCGAATCCGCCCATCTACAGCAAAAGCAACCCCGCCGACGCGCCCATCCTCACCCTGGCCCTTACCTCCAACAGCATGCCCCTCTCGCGCGTGGAGGACTACGCCGATACCACCCTCGCGCAGAAGATTTCGCAGTTGCCCGGCGTGGGCCTGGTGACCATCGGCGGCGGCCAACGGCCCGCCGTCCGCGTGCAGGCCAACCCCACCGCCCTGGCGGCCTACGGCATGAGCCTGGAGGACCTGCGCACCGCTCTGGCGCAGGCCAACGTGAATGGGGCCAAAGGCAACCTCGAAAATCAGCGCGAGTCGTTCACCATCGGCGCCAACGACCAACTGCTCTCGGCCGAGGGTTACGCCGGTATCATCGTGGCTTACCGCAATGGCAACGCCGTGCGGCTTTCCGATGTGGCCAACGTCATCTCCGGCGCTGAAAATGTCCGGCAGGCCGCCTGGGTGGACACGACCCCCGCGGTGCTGCTGAACATCCAACGCCAGCCCGGCGCCAACATCATCAGCGTCGTGGACAGCATCTCCCGTCTTCTGCCGCAGCTCAAAGCCTCCCTGCCGCGGTCCGTCGATGTCCGCGTCCTCACCGACCGCACCACCACCATCCGCGCCTCGGTTCAAGACGTGAAACTCGAGCTGATGCTTACCGTGGCCCTGGTGGTCATGGTCATCTTCCTGTTCTTGCGCAGCATCTCCGCCACCGTGATTCCCAGCATCGCCGTGCCGCTCTCCATCGTGGGCACGTTCGGGGTGATGTACCTGCTGGGCTACAGCCTCAACAATCTGTCACTCATGGCGTTGACCATCTCCACCGGCTTCGTGGTGGATGACGCCATCGTGATGATCGAGAACATCTCGCGCTACATCGAGGAGGGCGATCCGCCGCTGGAAGCCGCGCTGAAGGGTTCCGAGCAGATCGGGTTCACCATTCTCTCGCTGACCGTCTCGCTTATCGCGGTGCTCATTCCGCTGCTGTTCATGGGCGAGATCGTGGGCCGCCTGTTTCGCGAGTTCGCCATCACCCTGGCCGTGACTATTCTGGTTTCGGCCGTGGTCTCCCTGACCCTCACCCCCATGATGTCGGCGCTCCTGCTGCGCCACAAGCCCGAATCCCGGCAGAACCGCTTCTACCGCGCCTCGGAACGGTTCTTCGAGCGCGTTATCGCCTGGTACGGCAAAACGCTGCAGTTCGTCCTCCGCTACCGGCGCACTACGCTGCTGGTGACCGCGGCCACGCTGGTGGGCGCGATCCTGCTTTACGTCTTCGTCCCCAAAGGCTTCTTCCCCGTGCAGGATACGGGCGTGATCCTGGGCATTTCGGAAGCCGGCCAGACCGTTTCGTTCGACGCCATGGCGCGCCGGCAGCAGGCGCTTTCGAAGGTGATTCTGCAGGATCCCGATGTTGCCAGCCTCTCCTCTTTCATCGGTATCGACGGAACCAATCCCACCATGAACGCCGGGCGCATCCAGATCAACCTCAAGCCGCTCGACGAGCGCAGCGCCAGCGCCAGCCAGATCATCCGCCGGCTGGAACCCAAACTCGCCGCCGTCGAAGGCATTACCCTCTACATGCAGCCGGTGCAGGATCTGACCATCGAATCGCGCGTCTCCCGGACGCAATTCCAGTACAGCTTGGAGGACGCCGACGCCAACGAACTCGCCGTCTGGGCGCCGCGCCTGCTCGCTATGCTGCGCAAGAGCCCCGAGTTGCGCGATGTCGCCAGCGATCAGCAGGTCGGCGGGCTCAAAGAGACGCTGGTCATCGACCGCGATACGGCTTCCCGCTTCGGCATCACCCCGCAGGAGATCGACGATACGCTCTACGACGCCTTCGGGCAGCGCCAGGTCTCGACCATCTTCACCCAGCTCAATCAATACCGCGTGGTGCTGGAAGCCGACCCGCGGTTCCAGCGGAATCCCAGCGACCTCCAGAACATCTACGTGCATACCTCGAACAACACGCAGACCCCGCTGAGCGAGTTCACCCGTTTCGAGACCACCAACGCCGCTTTGGTCGTGAATCACCAGGGCCAGTTCCCGGTGGTGACGCTGTCGTTCAACGTGGCGCCCGGCGTCTCCCTCGGACAGGCGGTGCAGGTGATTCGCGACGCCGAGCGGCGGATCGGATTCCCCGGCAGCATTCAGGCCAGTTTCCAGGGCGCCGCGCAGGCCTTTCAGACCTCGCTCGCCAATGAGCCGCTGTTGATCCTGGCCGCGCTGGTCACCGTCTACATCGTGCTGGGCGTGCTCTATGAGAGCTACATCCACCCCATCACGATTCTCTCCACGCTGCCTTCGGCCGGCGTGGGCGCGGTCCTGGCGCTGTGGATCACCGGCAACGACTTCAACGTCATCTCCCTGATCGGGATCATCCTGCTCATCGGCATCGTGAAGAAGAACGCCATCATGATGATCGACTTCGCGCTGCAGGCCGAGCGCGAGGAAGGCAAGGACCCCTACGACGCGATCTACCAGGCCTGCCTGCTGCGTTTCCGCCCGATCATGATGACCACCATGGCCGCGCTGTTGGGCGGCATCCCGCTGGCATTGGGAACGGGCACGGGTTCGGAATTGCGCCGCCCCCTGGGCATCACGATTGTCGGCGGCCTGATCCTGAGCCAGGTTCTGACACTCTACACGACCCCCGTGGTGTATCTGTTCTTCGACCGCCTGGCGCACCGGTTGCAGCGCTTCCGCGTGGGCAACCCCATCCCGGCCCACCCCGACGCTCTGGAGGAAATGTGAGGCGACTTCAGTGGGGCGGGGCTGCTGTCTCGCAGCCGGGCTCCTGCCCGGCCGCGGGGCGGAAGCCCCGCCCCCCATGGGCTCGGGTTGGTTCATGAGCCTCTCCTCTCCCTTCATCAAGCGCCCCGTGGGCACGTCCCT
>JAIQFU010000402.1 GCA_020073115.1 Terriglobia bacterium
GGTCCCGTTCGGCTTGCGTCATCAGTAGTTGTCCTTCTTGCACCTCCCCAGCCTGGGCGGTGTCAATAGGACATTTCTACTTTGCGCAAATAGGACATTATCATTTTGCGGCGACACGTGGCCTGATCGAAGTCACATCCGCCCATGCAATTTGCTATAGTCTCAAATCGGTTGAGAAAGAACCGACCTCATGAAGAACATCTATGTAGGGAATCTCAGCTTTTCGGCGACCGAAGACATGCTCCGTTCGCTGTTTGAAAAGTACGGCGCCGTGGAACGGGCCAACGTGGTCACGGATCGTGACACGGGACAGCCAAGGGGCTTCGGATTTGTCGAGATGACCAACGATGCCGAAGCCTTGAAAGCAATCGCCGCCCTGAATGGCGCCGACCTTGAGGGCCGAACGCTGAACGTCAACGAAGCACGTCCGAAGACGGATCGTCCAAGCGGCGGCCGTGGCGGTTACGGACGTAACCGCTGGTAACGGGAACCCGTTCCGTTCGGCGTCTTGGGTGGGAAGGACGCCCCACCCGCCCCAAGAAGCGCGATCACCTTTCGTTCCAAAGGATTTTTGATCGTTTAAAGGTGAGAGCTGTGCAGGGCTGGCTGCCTTGCGCCTGCGGCGGCTAGCCGCACCAAAATTGCGCCGCCGATATGGATCTTGAGGGAATGCGCCGTCTACAGGGTTTTGGAGGCTCTCGGCAAAGACGCGTAAGTCTCTAAAAAGAATGGTGGGCGCGCACAGACTCGAACTGTGGACCTCCTGCGTGTGAAGCAGGCGCTCTAACCAACTGAGCTACGCGCCCTTCTTGGGAGGGGCGAATTTTGGGGGCGGCGTCTTCGCAACGCCAAATAACGAGTCTACCTGAAAAGCCGGGGCTATGCCACCCCCGGTTTGGGGCCGCGAACTTTAGTATCATGATCGTGTAATGTCCCAGCGGCAACCCATGGTGGCCGCGCCGGCTGGATTCCCGCCGCAAATCGCCTCAAAGCTGGTCGGACTGGAGACGGTTCTCGGCTCGGCGCTTCGCGGTAAACCCGACGTGGTCAGGCTCTCCGTCGTGTGCCTGCTGGCGCGCGGCCATCTCCTCATCGAAGACGTGCCCGGCGTGGGGAAGACCACCCTGGCGCAGGCCCTCGCGCGCGCCGCTTCCTGCCGCTTCCACCGGCTGCAGTTCACCTCCGACATGCTGCCCAGCGACGTCCTGGGCGTCACCATCTACAACGTCCGCTCGGAAGCCTTCGAGTTCAAGCCGGGCCCCATTTTCAGCAATTTCCTGCTGGCCGACGAGATCAACCGCACCACCCCTAAAACCCAGTCGGCCCTGCTCGAGGCCATGAATGAGAACCAGGTGACCATTGACGGGCGCTCGCACCAGCTCCCTCGCCCTTTCATGGTGATCGCCACCCAGAACCCGGTGGAGCACCACGGCACCTATCCCCTGCCCGAATCGCAGCTCGACCGTTTCCTGATGCGCATGCGCATCGGGTATCCGGACGCGGCCAGCGAGCGGCAGATCGTGCGCAATTCCGTTTCGCCGCTGCCCGAGACCGCCGGCCCGGGGCTGTCCGCCGAAGACGTCCTGCTCCTCCAGGAAGCCGTGCAGAGCGTGGCCGTGGACGACGCCCTGGTGGATTACATGCTGGCCATCGTCGAAAGGACGCGCGCCCACGAATCGCTGGCCCTGGGCGTCAGCCCGCGCGGCTCGCAGGCGCTATACCGCGCCGTGCAGGCGCGGGCGCTGCTGGAAGGGCGGGACTACGCCATTCCGGACGACGTGAAACGGCTGGCCGCGCCCGTGTTCGCGCACCGCGTGGTGATCAATACCCGCACCACCCTGGTGCAGCGCCGCGCCGACGTGGGCGAGCGCATTATCGAAGAAATCCTGAGCCAGGTGGAAGTTCCCCTGTAGACCGCTCCTCTTATGAAAACCGCCATTATCGGCCTGCCCATGGTAGGCAAGACTTCCCTGTTCACCATCCTCACCGGCGTGGTCCAGGAAACCCGCATCGGCTCCACCGCGGCGCGCGTGGGAGTCGCCAAAGTCCCGGACGCCCGGCTGGAAGAACTGGCCCGCGTCTTCGAGCCCCGCAAGCTCACGCACGCCACGGTGGAATACGCGGACATGCCCGCCATCTCCAAGGAGAGCCTGCGCGACCCGAGCTACCTGGCCAGCCTGCGGGTGGTGGACGCCTTCGCCCACGTCCTGCGCCTCTTCCCGGACGAAACCGTCCCCCACGAGAAGGGCTCCGTCAATCCCGTGCGCGACCTGGAGGACGTGGAGATGGAGCTGATTCTGAGCGACCTGGTGGTGATCGAGAAGCGGCTCGAACGCCTCGAGAAGGACCGGAAGAAGGTCAAAAGCTCCGAACTGGACCACGAGTTTGAGACGCTCGAGAAGTGCAAGGCCGCGCTCGAAGCCGACCGCCCTCTGCGCCAACTGGAACTCGATTCCGAAGAGGAAAAACGCATTCGCGGTTTCCAGTTCCTTTCGCAGAAGCCGATGCTCTACGTTTTGAACCTGGGGGAGAACGAAGCGGGCAGCCTGCACGAGCGCGAGCGCGAGTACCGCGAAACCACGCTCGCGGGCCGCCGGCGCACCTCGGTTACGGCCGTTTGCGGGAAGATTGAAGCGGAACTGGCCGAACTGCCGCCGGAGGAACAGAAGGAGTATCTCGCCAGCTACGGCTTGCAGGAGTCCGGATTGGAGCGGCTCATCTCCGCCACCTACTCGCTGCTGGGCCTGATGAGCTTCCTCACCGCCGGCGAGGACGAGGTGCGCGCCTGGACCATCCCGGCCGGCAGCAACGCCGTCAAGGCGGCGGGCGCCATCCACTCGGATTTCGAAAAGAAGTTCATCCGGGCGGAAGTGGTGAACTGGAAGGCGCTGGTGGACGCCGGCGGTTACGCGGGCGTCCGGGAAAAGGGCCAACTACGGTTGGAAGGGAAAGAGTACATCGTCAAGGATGGCGACGTGCTGGTGATCCGCCACGGGTGATCCCGTCAGCGTTCAAACAACCGGCGCCAAGAATCGAGCGCCGGCGGTACTCGCTACATCACCCGTTCCGCCACCAGGCACAGCGCCGCAATGCTCGCGCACAGAACGGCGAACCAGTCGCCCCATCGCGTGTAAAACGTCCTCTCCCGAACGTAATTAAACGGCGCGTTCATGGTGGCCTCGGTGAACAGCGGCAGGGCGCCGCGCAACCGGCCGGTGGAATCGATGGCCGCCGTGATCCCGTCGTTGGTGGAGCGCAGGATCCAGCGGCGGTTCTCCGCGGCGCGCATGCGCACAATCTCGAGGTGCTGCCGGCGCGCGGCGGTCTTGCCGAACCAGCCGTCGTTGGAGATGTTGAACAGCGCCTCCGCGCCGCCGTCGGCGAACTTGCGGACGAAGTTGGGAAACACGGATTCGTAGCAGATGAAGGCGCCGATCCTGTGCCCTCCGCCCACGGGCGAAACCACCACGCGGCGGCCGGGAGCGAAGTCGCCCACCTCCGTGGAGATCTTTTTCGCCAGGTAACCGAAGGGCCAGGGCACGAACTCGCCGAACGGCACGAGGTTGACCTTGTCGTAGCGGCTGACCAGCCCGCCCTCGGGAGAAATCAGCGCCGCCGAATTGAGCGGTTCCCCCGACGTAGTGTGGGCCACTACCCCGATGAGCAGGTAGGCGCGCAGCGTGCGGGCCAGATTATCGGCGTAGATCCGGAACTGCGGATCCTCCTGGTAGTAGAGCGGCTCGGGGACTTCGGGCCATACCGCGATGGAGGGCCGCCGCCCGGCGTCCCGCAACGCGCCGCGCAGCGTGAGCATCACCTGCTTCCGCTCGGATTGTTCCAGCGATTCCGGAGTCCATTGCTCGGTTTCGGAGACCCTGGGCTGCGCCAGCAGGGCGGTTTCGCTCCCGGGCTCCGGCGCCGGCAGGCGCGGTAGCAGGAACAGCAGCGGAACGGCCGCCAGCCAGGCGAGTTGGAGGCGCGGGCGGCGGAGCGCCGCCAAAGCCAGCGCTGTGGCGGAACCCGCGAAGACGAACGATAATCCGTAGACGCCGGTGATGGGCGCCAGGCGCAGGGGAAGGGCCATGTCGATTCCCGCATTCCCCAGCGCCAGCCAGGCGAAACCCAGGTAGCCGTGCGTCGCTTCAATCGCCACCCACAGCGCGGCCACCGCGGGAATGGCCCACCAGCGGCGCATCAGCCAACCGGCCAGCAGCGCGAAGACGCCCATGTGCAGGCCCTTGATGACCGCGAAGAGGGTGAACAGCGCCCACCCCGCCGCGTCGCCCAGGCCGCCGTAGACCGAGAGCACGAACTGAATCCAGTAGCAGACGCCGAACCAGTAAACCGCCCCGCACGCCCAGCCGATCAGGAACCGCCGGAGCAGCGGCCGCTCGCGCGCGGCGGCGATCAGCAGCGGCGCCAGCGCCAGCGGCGCCAGCCAGGCAACGTGGAAACGGGGAAAGGAGAGAATCAGGAGCGCGGCCGAGGCCAGCGCCAGCGCCAGGTTCAGCACGGGTCCCGCTGCGCTTCCTCGCTGACGGCCTCGGCCATGTAGGAACTGCGCACCAGCGGCCCGCTGAATACCATGCGGAAACCGAGCGAAAGGCCGTAATCGCGCCACGCCGCGAACTGCCCGGGCTCGATATACGCAGCCACCGGCAGGTTCCGCCGCGTAGGCTGCAGATACTGGCCGATGGTAACCACGTCCACGCCCGCTGAGCGCAGGTCGCGCAGCAGCGCGCGCACCTCGTCGTCGGTTTCGCCGAGCCCGACCATGAAGCCGGATTTGGTAAGCCGCGATTCCGCTCCCTGGCCCCCGGCCCCGGGCCCCCAGCCCCCGGTTTCCCCGACCCTCGGCCCCCTAAACCCCGCCGCAGCGGCCAACACGTCTAGCGACTGTCGGTAGTCCGCCTGCGGCCGCACCCGCCGGTACAGTCGCGGCACCGTTTCCACGTTGTGGTTGAACACGTGCGGACCGGCTTCGAGCACGCGGGCCACCGCTTCCAGGTCCCCGCAGAAATCCGGCGTGAGGGCGGGCCCCGGGCAGCGCGCCCCGCACCGCGCGCACCGTCTCCGCGAAGTGGCGCGACCCGCCATCCTCCAGGTCGTCGCGGTTCACGCTGGTGATCACCACGTAGCGCAGCTTCATCCCGGCCGCCATCCGCGCCACGTTGGCGGGCTCACCGGGATCCAGCCGCATGTCGTGTTGCGCCGGGTTCCCTTTGGGAACCGAGCAGAACCCGCACCCGCGCGTGCAGCGGTTGCCCAAGATCATGAAAGTCGCGGCCCCGCGGTGGAAACACTCGTGGATATTCGGACAGCGCGCCGATTCGCACACGGTGTGCAGGTTCAGGGTCCGCAGGCCGGTCTTCAGCCGGTTCAGCGATTCGAAATGAGTGCGGCTCTTGCGCGCCCATTCCGGCAGCCTGGGCCGCGGCGCGCCGATCTGTACCAGGGGACGGTCCACGCTACTTCCGGATGGGGTTCGTCAGATTGAAACGCGTTTCCAGTTCCGTCTTGACCCGGCCCATGGTCTCGACGTCGCTGTACGGGCCCACCATGACGTGCATCAGGTTGTCGCCGCCCATTTTGACGGAGGCCGGGTAGCCTCTGCCCTTGAGCGTCTCCGCCAGCAACTCCGCGCTCTTGGCGTCTTTCCATGCGCCCACCTGCCAGCAGGAACCGGGGCGCGCATCGCAGGGGGAAGCCGCCGCCGCCGGAGGAGTCGCCGCCTGGGCCGCCGGCTCCGGCTGCCGCGCGGGCTGCGTCGTGGGTTGGGGTCCGGCATCTTCCGCGGCCGGCTGCGCGGCGCTATCGGCCGTCGCCGCGGGCTGCGGCGCGGGAGCGGCCGGTTGGGCGGGGGCCGCCGCCTGGGGACGCCCATCCGGCGCGGCTGCGCCCGTAGCCGCCGGAACCGCCGACTCGGCCGTCGCCTTGGCCGAACGCGGCGAGTTCTGGCCCACCACGTATCCCATGGCAAACGTTACCGCCAGCAGCAGGACGAGGATGAAGAACCCGCTCAGCAACTGGCCGTTGCCCACCATCAGTTCGAACTCGCCGGTTTCCTTGTTTCGCATTACGGCTTGCCGTTCCCACTCGCCCGGTCAAGGGCGCCCTTCAAAGATGCAATTATATCCAGCGGCAAGGGGAAA
Source organism: Terriglobia bacterium (assembly GCA_020073115.1). Taxonomy (GTDB): domain Bacteria; phylum Acidobacteriota; class Terriglobia; order Bryobacterales; family Bryobacteraceae; genus BOG-224. Next base: position 6,153 of record JAIQFU010000402.1, read on the forward strand.
ACGATGGTGGTGTTCTTCTCCGCCCCGATCTCCACCAGGGTCTGCAGGTAGCGCAACTGGAGCGCCGCGGGCTGTTTCTGGATCACCTCCGCCGCCATCGCCAGTTTTTCCGCCGCGCTGTACTCGCCCTCGGCGTGGATGATCTTGGCGCGCCGCTCGCGTTCGGCCTCCGCCTGCTTGGCGATGGCGCGGATCATCTGTTCCGCCAGGTCCACCTGCTTCACCTCCACCATGCTCACTTTGACGCCCCAGGGGGAGGCGTGCTGGTCGAGAACCGATTGCAGCCGCACGTTGAGCTTCTCGCGCTGGCTGAGCAGCTCGTCGAGCTCTACTTCGCCCAGCACGCTGCGCAGCGTGGTCTGCGCCAGCTGCGAAGTGGCGTAGAGGAAATTCGAAACCTCCACCACGGCCAGCCGCGGCTCGATCACGCGGAAGTAAATCACCGCGTTCACCTTGACCGTGACGTTATCGCGCGTCACCACGTCCTGGGAAGGCACTTCCAGGGTATCGACCCGCAGCGAAACCCGCACCATGCGGTCGATCGGCGCAAAAACCAGGATGATGCCGGGCCCCTTGGGGGCGCCCAGCAAGCGGCCGAGCCGGAAAATAACGCCGCGCTCGTATTCCCGCAGAATCTTGATCGAGTTCAGCAGGTAGATCACTACGATGACGACCACCACGATGAAGATCGTCGATTCGCCGCTAGGGTTCATTTCAGTCTCCTGATGGATCGGTGGGTTCTACCGTGAGCTTTAACTTGTCCACGGAGGTGACGCGGATGGACGCGCCGGCCGCGGCGGGCCGCAGCGAGACCGCATCCCAATATTCGCCGTGAACGAAAACCTTGCCCGCCGGCGCCAGTTCGGTAACGGCGGCGCCGAGTTCGCCGATCATGCCGGCGGCCCCGGTCTCCACCTTGGCGCGGCGGGCGCGCAACGCCAGGGAAACCAGCAGAGCGGTAATCAGGGAAAACGGGAGCGCCAGCGCCACGGCCGTGCTCCAGTGGATGCGCATTTCCGGAAACGGGCTGTTGATGAGCAGGACGGCCCCCAGGATCATGGCCGCCGCTCCGCCGGCAGCGAGCACGCCATGCGATGTGAATTTGGCCTCCAGCGCGAACAGGGTAAAGGCCAGGACCAGCAGGGTCGCCCCCAGCCAGTTGATGGGGAGCACCGAGATGGCGGAAAGTCCGAGCAGCACGAGAATAGCCCCCACCACTCCGGGCGCAATGAGCCCCGGAGAGGTGAACTCGACGTAAATGCATAGGGCGCCGACCACCAGCAGGATGAGGGCGATGTTCGGGTCGGCGATGGCCGCGATGATTTTCTCGCGCAGCGACGGCTGGTAGACCTCGATCGCGGCCCCGGCGGTGCGCAGCGTCGTGGAACTCCCGTCGAAGCGCGTCACCGTGCGGCCGTCGAGCGCCGCCAGGAGCGCCGCTTCGTTGGGCGCCACGAGGTCGATCAAATGCTGGTCGAGCGCTTCGCGGTCAGTGAACGATTTGCTTTCGCGCACGGCGGTTTCCGCCAGCGCGCTGTTGCGCCCCCGCTTGGTGCAGATGCTGCGGAGGTACGCGGCGGCGTCATTCTCCACCTTCTGGCTCATCACGGCGTCCATCTGGCCGCCGAAGGCCACGGGGTGGGCCGCGCCGGTGTTGGTCCCGGGCGCCATGGCCGCCACGTCGCCCGCTTCCAGAATGAAGAAGCCCGCGGAGGCGGCGCGCCCGCCGCTGGGCGCCACGTAGGTGACCACGGGCACGGGCGAGGAAACCATCTCCTCGATCGTCTGCCGCATGGCGTCCATCAGCCCGCCCGGCGTATTCAGGCGGACGATGAGCAGAGCCGCGTTTTCCTGTTTGGCGCGCGCGATGGCGCTCGCGACGATCTCGGCGGTTACGGGGTGGACCATCCCGTCCAGGTCCACGGCGACGACTTTCCCCGCCGCGGACAAGGTCTGCGCCGCCAGCGCGAACACGGCCGCCAGAACTGCGCTTTTTCGCAACCTAACCTCACTATACACTACTGGGAACGGGTGGTCTGCAAAGACACGCTTAATGGGCCTGATACGAACTTTTAATGACGTCTTTACGGCGAATCCGCTAGAATATGAGAGAAGAAAATCAGAGGGAGTATCCACACCGAAATGGCAAGAAAGCGAATTTCCGAGAACGATCTGGTTGTGTCCACCGGCGCGGCAGGCGCTGTCCCGTCCCGCCGGAAGGCCGTGCGGCGCGGTGAGCGCTTCACCCAACCGGCGGACACGGCCGCCACCGCTGCCGTAATCCATGTCGAGGACGTCCACAAGTACTACGACCTTGGCCGGCTCTCGGCTTTTGGCGGTAAGCGCTGGGCGTGACCGGCCCGAGCGGTGGAACAACAAACCGGTATCAGCGATTGTATTTTCGCAGCACGGCCAGCAGGCGCCCCTGGATGGCCACATCGCGGGCGGGAACGACAATGGGCCGCAGCGCGGAGTTGGCGGGCTGGAGCCGGACCTTATCGCCGGTTTCCCGGTAGAAGCGCTTGAGCGTGGTTTCGGCGCCGGCCACCAGCGCCACCACAATGTCTCCGTCGCGGGCCTCCGCCGCGCGTTCCAGCAGAATCAGGTCCCCGTTGCAGATGTGGTCGTCGATCATGGAATCGCCGCGCACTTCGAGCGCATAAGTGTTTCCATTGCCCACGAAGTCCGCAAAATTCAGGGTTTCGCTCTGCTCGACCGCCTCCACCGGGGATCCCGCCGCGATCCGTCCCGCCAGCGGGATCTCCAGCGTTGCGGGCCTGGCCCGGCGCTGCTCCTGCAAATACCGCGGGGCTAGTTCCAGGGAGCGGCTCTGGTTGAACCCGCGCTTCAGGTAGTTCTTCGCCTCCAGTACCGAGATGTGCTTGTGCACCGTGGCGAGCGAAGCCAGTTGCAGGCCCCGGGCGATCTCCTCGTAGCTGGGGCAATAGCCGTTCTCGTCCACGAAGTTGGCGATGAAATCCAGCACCTGCTTCTGCCGCTTGGTGAGGGCCATATACGCTCCTGCCCTCCATTGTGGGCGAACAAAAAGGGAAAATCAAGAGATTTCCGAGCCTTCTTTCATAAAGCCTTTCCGCGGTCCCGCCGATCTGATTCGCAGGGGCGGGCTCCATGATATCGATCCGCGAATCGGTAGCCGAACTCGAGCGGTGCCATCGACTGCGCGAGGCCACGCTGGAGTGCTACGTTGCCGCCATTCGCAACGTGGCGTTCTACGCGATCGAACTGGAGGAAGACGTCACCGCACGGCACCGGAAGTACCTGGAGGAGATGGCCGCCGAGGTCGCCGGCGGCAAAGAGGAATCTCTCGCGGAAAGCCGCTCGAGCTTTCGGGCGCTGTTGCGCGAGTACCGCAACAAGGCCTCGGCGTTCATCAGCGGCTTGCGCGAAGACCTGTCGGAGTCCGCACGCGCCCTGGAAGAGATCATGTCGACCCTGGCCGAAAGCGAGGGCGACCATGAAGGCCAGATCCGCGGCGCCCTGGCCCGCTTGCGCGAGATCTCGGGCTCGCCGGGCTGCGCCCCGGTCCGTGGCGCCCTGCTCTCCGTCGCGGAGACGATCCAAGCCGGCGTGGATGAGATCCGCAAACAGCATCAACTCACCGTTTCGCAATTTCAGGTGGAGATCCAGATGCTGCACAAGCGCATCGACGGCCTCGAAAGCGCGGCAATGCTCGACAGCCTGAGCAAGTTCTTCAATCGCCCGGAAATGGAAGAGCGCATCCGCGCCGCCGGCGAGTGGTTCACGCTGGTGCTGTTGCGTGTGAGCGGCTTCCAGACCGCCGCCCGCCAGTTCGATCCGGCGGTTGCCGCGGAACTGGCCGGCGCATTCGCCCGACGCCTGCACAACAGCTTGCCCGCCGACGCCGTGATCGGGCGTTGGAGCGAGGAGCAGTTTGTGGCGAAAACGGCGCTTTCCAAGCCCGAAGCGATGTCCGCCGCCAGGTGGATCTCCGAGAATCTCTCGGGATCTTATGCCTGCCTACGCCAAGGGAAGACCGTGCGGCCCGCCTTACAGGTCAACGTGACAGTGCTGGATCGCAACGCCGGAGAACCGCCCGACAAGATCCTGGCGCACATCGCCTCCTTTTTCGGAGTTTAGCGTTCGGTTATGATCTATTGCGGGAGGCGATGAGCCGTGAACCGTAAGGAATTCGTCAGCGCCCTCGCGGTGCTCGGGGCGGCGCCGGTTTGCGCCTGCGCCGCGCCGCAAGCGGCAGCCGCCGAGGCGCTCTCCGCGGCGGAGAATTTCAAACAGGAATGGCTCGGCGCGCTGCTCGGCGCGATGGATGTCCAGTTGGACGAAGAGGCGCGGCGAAAGCTGATGGAAGCGTCCGGCCGCGCGTGCGCCCGGCGCGGCGCCGTCGCCGGGCTGCGCAAAGCTTCCGAAGGCAACCTGGATAAGCTGGTAGCCGCGCTCGAAAAGATGCTCGGCCCCGGGAACGCCCGGCGCGCAGGCGATGTCGTCCATCTGCGCTACGCGAAGTGCTATTGCCCGCTGGTGGGCAACGGTCCCGAGAAGCTTTCCCCGACGTACTGCAACTGTTCGCGCGGCTGGGCGCTGGAAGTGTTCGAGGCGATCAGCGGCAAGCCGGTATCGGTCGAACTGCTCAGCTCCATCCGCCGCGGCGGCCCCGATTGCCGGTTCACCATCCGGATCGGTGGCTGAACGCAAGCGAACCCCGTATGTCTACCAGCAGTCTGCGGAAAACTCAAAAGAAGAAGACTGGCCACGGATGAACACGGATGCAGACGGATAAGCTAAGGTTTTGATCTGGTGTTTTATCCGTGTTTATCCGTGTTCATCCGTGGCTAAATTTGTTTTTTCAGTATCCTGTCAGGACCCCACTCCTCAGCTCCGCGCCTTGGCCACCGCCGCCACGTACTGCCGGGCGCGTTCCTCGATTATGTCGAAGCGGCCCTCCTGCACGGATCTGGCGTCCACCAACTCGCTTCCCACGGCGACCGCGCAGGCACCCGCCTTGAGGAACTCGCCCGCGGTTTCCAGGTTGACGCCGCCGGTGGGGATCATCTCGATCTGCGGGAACGGGCCTTTCAGCGCTTTAATGTACTTCGCACCCCCGACGTTGCCGCACGGAAACACTTTCACCGCGTCGGCCCCCGCTTCCCAGGCGGTGAGGACTTCCGTGGGCGTGAGTGCGCCGGGGAAGATGGGCTTCGCGTAGCGCCGGGCTATCTCGATGGTCGCCGGCCGCAAGGCGGGAGTCACGAAGAACTCGGCGCCGGCGAGCATGCAGGCCCGCGCCGTTTCCGGGTCCAGCACGGTTCCGGCGCCCAGCAGCACTTTCCCGCCAAACCGGTCCGCGAGCTTTTCCAGCGCGCGAATGGCCCCCGGCACCGTCATGGTGATTTCAGCCACGCCCACGCCGGCGTTATGGATCGCCTCCACCGCCCGAATCGCCGTCTCGGCGCTCGACGTCCGTACGATGGGTACCAGCCCGATGTCGGTGATGGTCGCCAGAATCTGTTTTGAGGTCATCTCCTCCGATTATCGCCGTTCGAGGCGGTCCGGGCATGCGCGGTCCCCACACGATGGTCGATTACTGCCCCGCCGGTGCGGGCGAATCGGGGCGCGCTTTGGGCTGCTGCTCGCCGCGGTGGCAGGTGTAGCACGTAACGCGTTCCTTGGCTTCCCCGAAATGCGTGTTGATCTGGCGCGTCATGGCGATCATCTCGCGCGCGGTCACCTTGTGCGGATTGGCGTCGCTGGCGCGATCCCCCTGCACGTGGCAGAACTCGCAACGCACCCCCAGTCCGGCGGTGTACGACCGCATGGCGGGCATGACCTCTTCCGGCTTCAGGATCTTGAGGTTCTTGGGCTCTGGCGCCGCTCTCCCCGGCTGCGGCGCCTCCTGGGGAGGTTGGGCGCACAGCGCACCCAGAAACACCATCGGTAGGAAAAATCGCATGGGTCCCATGATACACCAGGAAACGGATTTTTTTGGGTCGAAAGCTACTCGTCTTCGTGCGCCGCCGCGGCCGCTGCGGGGCCGATCATCGATTCCAATTCCTCGCGGGCGACAGTGCGGGCGGCTCCGGAC
>JAIQFU010000683.1 GCA_020073115.1 Terriglobia bacterium
TACTGATGACGCAAGCCGAACGGGACCGCCTGGTGGCCCTGAAGAAGGCGAAGAAGAAGCTGATCACGCAGAAGGAGGCAGCCGCAGAACTGGGGATCACGGAAAGGCACGTGAGGCGCCTGCTGCGGCAACTGAAGCGCCGTGGCGACAAAGTCGTGGCCCACGCGCTACGAGGACTTCCGTCCAACCGCAAGATCAGTGCCGACACGGAACAGGAGGCGATAGCGATTCTGTTGCAGCCGGTGTACCGGGGATTTGGGCCGACGCTGGCTGCGGAGTACCTGGCCAAGAAACACGATATTGAAGTGAGCCGGGAGACCGTGCGGCAGTGGATGATCGGCGCCAAGCTGTGGCGAGCTCACAAGCAGCGAGTCGCGAAGATCCATGAATGGCGGCCGCGGCGTAGCCGTTTTGGCGAGTTGGTGCAGTGGGACACCAGCCCCCACGACTGGCTGGAAGGACGCGGGGAAGAGATGCTGCTGATCAACATGATCGACGATGCGACCAGCCGATGGTTCGCTCGCTTTGTGAGCAGTGACTCCACGGCGGAGAACATGAACCACCTGGAGCGATACCTCAAAAAGCACGGGCGGCCGTTGGCCTACTACACCGACAAAGCCCGCTCGGATTCCGGCGCCGATTCGTTGAGTCTCGACGGCCCAAACAACCGGCGGCGGAAGGCGAGCGCCGGCGGCACTGACGAGCACAGCCCGGCCTGGTCGCCGGATAGCGCCCAGCTTGCGTTCCTCTCGGACCGCGGGAAGCAGGGCCAATACCAGCTCTATATCGCCGCCGCGAAGGGTGGCAAGGCTCGTCCGGTCACGCACCTCACAGGGTTGCTGGCGGAGCCGCGGTGGTCGCCCGACGGCAAGCGCATCGCGTTTCTGTTCACCGGGAATCTGCCGCGCCGCGCGGGGCCGCTGGATGCCGTGCTGCCGGCGACGGGCGTTATCGATGCCAAAGTGTACGAGCAGCGCCTGGCCGTGGTGGATGCGAGCGGGGGCGCGGTGAAGCAGGTCTCGCCCCCGGATCAGTACATCTACGAGTACGACTGGTCGCCGGACGGGCGAAGCTTCGCCGCGACCGCGGCGCAGGGCGCGGGCGACGACAACTGGTGGATTGCGCAGCTCTATACGATCTCCGCCGAAGGCGGCGCCATGAAGCTGGTCTACAAGCCCGGGGTGCAGCGGCAGATCGCCATGCCGCGGTGGGCGACCGGCGACCGGTCGATCCTGTTCATCGGCGGGCTGATGAGCGACGAGAGATCTACCGGCGGCGAGATCTTCCAGGTTCCGTCGGGCGGCGGAGAAGTCCGCGACCTCACCCCGGGGATCGCTTCCTCCGTAAGCAGCATCAACTGGCCCAAAGGATCGGGACAACTCTACTTCACGGAGCACCATGACGGCGGCCATTTCGCGGCTCGACGCCGCCACCGGCCGCACCGACCGGCTGTGGCGCGGCGATGAGAGCATCAACCCTCCTTTCGACGACAGCGGGATCTCCCTCTCGTCGGACGGGACCGTCAGCGCCGTAATTCGCAGCTCCTGGCGCAACCCGCCCGAGGTGTGGGCCGGGCCGATCGGCGCATGGAGCCAGGCAACGCGCGAGAACGCGGCGCGCAAGCCGCTGTGGGGCGAAGCGAAAAGCCTCCACTGGAGCAACGAAGGGTTCGACATTCAGGGCTGGCTGTTGTATCCGGTCAACTTCGACCCGAATCGAAAATATCCCATGGTGGTGGCGGTGCACGGCGGGCCGGCGTCTTCCCTGAAACCATCCTGGCCGCGGCCCGGCTTCAACCCCGCACTGCTCTCCCAGCAGGGATTCTTCGTGCTGATGCCCAACCCCCGGGGCAGCTACGGCCAGGGCGAGAAGTTCACGCTGGCGAACGTGAAGGATTTCGGCGGCGGCGACCTGCGCGACATCCTGGCGGGCGTGGACGAAGCCCTCCGGACCGCGCCGGTGGACCCCAACCGCATCGGCCTGACGGACTGGAGCTACGGCGGTTTCATGACCATGTGGGCGGTGACCCGGACGAGCCGCTTCCGCGCCGCGGTGGCGGGGGCGGGGATCGCCAACTGGCAGAGTTACTACGGGGAGAACGCCATCGACCAGTGGATGATTCCTTATTTCGGCGCGCCGGTGTACGACGATCCCGCGGTTTACGCCAAAAGCTCGGCCATCAATTTCATCAAGCAGGCGAAGACGCCGACGCTGGTTTTGGTCGGCGAAGGCGATGGCGAATGCCCGCCGCCGCAATCCTTCGAATTCTGGCACGCCCTGAAAACGCTCGGGGTAAAGACGGAGTTGGTGGTCTACCCCGGCGAAGGGCATTCGTTCCGGAACCCGGAGCACCAGAAGGATGTGCTGGTGCGGATGATCCAGTGGTTCAACGAGAACCTGTAGCGCGGGCTTCAGCCTGCCGTGTCGGCAGTCATGCTGGCACCCGGCCCCCGCGCGCCGCAGGGGCCGGGTGTCCACACGAGTGTGGACACGGCAGGCAAGAGTGCCTACGCTACGTCATCCGATCGGCGCTCCCGGAGGCGGCTCCGGCGGGGCTGTCGGCTTCTGCGGGTCCGCCGGGCGTTCCAGGAAGCGCTTGATATCGGCGGCGAACAAGGCGTGCGAAGCCTGCTCGGCCTCCGGCCCCGGCGGTTCGGCCTTCAGCCGCGCCGCCAGTTTCGACAGCTTCAGCGAAGTCACCGCACGCACCTGCGAGTTCTGCGCCGAGGCCGCAAGACCCATCATGCGCTCTACCAGGACGCGCTCCTCGGAGCGGCGGATCTCGGCCTCGTAGGGCGATGCCGCGGCCGCATCGAACGTTGCCTTCACCAACCGGTCGATGACTTCCTCCAATCCGGGCAACCCCGGGTCCACCGCATGCTGCGCCACCATGCGCGCGGCGCGCTGCGGTTCCAGAACGAAGCCCACGGTCAGGTTGGCGGCGGCCGCCGCCGGGCCGAGGGGGTCGAAGGCGTCGCCCGTGGTGCGTGGGAACAATTCGCGGTGGCGGCCATAGCCCGGCGGCCGCGGCGGAATCGCATCCAGAATCCGCTTGGGAACGGTGAGTTCCGCCGGCTTCAAGGTGGCGGCGAGCGCCTCCAGCGCCTTGCGCTGGTTGGCAGCCGTCTCCCACTGCAACGGCGTGCGCCCGTCGCCGCGCATCGCGTAGATGTAATCCTGGCCCGCCAGCATGGAGGCGACGGATTCCACCGAATACCGGTGATACAGGAAGACCGGCACGAGCGGCTCTTCGATGGTCGCCATGGGCGCGCCGTTCCGGATAGTGTGCTCGCCCAGGCGGTTGAGGGCCGCGCGGCGGACTTTCATGATGCGGTTCAACTCGTCCGCCTGGTTCACGCCATTGGACCATTGGTCCACCCGCGGGTGCGTATCGGTGTCCTGGTTGGAAAGATAGCGCAGGTCCTGCGCCCACGCGTCGTCCAGGATCTTCTTCAGCGCGGCGGGGTCGTCCCCATCAGCGAACTGGCGGTAGCCGTAATCGATGGTGACCTTGTCCCACTCGCCGATGCGCGCCGGATACGCTTCGGAGAGGTCGATGGTTCCGTCGTCACGCAGCTTTTCCAGGGGATGCGGGTAGTCCATCACGGAGATCCAGCCTTTGGAGCTGTCGTAGTAATTGTGGCCGAGTCCCAGGGTGTGGCCCACCTCGTGCGCCGAAAGCTGGCGGATGCGCGCCAGGGCGGTCTGGTACAGCACGTCGGGCTTCTCGTCGCCGTTGAGATAGGGCGAGAGCAGGCCTTCGAAGATGAGATAGTCCTGGCGGTCCCGGAGCGAGCCGAGGGCCACCACGCCCTTGATGATTTCCCCGGTGCGCGGGTCGGCGACGGTGGATCCGAAACTCCAGCCGCGGGTGGAGCGGTGGACCCAGTTGATCATGTTGTAGCGGATGTCCATGGGGTCGGCGCCCTCGGGCAGCACGTCCACTTTGAAAGCGTTGCGGAAGCCCGCGGCTTCGAACGCCTGGTTCCACCAGCTTGCGCCTTCGATCAGGGCTTTTTTGATGTCCGCGGGAGCGCCGGGATCGACCCAGTATTCGATCGGCTTCACGGGCTCGCTCACCGCCGCCGCGGGATCCTTCTTCTCCAGGCGGTGGCGGTGCAGGTATCGCCGGATCATCGGTTCGCCGATGGGGGTGCTGTAGTCCACGTAGCTCAGGCCGCCGTAGCCGGCGCGCGGGTCGTCATAGCGCGGTTTGTAGTGGTTGTCGGGGAGTTCCACCAGGGAGTAGTGTTCGCGCAAAGTGACGGCGTCGGCGGAGGGCGTGACGCTCGCCACGGTTCCCGAAAACAATCCGCCGCCGCGCCCGCCGGCGGCTTCGCTCGTGAACGTCAGGATTACTTCGATTTCGGTGTTCCTGGGGAACGCCCGGGTGCGAGGCAGGTGGACGGCGCTGCGAGTCTTGTCCAGGCGGTAGGCGCCGGGGCGCAGCGAGGCGGCGGCGTTGGCCCCGTCGCGCAGAAAGAAATCCGTGGCGTCCACCAGCGCGCGCCCGTTGTTCTCGGCTGCGACCGTGAAGCCCCATAGCACCGAGCGGGCGAACGAGTCCTCGACAGACCGGCGTTCGGCGGGGTTGGGGCTGGAGGATCGGAAGGTTTCGTTCGTCTGCACCAGCAGCACTTTGGGACCGACACGCTGGAATGAGACCACCCGCCCGCCGCCTTCCTGCCCGCGGTCCAGCCCGATATCGTTCGAGCCCAGGCCGGCGGCGAGGCCGGTGACGTAGAGGAACTCGGCGTCAAAGCGCGGGATTTCGAGCCAGAGCGAGCCCGCGCGGGCGTCCCAGTAGAGGGGGAAGTAGCCGTCGATCTTTTGCATGCCCGCCGTGCGCTGCTCGATGGTGGATGGCTGTTGGGCGTGAAGGGCGAAGACAGACAGAAAGAGAATAGCGGAGAAACGGGACATAAAGCGATTGTACTCGTGGAGTGGGCTTTCAGCCTGCCATGCCGCCATTCGTGGCGGCATCCATGCCCGCACGAATGCAGGCATGGCAGGCTGAAAGCCCACTCCA